>NC_008530.1:631453-947180 GCF_000014425.1 Lactobacillus gasseri ATCC 33323 = JCM 1131 | reverse complement strand
AATTAATAATTGCTGTTTGAACTTTATTATTTTTCGAATCGGTTTTTTGGTCAATATTTTTACGAACTACTGTAGTTTGAGAATCTGATTCATGATCGTGATTTAGATTAATATATAAAGTATCATCATTATTATTTATTTTTTCATAAACTACAGTTAAATCTTGCCCTGGATTGGCTGGAGTTACTGTAGCGAGAGTTGCTTGATAGCCACTTACTTTCGGCACATTTTGATTGTTTTTAACTTTACTTGCATCACTAGAGTCTGATACAAACTGAGGCGTTGGTGCATCTGGAATAGCAACTCCCGCTTCATCAACTGGAATCAAATGACCATTAGGGTGGTACTGAACTGTAATGGCTTGATCATCTAAAGTCATAGATTTTGGTTTAATCAAATCTAAATCAGCGTGATAACCCTGAACAACGGGAACTTTAATTTCTTGATATCTTTCTTTATCCGCATGCCAAGCTTTATCATAAACACCATGAGAAATTACTTTTTTGGCAGCTTTATTAATCGTAATCGTTCGGAACCAATTAGTTGTTTGAATAATTTTCTCGGGCGGATTTGAGCATCCCTCAAAATTAACAATCAGCTTACTCTTTCTATGATATAAAGATGGATCAACCCATTCTACAGGATTATTTACGTTTACAGCTTCAATAGCAGATATAAAAGTAATAATAAAAACCGGGCAGTAGTCATCCAAACTGCCAAAAAATTGGACATCTCCGTTATGATTAAAATCATTAGCTACTAATTTATAGCCTTGTTCTTCAAAATGCTTGATTTTAAGTTGAGGATCATAATTAATTGGTGTATTTGCTAAACCAGAAACAGTATCTTCTGTCAGCAATTGATTATTATTAGTTAAATCTACATATCTAATTTTTGCCTTTTGTATTGTATTAGTTGGTTTCATGTTGAGCTTAAAAGAAACTATATATTCTTTATTTAAGTCATTAACCGTTACCTTTTCTCCACCAACTACTACTCGATCGGGAATATAACCTGGAAGTGTTGGAGTACCAATTAATTGCATACTCTTTTCTTTTGGCTGAAAGCCATGATCTTCAACTACTTTCCCACTTTTTTTATTAATGATATAAACATGACTAAAACTTACCCTCGTCACATTATCTTGAGGATTTCGGCTAGCAGCACCTACATAATGAACAGTTTGCGTAATTGTTTTTTAATAGTTTTTCTTTAGTAAAACCATATCCAGGATGATTTGCATCGATCACCACATGTTCATCTATATTTTCATTCTGATTAAACTTATCATCCATCTTTTAACCTCTATATATAAATAAAAAGTATCTTATAGTTTAATTTTAGCACTCACAAAAGAAAAAGGGACTGACTTAAAGTCGGTCTCCTTTCTCTTTAGTGTAGCTTATCTTGCCTTTTTTCTCTTTTTAACACCAGCTAAACCAATTAATCCTATTGATAAAGCAACAGAACCAATCACTTCATCATCAATTGATTGTTGAGCGTTACTACTTGTTTGTGGCAATTCTTTATTTGAATTTGCTGTTCTATTTTTAGTCAGATTGGTTGAATCTTTTGATGATTCAGAAGTGTTAATCTTCTCATTGACTAACGAAGTATTTCTTCTAGCCAAAGGTGAAAAACTTGTCTTATCTAAAGCAACTTTTGATCTTGATAAATCTTCTTTTTCAGTTGATTCACTGTGATTTTTTGAAGTGTCTGATGTTGCTTGATGAATCAATTTCTCAGGTTCAGTTGACTTGCTTTCACTTGATTTATCAGGTTTGCTTGGCATTTCTGGCTTACTTGGTTCACTCGGTTTGTCAGGTTTATTCGGGGTTTCCGGTTTCTCCGGCTTGTTTGGCTTGTCGGGTTTAGTTGGTTCTGGCTTCTTAGTAGTACCACTATAAATAACTTGGATCTCTTGATCTTTAGTATTTGCATCTACTGTTTCTTCTGGAATAACAGCATAGTTAACATGCTCAAAGCCTAATGATGCAGGATCTTTTGAAATTACTTTTTCGAAATAATTACTGCTAGTTGCTTTCCATGCATGAGTACCATCCTGAGTATCAATTGCACCATCATTATTAATACTATAGCCGACCACACCAGTCACTAAATCTTTCACTGGAAAACGAACAAAACTTGCACTTTGTACATAGCTAGCTTTGCCATCAGGTGATCCCTTAACAGGATTTCCTTTATCGTCAACATAAGTAATATTTCTAGAAACACTCTTACTTTCTTGTTTTTCTTTCTTTAGAACATGTCTAAATTTGACATAAAATACTTGTTTTTGATTACCAAACTTAAGATTTTGACCCTTAGTATCATCGCTAACTAATTCATAATGTTGATTTTCTAAAGCCTTAATATCACTTAAAGTTGAATATCTAGCATCAGCTCCACTTAATCCAGTTAAATCTTTACTTAAGATATTTTTGTTATTTTCATCTAAGTCCTGGAAAATAACAAGAATAGTTTGATCTAATTGTTGCCCTGAAGAATCACCATTTGCAATATTTTGTGGCTTTAAGTTAGTTGGCTGATTTACAACAGATACATTAAGAGTATAAGCTGCTGGACCTACTAATTCATTATTCGGATTATTATCATCTTTCACATCAATCCAAGTAGCAAGATTGTTCTTCATATAATTCATTAATTCGGGATTATTGATTCTAATTCCCTTATATAAAATTGGATAAGCATTATTCAAATTGTTATTAAGTACTTCATACTTATCTTGATCTTGATATATCTGAGCCTTATCTTCTTCTGGTTTAGTAATATCGTCAGGCTTTGAAACATCAACACCTGCTTTAGTAATTTCAGAAATAAAAGAAATTGGTAAAGAATATATTTGACCTAAATTAGCTCCATTAACAGTAATGTGATATGTACGTGAAGTCATTAATTGATCTGAACTGTATTTCGACCCATCGGCTTTCAAGACTGTGCTATATGCTTTTTCAGGATTGTCACTATGAGTAACAACAATTGAAATATTATTTTCTGGTATTTTATTTAAACTAAAACCGACATTTGAATTATCTTGAGCAATTTGATCTAAATTGTTAGTCCCTTTTAGTTGAGCAAATGCACTTTCAATTTGTTCTTTAATCTCGTTGTCGCTTGCATAATTATAATCAAAGTAAGGATTATTACTTGGACTATAAACCGTTACTGTAGCAGTATTACCAAAATTCTTAGCAAAATATACGATTCCATCTAACCCAAGCGGAGATTTATCGTTTACAGTAAATGATCCGTCAGGATAAATAGTCCATACTCTAGAATTTATGCCAGTACTTCTTCCTTGAATCCATGTGTTTTCTCCAATCCGCGGAGTAATCGCTCCACTACTTTCTTGTGGAATATATTTAACAGGAACGCTTAACCCAGAAGTAAATTTATAAGCGCCATCCCCAATAACTAGATCATTTTGAGCACTATAACTGGTTGGGCCATTCTTTTCATGAGAATAGCCGACAGTACTAATAGCACGCTGAATTAAAGAATATTGCTTTAAATCAAGATTAAGAAGTATGGCACCATATTTTTGAATATGATCGTTAAAACTTAATCGGTAAAATTCATTCGGAATATTTCCTACTGTGGCAATATTTCCTATTGTATCCGTCTTTCCTGCATTATCTTTAACGGTTACTGGTGTATCTTTCTCTGCTAAACCATCACTATACGTTTTTTGCTGGCCAGATTGTAGTGGCAAGCCTAAATCAATATCAATATAATCACCAGGATTAATGTTCTTAGTATTTTCTATTTTTAATCCTAAATTTAGTTGAACATAGCCACTATCATGTGGGGTATTTCCGTTATTTGCAACCACATCATGCTGGATAACACTATAATTTTCTTTGGCAACTGGTTTAGCTTGATCTTGATCAGCAGTTGAAACTTGTTTAGTTTGATCTTTATTTGCTGCAATAACTTTTTTAGTATTTTCTATCTGTAGCTCGGCACGTTGATTGCTTTCTTTATTGGTATTAGTTGCTTTTTGTTCACTGCTTGTATTAACCTTTGACTTTTCAGCAGATACTTGATTTTGTGCATCTACATTCTTAGTAGTTACAACCACGTTTTTAATATTACTTGATGGACTAGTTGTAAGTGCCTTGCTTGATTCCTGTTCAACAGCAGGATTTTGTTTATTTGAACCATTTTCATTAACACTATCTGCTTGAGCTGTTTGAGAATTTAGCCCGAAAATTGACATCCCTATAAGAACAGAAGCTGCTCCGACAGTAAACTTACGAATTGAATAACGAGGACTTATTTCTTTAAGTTCATTAAAATGATTATTATTTCTTGATAACATTATTATCTTGCCTCTTTTTATGAAATTAAAATATCTATTGATTAATTTAATCTTTTCTTTTTTAAACCAGCCAAACCGATCAAACTTAAATCAACTGCTAAACCAGTTGCAACTATAGCCGCCGTTTTTTCATTATTATTACCAGTTTGCGGTAAAGTTGCTTTTTCAGTCTTTATCTTATTGATACGCTTTGGTTTCTTTACATCATCTACTTTCTTCATAGTAGTTACTTGTGAATGAGACATGTATCTTGGCTCATTTTCTTTTTCAGAAATCAAATTATTAGTTCTATTAGGTTTAGAAATATGTTGCTCCATATTTTCTGTGATTACTTTTGACTCAGCAATATTAGTTGAAATATGTTGCTTGTTAGTAGATTGTTCCTTATTATCTGACGAAATCGGCGTCACAATTGGCTTAACAGGTTTTGTAGGATTTAGCTGTTTATTTTTAATGTAAGAAATATTGATAATTTCATTTTGATTATTAAATTTCGGCGTTAGCTTTTCTACCTTGCTTTGACTTGGAGTGTAACCTTTAATTTCAGGCACATTGTATTCGGCAAAACTATCTGAACCTACATTCTTCCAATCATTCATAAATGAAATATTATTTGTAACAGCATCTTTTATAGCCGTCTGAACAAACTTAACTGCTTGAACAATAGAATTAGTAGTCCCATCAGTTTTAGTTACATTAATCGTTCTAGCAATTACCTTAGTCAATTTTGGATCATTAGCCACTTTGCTAAGCTGATGAACTAAATGAATAATAACTGGTTTATTATTATCTGCTCCAAATGTATAGCTTGTTGGTAAAATAGCGCCTTGCACTAAGTCATAATTTTGAGGAATTGAAATATTTAACTTAATATCTTCACCAGTCTTACCTGCAATAGTGTGTTTTTGATTAATTACCGGATCTCCTACCTGATAATCATCGTCGATAAATTGATAATAACTAGTCTGTCCATTAGCAAGATATCTAATATTGACTGTCGAGTCCTTAGTTTCTGGTGTTACCACCATTTCTGGAGCCGAACCATTAATTGCGTATCCCTTAACTGCCTGCACCTGCATTGCAGCAAAAGCATACTTACTATTATCAGACCATGGTCCATAACTAATATTTCCGGTAACCATATCCTTCTTACCAATACGAGTAAAGGTATGCTTCTGAATAGTTTTATCAATTTTACCAGCAATATTGGTAATTAAAATGGTACGACTAACTGTCTTAGTTAAGCTAGAATCATTAACAAGATCACTAATATGGTGAGTTAAATGAATCATAATTGGTGCATTATCCGTAGCTTTAAAAGTATAGCTCATGTTCTGATCTGGAACTAAATCATAATTAGTTGGAACTGAATCTTTTATTGCTTTAGTTAAGTCAACCATTTCATCAGTGGTTCCAGAAATTGGATGACTTGTACCAACCTTAGTTCCCTCTTCATTATCGTCTACAAACTGATAAAAACTGTTTTGCTTATCAGCAGTGTAACTAATATTAATATCAGCAGGATTATTACTATCAGCCGTTACATTAATTGCATCCACCTTGCCAGATGGTGTATATCCAGCAAATACTGACAAAGCAATTGCTGGTAAAGTTTGTTGATTCTTATTCCACTTACCATAAATGTGTTTATTAGTTACTTTATCTAAGGTATCGCTTCTACCGAATGTAACACTTTGTGTTGTTGACTTAGGATCAACTTTACCATCAGGATCAGTAATAGTTACTTTACGTCTAACAGCTTTAGTATCATCCGACAAAGCTTCTTTTTGATGAACTAAATAAATCACAAGAGGCTTATTATCACTAACTTTAAAGGTATAACTAGTTGGTAATATGCTCCCCTTTGCTAAGTCATAATTCTTAGGAATCGTAATATTTAAATTAATTCTATCTCCAGTTTTACCTGCAATAGGATGCTTTTGATTAATTACAGGATCTCCTGCTTGATAATCTTCATCGATAAATTGATAATAACTAGTCTGTCCATTAGCAACATAGCTAATCTTGACTGTCGAGTCCTTAGTTTCTGGTGTTACTACAACTTCAGGTGCTGAACCACTAATTGCATAACCTGCAATTGCTTTCACTGAAATATCATTGAAAGTATACTTACCATTTTCTGACCACGGTCCATAATTAATATTTCCAGTGACCATATCTTTCTCGCCAGTACGAGTAAAAGTATGTTCTTGAATAATCTTATTGACACTACCATCAAGTTGGGTAATCAAAATAGTACGACTAACTTTTTGACTGAGCTTAGCATTAGGATCAATTTTTGCATTTTCAGTTTTATGTCTTAGTTCAACCGTATAAACTGTTTGATCATCAGCAGTAAATTTATGATTAGTTGGTAATTTTTCTCCTTCTGCTAATACATAGTTTTCTGGAACAACAACAGAAGAGAAATCAGCGCTCTCACCTGTAACACCATTAATAGAAATCGTTTTACCTACTTGTTGGTCTTTATTATCTTTATCAATAAAACGTACGGTTATACTTTGAGAATCAGCTTTATAAACGATATTTACAATTGAATCTTTGGTATTAACATCAGGAGTAAGCTTTTCAATCTTTGCTGGATTAGCAGTATAACCATCAACTATTGGGGCATCATATTCTGTAAAGCTATTTCCACCGTTTACTTTCCAATCATGATGATATGTAATTTTTCCAGTAACATCGTCTTTAGTTGCTGTTTGGATAAAACTTACCCTTTGAACAACTGGTGCTAATTTTGTTCCATCTGGTTTTGTAACATTGATGGTACGAGTAACTTGCTTCATTAATTTAGGATCATTAGTGATTGCACTAAGATGGTGGACTAAATGAATTACAATTGGTTGATTGTTATTAGTCTTGAAAGTATAAGCAATCGGCACAACATTACTTTTTGCCAGATCATAATTTTGAGGAACTGAAATATTTAACTTAACCGCTTCACCAGTCTTTCCTGCAAAATCATGTCTTTGATTAATTACAGGATCTCCTGCTTGATAATCATCATCAATAAATTGGTAATAATTAGTCTGTCCATTAGCAACATAGCTAATATTGACTGTCGAGTCCTTAGTTTCCGGTGTTACCACCATTTTTGGAGCCGAGCCACTAATTGCGTAACCTGCAATATTCTTTACAATAATTGCTGTGAAAGTATAACTTCCGTTTTCTGACCACGGTCCATAATTAATATTTCCAGTGACCATATCTTTCTCGCCAGTACGAGTAAAGGTATGTTCTTGAATAATCTTATTGACACTACCATCAAGTTTGGTAATTAAAATAGTACGACTAACTTTTTGACTAAGTTTAGCATTAGGATCAATCTTGGCATCTTCAGTTTTATGTCTTAGTTCAACCGTATAAACTGTTTGATCATTGGCGGTAAATTTATGATTAGTTGGTAATTTTTCCCCTTCTGCTAATACATAGTTTTCTGGAACAACAACAGAAGAAAAATCAGCACTCTTACCTGTAACACCATTAATAGAAATTGCTTCACCCACTTGTTGATCTTTATTATCTTTATCAATAAAACGTACAGTTATACTTTGAGAACCAGCCTCATAAACAATATTTTTAGTTGAATCTTTAGTATTAACATTAGGAGTAAACTTTTCTATTTTAGCTGGATTAGCAGTATAGCCATCAACTACTGGAGCATCATATTCTGTAAAACTATCTTTACCATTTGCTTTCCAATCATTATTGTATGTAACTTTTCCAGTAACATCGTCTTTAGTTGCTGTTTGGATAAAGCTTACCCTTTGAACAACTGGTGCTAATTTTGTTCCATCTGGTTTTGTAACATTGATGGTACGACTTACCGTCTTTGTTAAGTTGGAATCATTAGTTACTGCACTAATATGGTGAGTTAAATGAATTATAAGTGGCTTATTATCACTAGCTTTAAAGATATAACTCATATTTTGATCTGGAACTAAATCATAATTAGTTGGAACTGAATCCTTTATTGCTTTGGTTAAATCAATCGTTTCATCAGTGGTTCCAGAAATCGGATGACTTGTACCTACCGTAGCCTCATTTTCATTATCATCAACAAATTTATAAGAACTGTTTTGTTTATCAGCAATGTAACTAATATTAATATCAGCAGGATTATTACTATCAGCAGTTACGTTAATTGCATCCACCTTACCAGATGGCGTATATCCAGCAAATACTGATAAAGTAATTGCTGGTAAAGTTTGTTGATTCTTATTCCACTTACCATAAATGTGTTTATTAGTTACCTTATCTAAAGTATCGCTTCTACTAAATGTAACACTTTGTGTCGTTGACTTAGGATCAACTTTACCATCAGGATCAGTAATGGTTACTTTACGACTAATTGTTCTAGTATCATCCGATAAAACTTTCTTTTGATGAGTCAAATGAATTATAAGTGGCTTATTATCACTAGCTTTAAAGATATAACTCATATTTTGATCTGGAACTAAATCATAATTAGTTGGAACTGAATCTTTTATTGCTTTAGTTAAGTCAACCATTTCATCAGTGGTTCCAGAAATCGGATGACTCGTACCAATCTTAGCTCCCTTTTCATTATCGTCTACAAACTGATAAGAACTGTTTTGCTTATCAGCAGTGTAACTAATATTAATATCAGCGGGGTCATTACTATCAGCCGTTACGTTGATTGCATCTACCTTACCAGATGGTGTATATCCAGGAAATACAGGCAAAACAATTGCAGGCAACGTTTGCTGTTTTGTATTCCATTCGCCATAAATATGCTGATTGGTTACCTTATCTAAGGTATTACTTCTACTAAATGAAACACTTTGTGTTGTTGACTCAGGATCAACTTTACCATCAGGATCAGTAATAGTTACTTTACGACTAATTGTTCTAGTATCATCCGATAAAACTTTCTTTTGATGAGTCAAATGAATTATAAGTGGCTTATTATCACTAGCTTTAAAGATATAACTCATACTTTGATCTGGAACTAAATCATAATTAGTTGGAACTGAATCTTTTATTGCTTTAGTTAAGTCAACCATTTCATCAGTGGTTCCAGAAATTGGATGACTTGTACCAACCTTAGCTCCCTCTTCATTATCGTCTACAAACTGATAAAAACTGTTTTGCTTATCAGCAGTGTAACTAATATTAATATCAGCAGGATTATTACTATCAGCCGTTACATTAATTGCATCCACCTTGCCAGATGGTGTATATCCAGCAAATACTGACAAAGCAATTGCTAGTAAAGTTTGTTGATTCTTATTCCACTTACCATAAATGTGTTTATTAGTTACTTTATCTAAGGTATCGCTTCTACTAAATGAAACACTTTGTGTTGTTGACTTAGGATCAACTTTACCATCGGGATCAGTAATAGTTACTTTACGTCTAATTGTTCTAGTATCATCCGATAAAACTTTCTTTTGATGAATTAAATGAATTTTTAACTGTTCATTGTCGCTAGGCTTAAAAGTATAACTAGTTGGTAATGTGCTTCCTTTTGCTAATTCATAATTAGCTGGGAGTTTAATATTAAGTTCAACAGTTTCGCCAGTCTTACCTGAAAATGACGTAGCAGGTTCTATCACCTGTTCTTTATTATCATCATCAACAAATTCATAACTACTAGTAAGGCTAGCAGGTGCATATACAAAAGAAATATTCAAATCTGCTGGAGAATCCAATGTTGCAGTATTTTGGGCAATTTCTTTGGCATATTTAATGTCATTTTCATTCGTTGAATAGTCTGCGTTCCCAATTTTAACAGCTGAAACTGTATATCCGGTTATATCAGTATTTACACTTGTTTGGCCATCTTTAGCTTTCCAACTATATGTAGGTTTATTACTATTATTTATCACAGCAATTGGGCTGCCAGTAACAATACTTGCATCATTATATTCTGCAGGATATATTGTGAAGTAATCTTTGCCAGTACCATTTGGATTAGCTGCCACCAAGGAGCCATTAAGATTTACATCCTGAGTACTTGTTTCTTGTAATTGAGTATGACTTGCATCATTTTTTACAAAATTAATAGTTCTCTTAATTGTTGCTGTATTTTCCTTAGGAAAATACCAGATTATATGTTCATTTTTATTTTCATAAATACCATCTTGATTTGTATAAGCAATACTACTATCACTTGTATCAGACGTGCCAGGACGAACAGAGTTATTGAACCTAGGATTTACAAATAAATTAGCTGGTCTACCTAACAATGGATAGCCGTTTACAATATTATCTATAAATGGATTTGCATAGTAACCATCTACAGCAGGAGTTGAAAATTCGACTGTCGACCAATTTCCATCATTTGGAACTAATATGTAGCTTGTCCCTTCTTTATTAATTGGAACTTTCCAGCATTTCACATTACTAATTGACTGAACTCCCTCTATATATCCGACATTTACTTCTTGAGAATTTGCACCATCATATGTTTTAGGAGCTTTTTCATCCCATAACCAAATATTACTCTTCTTAACAACTTTACCCTTAGAATTTACAAACTCATCCTGTCGATAATTAAAAGTTGCTTTAAGGTCTGGAGCTACAGATACATAATTTCCATTACTATCTTTAACAGGATCGCCATTACTGTCTCTTTCATACAAATGAACAGTAACTGTCCGTTGCTCTGTAATCACTTTCTTAGTTAAATTTATTTCTACATTAACTGGCTCTGCAATTCCGTCAAAGCCAAAGTGTTTTTGCCCAGTAATACTCATATCTGACTTTGTATAATCATCGTTACCTAGCCAGTCAGCAAGATTAGTAACAGGCAATGGATTCAGACCAGTATTATAAGGAGTCACAATAGTTATTCCATTACCGACGACAGTAACAGTTCCGAGATTTTTATTATTATCCGTCTCAACATACGTTAATTGCATTGGAATTTCATCATCACGGAATACGTGATAAGTAGTGTCACTAGTTTCAGTTTTAGCTATATCATAAGTTTCATTTGCTATAGCAGTTGCGCTATCACTCGGCTTGGTAGAAAGATATACTGCATTGGTAGGAATAGTTACTTTTTGATAATTTGCATAATTGTTATGTAAAAATGTATCAATTACGCCCTGAACGATAGCTTTAGCATCAGAACTACCTTTTGAATCATAAAATATGCTGTGACTATAGGTTTTGACAGTTGGATTAGCATAATATCCCCAACTATTATATTGCCTAAAAGTTAAGTTGTCTTTAAATGGAGTCTTCGAAGTGGTATCTAATTGTAAAAGATCACCATTATTTGTAATTACAACCTGGCCGTTTGCAAAACTGGTTTCCAAATTAAAATCAGAAGGCAACTTTACATTATTAAGATTAATAACTGTCTTGCTAATATTAGTAAAGCTGGCAAACACTTGTCCAGTCGTCCACCCTCCCGTTGCTTTACTTAAATCCCAGCCAGAAATATCAATATCTTTTAAATTAGTATCGTTTCTAAAAAGACACAATATATTTTGGACATTGCTTACATTCCACTTGTTAATGCCATCTAATGACTCTAGAGCTGGACTATCATAAGTATTCTCGTCAAACATCTGTTGCATATTGGTAACATGAGAAACATCCCAGCCACTTAAATTACCTAATGACTTAACCTTATATGCTCCGCAAAACATGCCACTCATATCAGTCAAATTGCTGGTATCTAAATTGGTAAGATCCATCTGTTTCAAATTAGGATCATTTGTGCTAACTCCATTTTCAGTAGTTAAATTTCCACCAAAAGCAGTTTTATCTGAAACTTGAACTTTCTTATTATCTGTTTTACTGATAGCTACAGTAGTTGGTTTAATTGTATTTAGAATCTTTTTAAACTTAGCTGCATTTACTGTAATAACTGCATTCTCATCAGTTAACTTTCCGGCCTTAGTAAAATCAGCAGCGTTTGGAATAACTAGATGTTCTTGATCACTGCCATGGTAGCCAGTAATATCTAACCCATTATTAACAGTTTCTGTATCCCAACTACTAACGTCAACTTTGCCAAAAGTTGATTCATCAAGCCCATCATTAGAATTAGTAGTGACTGCTTTTGAACTATTTTTTGCAATATTAAAAGGTTGAGTATTAGCTGCTTCTCTAGTTTTTATCTCAGAAAAAGTGCTGTTCTCAACCTTTTGAATGGTATTTTTTTGTACAGTTAGCCTATTAATGATTTTTTGATTATTTTGTCTAATTAGGTCAGCCTTATTTTGTAAATTGGCAGTATTATTCTCACTATTTTGATGATTGTTTTTTGCAATAACTACAGCTTGAGTATTTGGTGTAATTGGCTGTGATATTTTCTTTTCACTAGTTTGTTCATTAACAGTATTGTTATTTACATTATTGTCCTTAACGGTATCAGCTTTAGCAACGCCTTGAGAAGATGCAACAAAGTATGTTCCCAATAATACACTTGCTGCTCCAACAGTCAATTTTCTAATACTCCAGCGATCTTTCCTTTTCATATCCCTAAAATTCATAACTTTTCCTCCAAAAATAAAAGCCATCTCATTTAAATTTAGCATCAATTATAAAGAAATTAGGCACATATAATATATTCACAATTTCATCATAACACAAATAGAAAAGTATGCTATATGTTATTTATTTGATCAGGCATCCAGATCCTAATCTTGCAATGTGGAAAGCGCCATTAGCACATGTTAACAAGCCATTGTTATAAACCATAATCTGTTTTCTACCCGTAATAAAGTTATAATAAACTAGGTAATTTAGATTGTAATCATTACCCTTTTGAGAAACATTAAATAATTTAATTTTGATATTCACATCATTGGGTTCCCAACTTAAAGTTACATCACGTAATTGACGAAAATCAGAATTGTTTTCACCAGAAATAAACTTATTTGCTTGCGGCTTAGTAAATACTCCCGTTAAAAAGTTTTTAATTTCTTCTTGATTGCTTATTACAGGCTGGACTTGCGTAGGGGTATACAATTTTGTATTAGGATCTTGTTTCGTAACTGATTTACTTTGTTTATTTTGTGGCTTAGAAGAAGTTTCATTTGTGGCACTTTTTTTAACATGATTATGACTGCTATTAAGATTACTTTCACTAGAGATGCTATGCTGAGTAGAATTAAAATTACTTCCAACATAAAAACCAATATAGCCAAAAGTCAAAAATGCTAAGCAAACTAATAACCATAGCCATCCTTTCTTCTTTTTAACTACTTTATTTTTTTTAGCATGTTTTAATTCTTTTGCTTTTGTTACCGCTACTTTTTGGGTGGTATTTTTTTCAACCCTTTTATTTTCTGGTTCAGCTTTCTTTTTCTTCTTTGGCACATTATTTAGCCTTATGCCCATCATCCCCAAATCGGCTGGAATTTTGGCATTAATATTATTTACAAAATCATAGCCACAAAATGGACATTTAGCTTCCCCAAGATTTACTTCTTTACCACAATTTGGACACTTTTTATTCATTCTTAAATTCAGCTTTCTTTTAATTTTTGTTCTTGTTATCCTTATTCAAAATTGAAATCAAATCGATCAATGATTTAAGAACATTCATTAAATTCGCAACAACTGGATTTGATAAATTATTACTGTTTTGACTAACAAGCTCATTAACACTGCTTTTCAATTGTTGCAATTGCATATTTTGCTCAGAATTTTTACTTACTCCAACCGTAAAGACTTGTGTTGTTAAATCATTTCCATCAAATTTTTGAATTTTATTATTTCCGTCAAAATTATTAAAAATAACATGGTAACCTGCTTTTTCAAGCCCTGCTAAAGGAATCGACGTGCTATATAAATCTGTGATATTTTCATTAGGTTTGCCAATTAAGGGGCCTGAGGAAGTTATCTGCTGTCCTTCATTATCTAAGTCAATAAAGTTCACAATTGCAATTTGATCGTTGTTACTTGAAGGAACGTAAGTATTAGACTGATCTTTTTCAAAATTATTCGCAATTTTTTGGTAGATAACTTTAATATCTTTATTTGAATTAGATAGGGTAATTATTTTGTAATTACTTCTGTAGCCTGGAATTTGAGGAATTATCTGTTTAGTGTTTAGTTTAGTTGGATCATTAGGATCTGTTTCTAAATATAAAGTTCCTTTTGTAGGTATCAACTCTCCATTTTCATCAACTGGAATTATTTTATTGTTACGAATATAAGATACCTTGATCTCCGATTTGCTATTATTTATATTTTCAGTTTCTATGTGAGAAAGATTACTATGATATCCTTTAACGACGGGAACTTGAATCTTGTTAGGAAAGTCTTTCTGAATAGTCTTCCATTCAGTTGGATAGGTATTGTTTTCTACTATTTTATTCAAGACTAATGAAAATAATACTTTTCGCTGCAAATGCTTGGTTTTAATAATATTCTCTGGTGTCTTTTTGCCAGCACCATCGAACTTAATCGTAAAAGTTATATCTTTCTGGTATTCTTCAGGGTTTACCTTTTGATAAGGATGTGCCGAGTCTACAATTATTTCATCACGTCTAAGTGTCACAATAAAGACTGGAACATAGCTATCATTATTGCCGAAGAATTGAATTCCTTTACCATTAAAACCATTGTCAACTAACTTGAATCCCCTAGCTATTAAGTCATTTAAATCATCATTAATATCGTAATTAATAGGAAAATTTGGTTCTCCTTCTAATTTAGTAGTTTTAACGATAGCATTATTTGCCGTTAAATTTACATATTGAATAATAGCTGCTTGTTTATTTGTTGAGGGATGCTCATTTAGCTTATATTTTACAAAATATTCTTGATTTCCATCATCGGGTACTATTTTCTTACCACCCACTGTAGTTTTATCAGGAACATAACCCGGTAAAGTTGGAACTCCAATTTTTAGAAAAGTATTGGTATCTGAAATCCAGGTTGTTTTCGATACTATTTCTTTTGTCACTGCATCGACTTCTAAAGTTCGATAAAATTCGGCCGAATTAACATTATCAATCGGTGTCCTGCTTCCTGCTCCAGAATAGTGGACTATTTGTTTTATTGTCCTTTTTACTTGGTTAAGCGGGAAATTCTTAGTGATATGGTTAACATCAATAATCTTCTTTTGGTGTGACACACTAATATTGACACTATTATCTTTTTTGCCAAAAGTTAATGCCATCTTTCTGTCAAAACTAGCTGGGATTTGATAACCATGATTTTGAAGCTCATCAATAATTGAAATTAAATCAATATTGATTTTTTTGCCCTTTTTACAAAAAAAAGTTTTGCTAGTAATGATTTGATTTTTAGTATCTGAATCTACAAAATTGATAATTATTTTTCTTTTCTTTGAAAATATATTAAGCAAATCAATCACATTTTCCTAAAATAACTATTTCTTTTCACTCCTATTGTAACTTTTTTTCATGAATATATTGAATAATCTTCATATATTATGTTATTAATTTGTTTGTATTGTTGTGAAAGAAAAATAAAAAGTGACTCCTTCCACTAATTGAACAAATTCAAGATAAGTGGGAAGAAATCGATTAATAGAATAGGAATATAAAAATGAGAAGAAATAAACACCAACACAATTTTAACGATTTTTCAGATCAAGAAAAAGAAAAGTTAAAAACAGTTCGACAAGAATTAACACAGGCACAAAAGAAAGAACCCGAAAGACTCTGGGAACATTTACAAGCCTTTAATGATGGTGTAATGGCGATTATTATCACAATTATTGTTTTAGAAATTCAGCCAGCAATTCACGAAGTTCATTATGAACAATTTATTGCTAATATTATCGTCTTTTTGATTACTTTCTTTGTAGTCGCTGACTTTTGGTATGATCTTCACTTGGCTTTTTCTTACTATATTTTTAAACCAACAAAAACGATTGCGATACTAGATTTCTTTTTCCTAGCTGACCTTTCTCTTCTACCTGTGATGACTAAGTGGATCATGGCTGAAAGCTCAACCTTTGCAGTTGCCAACTTCGGGATTGTTTTTTTAATTGCCAAAATTTTGGAATATTTAATTCAATACTTTGGTGCGAAAAAGACAGCAAAATATTCACAAATTATGAATATTATTATCAGTAGATCATTTATTAGAAAGGTTGCTGTTACTCTATTTTTAAATGTAATCTTGATTGTTCTGTCATTATTTATTCCGAGAATAGCTATGATTCTGTACTTAGTTATTCCGGTTACTTCATTTCTATTTCCTGTTAAACGTAATAAAATAGTCTGATTGAATTACAAACCTTTATATCAAATGTGTATTTATAACTAGCTTGTATAATATTTTAGTTTCTTAAACAAAATGCAAAAAAAAGAGCAATGAGTTTTTCAAAATAGAAAATCATTGTTCTTTTTTATATTTTTTCAAAAAATCTTATTTAATTATTCGTTAATTTATTATTTTTTTTACCGATTAATGCATCTTTTTAACCGATAACAAGCAAAATAAAGTCTTTTTATTTCTAATCTCTATAATAAAAATTGAAAGGAGTTAAAAATGAAATTCAAATTATTCATTGAACCAAGTAAAGCAGAAATAGTGGAAGCTTATGTACATCAAAAAAGTGATTTTTCAACTCAACTAAAAGAGTTTGTTTTATCAAACGGCGATTCAAATACAATTGTAGCTTACGATGATAAAGATTTAACTATGGTCAGCTTTTCAGATATTGTCATGATTACAATTGTTGAAAATAAGGTTCTAGCCATCTGTACTAATGACAAGCAATATCATATTAGAAAGCGACTGTATCAACTGACTGATCTTCTTCCATCCAACTTTTGGAAAATCAATAAATCAGCGATAGCCAATCGGCACTATATTGTCCACTTTGAAGAAACCAAAAACTCTGGAGTCAATATTATTATGAAAAATGGACTAACTGATTATGTTTCAAGACGTTGCTTTGCCAAAATTAGAAAGGAACTGAATTAAAATGAAAGACTTTATCAAAAACTTTGTTAAAAGTGGACTACAGGCGGCTGGCTTTGGTCCTCTAATTCTTGTAATCTTTTACTCTATTTATTCATTTACTATTAAATTTCAGACTATTTCAGTTCAAGATGTAAATAAAAATATTATCTCCAGTCTTTTACTTGCTTTTATCGCTGGTGGCATTAACGCAATCTTTAAAGTTGAAAGAATTCCATTCGGTCTTGCAACAACGATTGATGCTATTGTCATCTACCTTGATTATCTTCTTTTCTATATCCTTAATGATTGGATCAAGTTACAAATGATACCATTCCTTGTTTTTACAGTTCTTTACATTATCGGCTACTTAATTATTTGGCTATGTATTTACCATCAAGTAAAAAATCAAGTTCAAAAATTAAATCAAAAATTGTAATAAAAAATGCGTATTATCTTCGCTAAAAAACATTGATAATACGCACTTTTTATCTATCCTTCTGCTTTTTTATTTGCTCATGCATATTCGCTATATCTAAGTCTTTTTCCACCGTGTTTTCCTTTCAAAATTAATGAATCTGATCCTCTAAAAGCGTCTTACCTAAGGTTTAATTGAAACTATAATCAACTAATTGTCGGCCAACTTTCTTTAAAAATATGGTCTAAAACCTTTCCCTATAAAACTTTTTCATACATCATGGCTTGAGTGTCGCCATCATCTTCATAATGAATTGTAGCTTCTTCCGCAAATTCAAAACCATGTTTTTGATATAGCTTTTCAGCAGGGAGATTGCCTTTCATTACGTCCAAGTGAATTGCATAATACCCTGCATCTTTAGCAAAATTATCAAATTCAGTCAGCATCTTGCCAGCAATTCCTTGACCACGTTCTTTTTGACTGACAGCAAACAAGTGAAGCACAGTTATCTTCCTATCATCCAATTTATGCTTCCATGCAACATGCGCATAGTTAGGATCTTCACCATCAGTCAAAACACCAGCACTAACTAATTTACCATCTTTAATAGCGATAATTATTTGTGCATTTTTTAAGAAATTCGCCAATATTTCTTTACTTGGGTAAATGCCCCAATGCCAATCTGGACTATACTGATCAGTCTTCTGGTCTTCACAAACTTGCTGGTAAAAATCACATAAGTTTGTTAAATCGGCTAAGCTTGCTTTTCTGATTTTCATTAGATTAATTTCCCCTTCTGTGTCAAATTTAACATCTATTCTAACAACTCAACCTTTTAATTGCATTCTTTCATTAAAGTAATTTCGGTAGGCCAAATATCCAGCAATCACTGCTCCCAAACTTGTTGCTCCTAAAAGCATAAATGTAATCATAATTTGATATTTAATAGCATAAATGGGATTAACTCCCGCAAAAATCAATCCTGACATCATCCCTGGTAAGTTAACTAAGCCAACCGTCTTAGCTGAATCGATCGTTGGCTGCATCGCAGTTTTTATGCTTCTTCTTAGAATTGGCATTGAAGCAGTTTTAATATCACTGCCCAAGGCTAATTTCTCTAATAGCGGCTGCCGTAAATCACGAAAGCTTTCATTTAAAGATTTATAGCACAAGCCAATAGCTACCATTTCGTTGCCTGCAATCATTCCTGTAATTGGAATAACTTGCATTGGAATTGGCTTAATCACGCCTGAAAGAATTAAGATCGCTAAAGTGGCGTATGTACCAGCAGCTTCCGCAATCAGAGAATTATAAAACTTTTTATCGGGATTAGGGTCTCTTTGATTAGCATTCCACGACGCATTAAAAATAATAATTAAGGTTGATGCAAAGGTTAGCCAATAATTATTTACATGGAAAATAAACTTTAAAACATAGCCGATAACTATTAACTGAACGATTGCTCGAACTACGCTGATTAGAATGTCTTTAGTTAAACCAAGTTTTTCTTTAGCAGAAATTGCAATCGAAACTAAAACCAATGCAAAAGCAAAGACAAGCGACCAATTACTTACCATGACATTTTTCATTCGAGGATGCCACCTTTTTTAATTCGAATAATATTTTGAGCTGCAGTTATTTCATCCTGATCATGCGTGACTTGAATAATTGTTACACCTTGTTGATGAACTCGCTCAATTAATTGATGCACAATCGCCTTATTGTCTTCATCTAAACCTGTGGTCACTTCATCTAACAGCAAAACTTCCGGTAAAAAAAACAAATTTCTAATCAAAGCAATTCGTTGCTTTTCGCCGCCTGATAGGCTGGTAACGTCCTTATCTAAGTAATCTGCTTCTAAGCTTACCTCATGCAATAACTGCAATAAACGTTTTCGGTCAACTGCTTGCTTTCTAACTTCATATGGAAAAGATAAATTATCCGCTACCTTTTCTCCAAATAAAGATGGCTGCTGGAAGCAGTAAGAAACACTTCTGCGATAAATTAAGGGATCGATTTTCATAATATCTTTTTCTCTAAAAAAAATCTTTCCACTAGTTGGATTAATTAAGTTAGCAATTAGCTTGAGAATAGTACTTTTGCCCGCGCCTGAAGGCCCGATGAGCGTCAAAAAAGCACCTTCTTCAACTTCAAAAGATACATTTTGTAGAATCTGCTTCTGCCCTGCTTGATAAGCTACATTTCGTAGTTTTAAAATAGCCATCTATTTTCTCCATCATAAAATTAACCTAACGTTTTCATCGTATAATTAACTATAGTCTTTTTTAAGCGAGGAATAAATATGGTCAGTAATCAATTCAGCAAACTTTGAGTTCTAGAAAAGTAAATATGTCTGCTCAGTATTGCGATGTCGGTTGCGATTTTCTTACTTAAAGATTTTATTTGAAAACTATTTAACATACCAAAATAAGCACTGATAATCATTCTAATTAAAGCTTGATTAATCAGTGCTTTTTCGATTAATTTTTTCCTTATGAAGAGAAGTACTCTTACTTCAGAAACTCTTCTAACTCCTCATCAGAAAACTCATCGCTATAATCTTGCTTTAGTTCTTGCAAGATCTGCTCATTACTTTGATTCATTCTTTTTAGCATCTTGACTGTTTTGCTGATAGCCGAAACTGTTGCTTCTCGTTTTCCTTCTTCTACACCTTGTGCAAGTGCCATTTCTTTAATCTGTTCCGTATTCATCACGTGTTCACTCCATTCTTCGGTTTTACGATAATTATCCATCGTCTTTTTGATTCGCTTGATAAATTTACTATTTGTAGTACTTTTACCATCCATCAATGAATAAAAGTCATCAAGTCCTTGGCTCACGTCACCCTTTTTTCCTTTGCTGCTTAAGTATATTACCTCAGATTCGTCATTCAGTTCAACAGATTTATCTTCTCTAGCAGAGTAAGTGAAACTGTATCTTTTCAACCCCTTGCCTTTAGGATCAAAAGGCAAAATAAATATTACATAGACAGCTGCCAATTCGCCATACCCGTCGCCTTGATGCAAAAATCCAGCTTCCATCATTTTATACATGTAGTAGCGTGCTCGTTTATCCAAGTCTTTTTGCGGTGCGACCTGCATTTCTATATCGTACCTTCTGCCCTTACTGTCTTTTATCAGAACATCTAGTACTGAAAATTTCTCTTCCTTATTGAATGCAATTCTCTCCTGCGTTCGCACAGTAAGATCTTGAATATTCAAATCTGGTAAAACTTCATGCAAAAACATCTGGCAATTCACTGGATCTTTCATCACATTCTGAAACATCAGATCGTCTGTGATACCTAATAGTTTCGCCACATCTGGCTTTTTCTTTTCTTTCACGAAAAAGATCCTCCTAATAAATAGTTTAAGGAATCAATCCTCACTATTTATTACGCAAACGTGACGGTTATTTTTTAGAAAATAATAGATTTTTAGTAAACATAAAAAAAAACAGTACTCAGTTTTAGAGTTCTCCGGCTTTTGTGCTTATTAATTAAATCAAAACTAACTTTACTTGCCTATGCGCCCTATTAGCAATTTCATTTAATAATCCTATAGAAACATTCATATTTCCAGCTTCAATTCTTCCAATTGTAGATTGGGGCTTCCCTACATATTTAGCAAATTCTACTTGCGTCATTCCTAGATCTTTACGCATATCTTTAACTAAGACAGCAGCGTCGAGATTTAAGCTTGCTTGTTCATATTTTTTCTTTAGCTTTGGATTCTTTTCAATATCTTTTTTAATAAAATTTTGGATCTTACTCATATCATCTCACCCCATATTTTTCTTCATATCTTTTTATATACTTTTTATCTTCTAATAGTTTGCACATCTCGTTTTAGTTATAACATGTTATACTAAAGAAACAATAAGAAAGGACGATCAAATATGAAAAAACTAAAAGTCAGAAAAATTGGAAATTCCCTTGGCAGTATTTTTCCAAAAGACTGGGGAGTTCATGATGGAGAGCTACTTTCCTATACAATTGATAAAAAAAATCATCGAGTAATTATCGACTTGAGCAAAAATGATTTAGAACATGATCGTGCATTAATAGAAGAAAGTTTTAAAGATTTTGAAACTGGAAACTTTGCTACAGAGAAAGAAATGAAAGCTATGTTTGGCAAATATGGTTGGGGAAAATAAATGTATACTATCATTTATTCTGACCATTTTACTACATCCCTAATTAACGAAATTTCTTACTGGAAGAATAATCTACTTCTTTCCGATAAAGAAATAACAAAATATATTTCTTTAATTTATCATAATATACAATTACTATCTGATTTCCCTTATCTTTATCAGGATGTACATCAAAAATATCAGTTGGATAAACCGACTTACAAAATAACCATCGGCAAAAAATATGCAATTTTTTGCCGAGTGAGCGAAAAGAATCGCACAATAATCATTGGTTCATTTTTCAGCAACAAACAAATGCGACTAGAATTCTAACTATACTCAAAAAGAGGATGATTTTACACTAATGCTGTAAATCATCCTCCTTTTAAATGCAGTTTAATTCGATATAACGATCCGTTGATCTGCTACTTGCTCAATAAAGTACTTATCATGTTCAATCAACAACATAGCTGGCTTAACTTCCCGCAATAACTTAATCAACTGATCTTGATTAAACACATCTAAGTAATTAGCCGGCTCATCCCACAAATATAAGTCTGCCTTTTCAACTAATGACTTAGCTAACGCAACCCGCTTTTGCTTAACTTTCCCATTGAAGACCGCGATATTACCTCAACTTACTTAGGTACAGAATCAATGTCTGTTAACTTACCAGCTGAATGTAACTTGAATAAAAATAAAGAACTATCATTCAAGATGCTCAAAGGCAAAACAATCTTAAGCCCTTCACCAATTGGCTTTTGGACTAAGATTTACCAAGACGAGATTCCAGATAGCAAAATCATTTTTCAAAATGAATCCAGTGAATACAGCGAGATTCTACAATACTCTGTTTTACCTTTCTTTACGACAAATTTAACGAGTTTAGATTCTCAATGGGGACATAATTTACCTGATAATCGCAGAGTTCGTCCACTAAAAGATGAAGTAGCGCATCAGAAATTTTACGCTTGTTACCTAAAACAAAACAAAGACCGAGTCCAGCCTTTAATTGAAAAATTGCAAGACCAATGGAGTAAATATGACCAAAAATAAAGACGATTGCACAATTAATAATGTGCAATCGTCTTTTTACTATATTTAAAAGAATAATTTACTCATGATAATCATGAAGATCATTAAACAAGTTGAACTAATTGCCGCAGCGCCAAAGACTGTACCACCGCGCTTGAAAATCACGTTAAAGTTAACAGAAATTCCAAGAGCAGCCATTGCCATTCCTAAGAATACGTATGCTGCTTGAACTAAACCGTCCAAAACTACTGGTGGAAATGGTAAGAAAGTTCCTAAAATACTAGTCAAGATGAAGCCACCTAAGAACCATGGAATTGGTAATTTTTTAGGTGCTTGCGTATGATCTTGCGTACTCTCTTTAACCAGTCTTCGTTGATACCAGTAACCAACAATCAAAGCAACAGGAGCTAAAAGCAGAACGCGGGAAAGTTTCATAATCAAGGCACTATCTAAACTAGCTTCACCAAAGGCATTCCCTGCTGCAACTGCATGTGCAATTTCATGTAAAGAACCTCCAGCTACAATTCCAAATTGTGAATCAGTCAATCCCAGCATTGGCTTAATCACAATTTCAAATAATGTAAAGACTGTTCCCATTACGCAAACAACGGCAACTGCAAGAACTTCATTTTCTCTCTTGCGCTCTTCATCCCGGCTCTCAATTTGAGGAGAAACACCCATTACAGCAGCTGCTCCGCAAATACCAGTACCGCAAGCAGATAAAACTGCTAATTCATCTTCGGCACCGAATTTTTTACTTAACCAGTAAGTCAGGATGATTGTGCCACTAACGCCCAACATCGCTACTAAAATAGTTTTAATACCGGCATCAGCTAACTTGGTTAAATTAAGCCTAAAGCCGAGTAAGATAATTCCGAGTCTCAAAAACTTATTAGAAATAAATCCAATCCCAGGGGCTGCTTCTTCTCTAACCCCTACTGGTAAAACCTGCAAAGATATTCCCAGTAACAGTGCAATTACTAAAGCACCAATTAAGTTAAGATATGGCAATTTAGCAATAAAAATTCCAGCAACAGAACAAATTAAAGTCATTACTGCTGCTAAACCAAATGATCTACTTTTAACAATACTTATCAATAAAAAATACCTCCAGTTTAATTGCCTATTCCAACCCAGGAAAATTTACGGAATCTGCAATTTTATAGTGTTATAAATTGATTCTCTCTAGAAAGCAAAATTTCTTATAGATAATATCTTATCGGATTTAAAATTAAAAGTAAAGCAATATGCTCAAGAAATCACAAATATTTTCATTGATATAAAAAGGATGAAAGCTTAGATCATGCTTTCATCCTTCAATTTTGTGAGATTATTCATAAAGTTTTTTAGATCAATCACCGTTTCAAAAGTAATAAAAAATAGTAACGCCTTAATCCATGATCGACAAAGCAAGAAAAAGAAGATGACTATTATTACTATAAAGCTAAGAGCCATAAACAGAGCTAAAAAAGTCATCCCTGCGCCAAACGAATTCACAATTTCCTTAAGACTGGTCGGCTCGTTTTTAACTAATAATGACAGAGCGCGATATTGCTTACTGCTTCTGATCTTAAAAGAAAGAATTGTAAAAATTGTTGCAACAATAATCATTAAAGAACCTAGCAATTGAACTACCAAGCTCATAGCTGGCTGTCTAAAGATTAAAATTGCTCCAACAATAAGCAAAACATCGGCAATCAGATTATAGAGCAATCGCTTGTGCTCTAATTTTACAAAAATCAAGTTATTTGAATCCATTATTCGTATCCTTTAAAAAGTTTCTATTATTATCAGTATACTGGCTAAACTAAAAATGACCAAGAGCGATTTTAACTCTTGGTCACTTAATTTCAATTATCGTCCTTTGTGGACCGTGTCATTTTCAACTGGAATAGCTTTACTTTTAAGATCGATTGCAACAGACAAAAGACTAATTAAACCAGCTATTACAAATAATTGGGACATACTAGGACTCCTCTCTTGGAGTCTTCCCCCCACTACTTATCTTACAGGTTGTCAATGACTTTTCAAAACAAAAAGACTTGCGTCGCTGGTGTTAATGAAATCCAGATCCAGTAAAAAGTTATCGTCACGACAGCTAAATAGGACATGATAGTCAAAAATTTTTCAAAACAGCCACCAACTTTGTAATGAAATGGAGATTTTTTCTTTTTCTTATAAAACGGCGCTAACCACTCTACTCCCTGCTTACTGAAGCTATCTTGAATTAAATGCAAAAAATAGCCAACTACTAGTCCAAACCAAAGTGCACTCCAGTAATTCTGCGAAGTTAAATTATTGATTCGAATGGGAATGAACTTATTCATTAAGTAATATAAGCCACCAGAAAAAAAGGCCCAGCCAAGAAAAGAATGAGTAATCCCTCGATGTCTAAGAAAAAGGCTGAAGTTGATTACTGACTTCTTACTTGCTGAACTGTTGTATTCGTCAATGTCAGGTAAAGAAGCGCCGATTGCAGTTGCAGCTAGAATAATTATGTTGTTAACTGGATCAATTAGCAAACGATTAGTTAACAATAAACTTAGCTCAACGATTGCAATACTACAAATTCGATGTGATTTTGTTAGCACTTCTTTTCACCCTCTCTATAGAACATACATTCTATTGTACCAAACTTCGCAATAGAATGGGAACTTGTATATCACAAGGTGTGAAAAAACGTCCAGCTTTTTACACTGGACGTTTTTTTAAAGATTAACTTTAAACTACTTTACATAATTATTTTACTTTAATTAATATTCTCTCGCAGTATCTTACTAAATTCTGCTACTTGTGAATCATCCGATTTAGCAAGCAAAACGTATTTTTCACGCAACTGCTTACCATCCCTGAGCAAAAACAGCTTCTGCACCTGGTCATCATCTACGTGACTTGCTGTCATTTCATTCATTATTAAGTAACCTGACCCAGATTCAACCATCAAAATGGCTTCACCTAAAGTTTCAACTGCGATCAGATCGTTCTTTATACTCAAAATGTCTTTTAGATAATGATACTCGCTCTTCTCATCTGCTACTGAAGCAACTATAATACATGGCACATTTCTCAACTCACCTAATTCAACAGTTTGCTGATACTTATTAAAATTACCTGCCTGAACTAAAGCAAGTAAGGCAATATCACTTACTGCATAACTTGCAAGTGTCTGATAAATGGTATTTCTAGAATTAACTAAGACCGCATCTACTTCGCCATCTTGAATCTTAGTTTCGATTTCATCAAAACCAACTGGCTCTAACTCGACTTTTTCATTTTCATGTAAAGCCTGCCACTTAGCTGCCGCTTGCTCTAATTCATGTCTACCCAAATTCTTCAGATATCCGATTTTCATTTTTTCACCTATATAAAAATAAGACTTTGATTTCTCAACCAAAGTCTTAAAACTTTAATTACTTAGCCTTATCGTGAAAAGCAATTGTAAATCCATTCTCCCAAACCTCATTTGGAGCAATGTGATTCATTCCACGCTTGTGCTCTAACTGACCATCACTATCTAAAGTGTCCGCAATACCCCACCATGGTTCAATACAAATGTAATTACCAGACTTAGGATATTGTGACCATAAACCAACAAATGGTGCATTTTCCATTTTAACGTTGATATGATAATCACTCTTATCAGTTCTAATAGAAATCTTATTAGGCTGCTTTAATTCAAAGACCCAAGCATCATCTTTAAATAACTCATCGCTAATTTCAAACAACGAGTCTGTTGCAAGCAATGAACGATTATCCCAGTCAAGGTAAGGTGCCTTCAATGGAATTTTCACGTGATCCATGGACGGGTCGAATTTGAAGTAATAATCATTCTTAGTCAAGCCATTATCAGTTGGCAAATTAAAGCCAGGGTGACCACCAATACCAAAGATCATTTCCTTAGTATCTTTATTAGTTACAGTAAAATGTTCTGATAACAAGTTATTAACTAAGCTGTAAGTTACTCTTAACTCAAAATCAAATGGATACATTTTTTTAGTATCTTCATTAGAAGTTAGAAGAAAAATAATGTGCTTATCATCTTGTTCTTCAACAGTAAACTGCGAATCTCTTGCAAAACCATGTTGTCCCATATGATAAGTCTTACCATCATAAGTATATTGATCACCCTTTAAGCGACCAACTACAGGAAACAAAACTGGCGCATGACGACCCCAAATCTTAGGATCAGCTTGCCAGATATATTCTCGACCACTGTTTACATCTTTAACGCTTTGAATTTCAGCACCATGATCAGAAAGCGTTACCGTTAAAAAATTATTTTTTAATTGATAATCCATAATTTAACTTCTCTTTATCTACTAAAATTACAAAATAAATTTTGTTAAGTCCTTATTGATAATTATATCACTCAATTTTTGGTCAACATACTTTTGAGTAATAGTAATTTCGCCCATGTTCATATCTGGTCCCTCGTAAAGCACATCTTCGAGCAGCTTTTCTAAGATAGTTGCTAAACGACGAGCACCGATGTTGTCAGTGCCTTGATTTACTTCAAAGGCAATTTGAGCAATACGATCAATTGCTTCTTGAGTAAAGACTAGCTTAATGCCATCAGCCTTAAGAAGTGCAATATATTGTTTCAAAAGTGAATTTTGAGGATCCTTCAAGATCTTGACAAAATCTTCTTGAGTTAAGGCGTTTAATTCAACCCGGATTGGAAAACGCCCTTGCAATTCTGGGATCAAATCACTTGGCTTACTTTCAGCAAAGGCACCAGCTGCAATAAAGAGAATATGATCAGTTGATACAGGGCCGTACTTAGTTGAAACGGTTGAGCCTTCAACAATTGGCAAGATATCTCTTTGGACACCTTCACGAGAAACTTCTCCAGAAGTCTTCTTGTTACCAGCAGTAATCTTATCAATTTCATCGATAAAGATAATTCCATTTTGCTGAGTACGCTCTATTGCTCGTTGGTAGAGAGAATCGTAATTAATTAACTTCTTAGATTCTTCTTGAATTAAAACTTCACGTGCATCTGACACCTTCAAAGTACGCTTAACAGTCTTCTTAGGCATTAAGTCACCCATCAAGCTCGACATATCAATTCCCATTTGGCCCATCATGTCGCCCATTGGGTTAACCTTAGGTGCTTGTTCAACTTCAATTGTTACTTCACGATTTTCAAGTAAGCCCTTATTAAGTTGATCAGCTACGCTAAGACGTTCATTGCGAATATCGTCAGTTACCTCTTCATTATCTTGAGCTTGATTCATGTTGAAGTTGCCAGAAAGCATCTGCATCATTTGCTGCATTGAATTTTCGCGGTTTTCACGCTTAATACCTGGAACAATTAACTTAACTAAACGGTTATTTGCTTTCTTAGTTGCTTGCAACTTAACACGATCGAATTGTTCCTTTTCTTCCATGCGAACTGCTTCTTCAACTAAGTCACGAACCATTGACTCAACGTCACGTCCAACATAACCTACTTCAGTAAACTTAGTTGCTTCTACTTTTACAAAAGGTGCGTCAACAATTTTAGCCAAGCGACGTGCAATTTCAGTCTTACCAACGCCAGTAGGACCAGCCATTAACATGTTCTTGGGAGTAATGTCTTGTTGCATTTGCTTAGGTAGTTGCAAACGACGGTAACGGTTATATAAGGCTACCGCAACAGACTTTTTAGCTTCATTTTGGCCAATAATATATTTATCAAGTAATTCTACAATTTGTTTTGGAGTTTTTTCTTCAGTCAAAATATTTCACCTAGATTTCATCAGTAGTAATGTGGTCATCAGTAAAGACATCAATTCCAGAAGCAATCTTAACTGCTTCTTTGGCAATTTCACTTGCGCTCATCCCGCTACTGTGGCGAGTCATTGCAATTGCTGCTGCTTGTGCAAAGTTACCACCTGAACCAATAGCTACCACATCTTCATCTGGTTCAAGAACTTCACCATTACCAGAAATCAATAATAAATCCTTGTCATTAAAGGCAATTACCATCGCCTGCAATTTAGCTAAAGTTGGATCTTTTCTCCAGCTTTGTGCCATTTCAACAGCAGCTCTACGTAAATCACCTGAATAAGTTTCAAGCTTTCCTTCAAGCATATCTTGTAAGCTAACTGCATCTGCCACACCACCGGCAAAACCAATTACTACTTGATCGTGGTAAATTCTTCTGATTTTTTTTGCAGTTGCCTTAGCAATTACCTTTTCACCTAAGGTAACTTGACCATCGCCTGCGATGGCTGTTTGATTGTTGTATCTAACAGAACAAATTGTCGTCATATTATTATGCCTCGTCTTTCTTATCTTTTCTTGGGAAAAATTTTTGATAATCTGCTTGTAAATGCTTCATCGTAACGTGCGTATAAATCTGCGTCGTAGATAAAGATTCATGCCCTAATAATTCCTGAACACTTCTCAGGTCTGCCCCATTATTGAGCATTTCAGTTGCAAAAGAGTGTCTAAGCATATGGGGATGAACCTTTCCTCCAACTCCAGCCTTAATGAAAACTTGTTGCATAATATATTCAATCCCGCGACCAGTTAATTTTTGACCGCGATTATTCAAAAATACATAGCCCAAATCTTCATTCTGACCAAGTAGAGCTAGCCGAACATCATCACGATATTCTCTTAAAGCATCAAGTGCATCTTTTCCAAAAGGAACATAGCGATCTTTATTACCCTTCCCATGAACTAAGATAATCTTTAAATCAAAATCAATCTGATCTAGCTTCAAAGATGCCATCTCACTTAACCGCATCCCTGTCGCATAAAAAAGCTCAAACATGGCGCGATTTCTCACTACCAACTTATCATGACCAGCAAGACTATCAAAGACTTGTCGCATCTCTTTTTCATAGAAGAACTGTGGTAGCTTCTTCTCTCCTAATCTTAAGCTAATTGTCTGCATGGGATCATTTTCTAACACTTCTCGCTTAACAAGAAAGCGATAAAAAGATCTCAAGCTCGACATCTTACGTGCCTGGGTTGTTCTAGACCTATTCTGTGCAGCTAAACTTTGTAAGAAAATCTCGACATCGCGACTTTTAACTTTATCCCAGCCGCCAAAGCCACCATTTTCTTTAAAAAATTGTTTTGCTTCATCTAGATCATTTAAGTAAGAGCTTACAGTATTTTTACTATAATTACGTTCATAGTTCAAGTAATCTTGAAATTGTTTGATTAACTTATCATTTTCTTTAGACATTATTAATCAAGCTTCTTTTCTTCCTTAAAGGTTTCAAGATCTTTCAATGCTCGTTTAGAAATTTCCAAGTGTCTTTCCTGTTTATTTCTAACCTTATAATCTAATTTTGGTAATAATGCATAAGATGCGTTCATTGGCTGGAAGTGTTTAGCACTAGTAGTTGTGATGTAATGAGCCATTGAGCCTAAGGCTGTTGACTTAGGGAAAACTAATGTTTCTTCGCCTACGGTTTCTCTAGCTGCATTAATTCCGGCAATTAGTCCAGAACCTGCACTTTCTACATAGCCCTCTACTCCAGTCATTTGTCCCGCAAAAAACAAACCAGCTTGTTTTCTAGCCTCATAATTTGCATTTAAAACTTCTGGACTAGCAATGTAAGTATTGCGATGCATTTTACCATAACGGACAAATTTTGCATTCTCAAGACCCGGAATCATTGAAAAGACTCTCTTTTGCTCGCCATATTTCAGGTGGGTTTGGAAACCAACAATGTTGTACATCGTACTTGCTGCATTATCTTGGCGCAACTGCACAACTGCGTAAGGAGTTTTCCCGGTCTTAGGATCTTCTAAGCCAACAGGCTTAAGTGGTCCAAAGAGCATCGTTTTTTCTCCTCTTTTAGCCATAACTTCAATTGGCATGCAGCCTTCAAAGACATTTTTATCTTCAAAGCCGTGCAAAGTAGCTGTTTCTGCACTGACTAAGTTTTTATAGAAATTAAAGAATTCTTCCTTAGTCATTGGACAGTTCAAATAAGCTGCTTCACCCTTGTCATAGCGCGATTTCTTATAAACAATGTCGCGATCAATTGAGCTTGCAGCTACAATTGGCGCCGCAGCATCAAAGAAATGAAGTGAATCAGTACCACAGAAATCCTTAATCTGTTCTGCTAATGTATCTGAAGTAAGTGGACCAGTCGCAATAATAGTAATTCCATCTTTTGGTATCTTAGTAATCTCTTCTTCATGAACATGTACATTTGGCAAGTCTTTGAGAGTTTGCGTTACCACTGAACTAAACTTATCCCGATCAACTGCTAGAGCTCCACCAGCAGGTACAGCTGTTTCATCAGCAGCTTTCATGATTAAAGAATCAAGCTGACGCATTTCCTCTTTTAACAAACCAACAGCGTTTGAGAGTTGGTTAGATCTCATTGAATTAGTACATACTAATTCGGCAAAATTAGCAGTTTCATGAGCAGGTGTAGTTTTCTTTGGTCGCATTTCATATAACTCTACTTCAATGCCACGCTTAGCTAATTGCCATGCAGCTTCACTTCCTGCAAGGCCACCGCCAATTACAGTTACATTCTTTACCATGCAATCTTTCCTTTCTGCTCGACTCTTTCAAGTCTATATAAAAATGATATCATTAAACCGCTTTCGTTTTAATGATATCATCGATTTTTATACTAATTTAATTTTCTTCTGGTTCTTCACGATAATCGCCGTTTGGGCAAAGAATAACTAAGCCCTTCTTATTCTTCTTTTGAACTAAGAAATGACCATCATTTGGACAATTACGACCAATTGGTTGATCCCAAGATACAAAGTCACAATCTGGATAACGAGAGCAGCCATAGAACTTACGATTACGTTTAGACTTCTTTTCAATAACTTCTCCCTTACCACACTTAGGACAAGTTACGCCAACCTTTTTAACAATTGGCTTAGTGTTACGGCAATCTGGGAAGCGCGAGCAAGCATAAAACTTACCATAACGTCCCATCTTAATTACCATCGGTGCACCACAAATGTCGCAGTTAAAACCAGCTGGTTCATCCTTAATTTGAACTTTTTCAATTTGTTGATCAGCCTTGTCTAATTCTTTAGAAAATGGCTTGTAGTATTCATCTACTACTTTGATCCAGTTCTTCTTTCCTACTTCAACGCCGTCAAGATCATCTTCTAGTTGAGCGGTGAAATCGACGTTAACAATATCTGGGAAGAATTCTTCGATTAACTTATCGACAATTTCACCTAATTCAGTCGGTACAATTGATCTTCCTTCAAGTTTTACGTAATAACGTTTTTGAATCGTATCAATTGTTGGTGCATAAGTTGATGGACGACCAACGCCATTTTCTTCAAGAGCTCTAACTAAACTGGCTTCAGTATATCTTGCTGGTGGCTGAGTAAAGTGCTGACGATCATCGGTCTTTTTAAGCTTAACCTTATCGCCTTCATTTAACTCAGGTAATTCATTATTCTTTTCTTTTTGGTTATCATAAACCTTAGTAAAACCAGCAAACTTAAGTTTTGAACCAGTTGTTCTAAAGGTAACGTCATTTTGTTCAATATCAGCTCTTACTGTATCGTAAACAGCTGGCGTCATTTGACTAGCAATAAATCTTGACCAAATTAAGGTGTAGAGACGATATTCTTCAGTAGTCAAATATTCTTTAACTGAAGCTGGCGTTCTGAAAGCTGAAGTTGGACGAATTGCTTCGTGGGCATCTTGAGCATCAGCATCGTTTTTAAAATGTTGCGGCTTGATTGCTGCATAATTTGCACCATATTCTTCATGGATGAATTTTGAAGCTTCATGCTTAGCAACATTAGCAATACGTTTAGAATCAGTACGCATATAAGTAATTAAACCAACTGATCCTTTACCCAGGTTAACCCCTTCATAAAGAGATTGAGCAATTCTCATTGTTCGACGAGTACGATATCCTAAACGCTTGTTAGCTTCTTGCTGCATAGTTGAGGTAGTAAAAGGCGCAGCAGGCTGACGTCTTCTTTCTTTTTTAACTACTTTGGTAACTTCAAAGTTCTTACGTTTATCAATTTGTTTTAAAATATCTTGAACTGCTTCATTATTTGGTAAGTCTTGTTTCTTACCCTTAATGCCATAAAAGGCTCCCTTGAACTTTTCCTTACCTTTTTCAAAATCAGCATCAATTGTCCAGTATTCTTCTGGCTTAAAGTTCTTAATTTCGTTTTCACGATCAATTACTAACTTCAAGGCAATTGATTGAACACGTCCAGCGGATAAGCCTTTCTTAACTTTTTGCCACAAGATAGGACTAATTGAATAACCCACCAAGCGGTCAAGAACACGACGTGCTTGTTGAGCATCTACAATATCCATATCAATGGTTCTTGGATTCTTAAAGGCATTTTTAACCGCATCTTTAGTAATTTCGTTAAAAGCAACACGGTTGTGCTCTTTAGGATCTAAATTCAAAGCATGAGCAACGTGCCAGGCAATAGCTTCTCCTTCACGATCGGGGTCGGAAGCGAGATAAACATACTTTGCCTTTTTGGCTTCGCTCTTTAATTCTTTAATCGTATCGCCTTTTCCGCGAATAGAAATATACTTTGGTTCATAATCGTGTTCGACGTCAACACCCATTTGGGACTTGGGTAAATCACGAATATGACCTTTTGAAGCAATAACATGATAATTTCTACCTAAATATTTTTCAATTGTCTTAGCCTTATGTGGAGACTCGACAATAACTAAATTCTTTTTATTTTTTCGTTTAGTAGGCATAGAATGCCCCTTCCTTGCACAATTTCTACCAAATTCTAAAATACCAAAAATTTCACTCTTGTCAACTAAAGCAAGTTTCTAAAATCGGCATTGACTAGTGGATATGCACCAGCAGCAATTAGCTCGTTAGGCCCTTCAGACAAGGGACTTGAGACTGGTCCAGGAACTGCAAAAATATTTCGATTTTCTTCTAAAGCAATATTTGCAGTTATTAAAGAACCAGATCTTTTTCTAGCTTCAGTGACAATAATATTTTTACTTAAACCCGCCAGGATACGATTTCGTTCAGGAAAACGATAAGGACGCGGCGGTGTATCTGGCAAATATTCACTAATTAATAAGCCTTTAGCCACAATTTCTTCTTGCAGCTCCTTGTTTTCTTGCGGATAAAAATGATTCAACCCGTTCCCAACCACAGCAATTGTTTTACCGTGATTCTTTAAGGTTTCTTGATGGACAATTCCATCAACTCCGCGAGCTAGACCGCTAGCAATTACAAAATCTTGTTCTATTAGCTGCGGAATTAACTGCTTTAAAACAAACCGGCTGTAATTTGTCGGCTGTCTTGCGCCAACTATAGTCGTAATTTCTTTTTTAAGCAAGGATAAATCTCCCCTAGCAAAAAGAATTGTCGGCGCATTATACATCTCACGGAGTTCGTCTGGATAAATCGAATCAAAGATAGTAACTACATCACACTGTAATTCAATTCTCTCAATCCAAGAATTAAACTTATCATTTTTCATCGCAGCTAAAACAAGATTTTGGATATTTGATTTTAATGATAAACTTTCTATTTTGTCAACTGTTACTTCTTCGCCAGCAGTAAAATTTTCAGCTATTTTACCCAAAGTTGCAGTACCGACGCCATGTTGCAATTTTAATCTTAAGCAAAATTCTTTTAAATTCATAAAATAAAACCTCCACTATCAAGTACGCAAAAGTGAAGGTTTATTTTTTATTTATTTTTCGTATTCGCTAACTGGTGCAAAAGATCGCCGGTGAATTGGCGTTGGACCGTACTTTTTCAAAGCTTCCATGTGCTCACGCGTTCCATATCCTGCATTATGCTTAAAGTCGTATTCTGGGTAAACCTCGCCATAAGCATCCATTAAATTGTCACGAAAAACTTTGGCTACAATACTAGCAGCTGCAATTGAATTAGACTTAGCATCCCCGTGAATTAATTTAACTTGTGGAATATTTAAAGGCACATTCATTGCATCAACTAATAAAGCATCTGGCTTTACTTTTAAGCCTTGAACTGCATGCGCCATTGCCAGGCGGTCAGCTTCATAAATATTAATCCGATCAATGACATCATTATTAGCTAAACCGACGCTAACGCTGACTGCTTTGGCTAAAATTTTAGGAAACAGTTCCTTTCTTTTTTTAGGAGATAGTTTCTTTGAATCGTTAACATCAATCAAATCAAAATTATGCGGCAAAATAACAGCAGCTGTAACTACAGGACCAGCAAGTGGTCCTCTTCCTACTTCATCTACTCCAGCAACGAGCTGACTTTTTTGCCAAAATTTTTTCTCATAAGAAAAACGATCTTGAAATTGGGCAACTGCTTGCGCACGTTTAGCTTGTCTTTTTTCATAGCTAATTAAGAGCTTTTGGACGCCCTTTCTTTCATCAGCGCGTAATTCTTCTAATTGTTCACTACTTACTTCTCCTTGAAGCAAGTTTCTTATTTCAGTAATGGTCATCTAAGATCAAACGTAATCCTTCCCAATTTTCCTTTACGTAAACGTTGAAGCATAAAGAGTGAAAACTTATCATAATCATCCCGCATGCCATATTTGTTAGTCATAGCTAGTAATAAATCCGGATTAGACATATTTTCAAGCTCTTCATTTGTTGCTTGGGCAAATTTGGTAAGATCTTTTTTATAGTTTTGCTTCAAAAATTCAATCACAAATAAGGCAACATCATCAGGATGGAAAACATCGGCCTTAATTGCGCCACAAGCTGCTAACTTATAGCCTACTTCTTGATCAGAAAACTTGGGCCACAAAATACCGGGTGTATCTAAAATTTGAACATTCGTCTTGGTCTTTAACCAGCTTTGTCCACGCGTTACACCTGGCTTATCTCCTACGATTGCGGCATTTCTTCCAACCATTCGATTGATAATCGTTGATTTTCCGCAATTTGGAATTCCAGCAATTGCTACACGAATCATTGGGTTAGAAGCACCCTTTGCAATCAGCTTCTCTGTCTTTTTCTTACCAGCTAATTTAATAATCTTAAACAAACTCGTCATATTGGTATTATGCTGAGCATCCATTGAGATAACAAAATTGCCTTCATCTTGAAAATAACGAGTCCACTTTTTAGTTTGAATTGGATCAGCCAAATCAGACTTGTTCAAGATAATAATATGAGGTTTCTTCTTGGTTAACTGTCCAATCATTGGATTACGGGAAGAAACTGGAAGGCGCGCATCTAAAACTTCAATTAAGACGTCAATCAAATCTAAATTATCTTCAAGTTGATTTTTAGCCTTATTCATATGTCCTGGATACCACTGAATAGTTGCCATTTTTAGTCCTCCATATCCTTTAGATTTAAACTCAACGCTTTCTTTAAGGCAGGATTATCATCTTGCAATTTTTGAGCGACTGCTAAATAAAGTTGAGCTTGTACTTGCCCATTTACTATACCATCTGTTGTCAAGTCATGTTCTTTTTGAAATTTAATTACAGCATTCTTGGTTTCATCATCAAAAACTCCAGTAACATGCTTTGGTAAATAGCCTAAGGCAGTTAAGTATTGCTGCAAGGTAGCAACATCAACACCAGTCATTGATCTTTTCAAAATACTCATACTTTGGAATTGTGGCAATTTTGCTAAAGGCGATTCAGAAACTGGATAAGTTGGTTTAAGTCCCTTCTGATTGATCCAGGTTCCATTTGGCGTCAACCATTTAGCAACGGTATATTTATACTCTGAATCCTCAGTTTGTCCAACTTGTTGAACAGTTCCTTTACCATAACTTGTCTGACCAACTGAGACACCGCAATGGTTTTGCACTAAAGCAGCTGTAAATATTTCACTCGCACTAGCCGTATTTCCATTAATCAAAATAATTGGCTTGAGTGAAGTATGAAAGCCTCCTGAAAGTTTCTTATCAGAGCGAATCACTTCTTTTTCTTTGCGATCCTTGTACTGCATAATAATCTTGTTATTTGGCAAGAAATAAGAAGCCGACTTTAAGGCCGCATTCATTTCGCCACCCGGATTATCCTGTAAATCAATAATTAACTTAGGATACTTTTTAGTATTAATTGACTTTAAAGCAACCTTCAAGTCTTTAGCAGTATTCACGTCAAACTGGGTAATTGTAATAATTGTCGCATTACCTTCTGTGCGCTTAGTTAGACTCGATTGTGAAATTTTAGCGCGCTTTAAAGTAACACTAAAGGTTGAATTAGCACGCTTTAGTTTCAGTGTTACCTTGGTGCCAACCTTTCCCCTAACTAAAGAGGCAACTTTAGTGAACTGAGCCGCGCTGACTTTTTTATTATCAACAGCCACAATCTCATCGCCAGGCTTAATAGTACTCTTTGAAGCTGGAGAATTGGCAACAATAGAGTCCACAACAACTTTATTGTTGCGTACTGCCATCTGAATACCAACTCCGCCAAAAGTCGAGCCTTCTAAAATATTATTAACTTGCTCTTGATTAGCACCACTTAATCCTTCTGAAAAGGGATCATTAAGACTATCAAGCATCCCGTTAATTGCCCCTTGGCGCAATGTTTGCGATGAAACTTTTTTATAATATGAACCTTGTAATTGCTCATACACTTTTTCAACTTGATAAAAAGGCGACTTTAATTCCTTAACTTCCATAATTCCAAAGGTCAAACCTGCACCAATTGCCGCACCAGCTATACCAGTTAACAAAAATTGAGCATATTTGGGAAGATGTTTCTTTTTATTTTTTGTAGTCTTCTTTTGATGAGAATTATTGGGTTCTACTTCTGCCATATTAGCCTCAGTTCATATTGTCTAAATATAATTGATATGCCTTGTCAAAAACACTCATGCTTGGTAAATAGCCAGCATTTAATTCTAAATAGTCTGATAATTTTTCATAGTCTTCTTCTTGTTTTGGAAAAGAACTATCATGTTGAGCATTATTAGCAAATTGAGCAATATCATCTGCTGATCCTGGATTTCTTTGCGTCATTAAAAAGCGATAAAAGCTTTCACGATAAGCCATTAATAGTCCTCCATTGTATAGAATACTGCATATGCTCCGCTGCCTGCGTGAGTTGAAATAATCGGACTAGTTACTCGGGTTAAGACTTTGATATCTGGATTGATCTCCTTAATCTTTTCAGTCCAAACTTTCATATCTTCAGGCGTATCGACATAAGAAATTGCTACTTCTTTAATTTCATGCTTGTGTTCTTCAATATCTTTTAAAACACGTTTATCGCAATTTTTAGAAAACTTCTTACCGCGTCCTTTTTTAGCAACTTCTAGATGACCACCAGGCATGTGCAATTCAATTCTGATATTTAATAAGGTAGCAATCTTACCTGCAAGCGGGCCAAGACGACCCCCCTTAATTAAATTATTGAGGTTAACAACCATCATATAGAGTTTTTGTTGCTCTTTAAGTCGCTCAACGTGGGCAACAATTTCTTCAAGACTCTTACCCTCTTGCGCATCTTTAGCTGCAGCTAATACTTGGTATGCTTCTGCGCGGTCTGTTAAGTCAGAATCAATTAAAGTTACTTCTTTACTCTTACCAATTAAGTCAGCAGCTTGTCTAGCAGCTTCAATTGTCCCACTTAAAGAGCGAGCAAGAAAAATGCCGACGACTTGACTGCCATCATCAGTCAAATCCTTAAATACTTTTTCAAAAACTCCAATTGATGGTTGACTTGTCTTAGGCAATTCTTTTGATGTATCCATCTTTTTCACAAATTCTTCGCGGCTAATGTCAACACCATCTGTATAAGTTTGACCATCAATGGTAATGGTTAATGGAACCACAGTAATGTCATATTTATCAATTTCTTCAGGAGTTAATTGAACTGAGGAATCAGTTACTACTTTAATCTTAGCCATGCTAGCTCCTATCCCCTATTCTTCTTTAATTATTATTCTATGTTAGAATTTATTAAGTACAACCTCAAGTATATCAAAAATACAAAAATGAGTTAAAATTTATTAAATAGATTATAAAAGTATATAAGGCGGAATCAATGAATGTCTTTTAAACAATTGTGGCAAGAGCCCAAAAATCGATCAAAAACATACAACATTTTAAATAATATTTTTAGTGCTATTACTCACGGAATTGGTTTTTGCCTAGCAGTAGCTGGATTAGTAATTTTAATTGTAAAAGCTGCCCATACAGGAAGTGCAGTAAGAGTAACTGCCTTTACTCTTTATGGCTCAAGCTTGATTATTCTCTATCTCTTTTCAACGCTCTATCACAGTTTGATTTTTACTAGGGCTAGACGAGTTTTCCAGATATTTGATCATTCTTCAATTTTCATTTTAATTACTGGAACTTATACGCCCTATACTCTTGTTGCAATCGGCGGAGCTAAAGGATGGGTAATGTTTAGTATTATTCTAGCTTTGGCAATTTTCGGTATCTTGTTTTATATTTTCAACCAAGGAAAGCATGTCGTCTTAGATACGATTTTGTACGTATTAATGGGCTGGATTGTAATTATTGCTTCTAGCACCCTTTATCCAGTTCTTGGGCCAACTGGCTTTTGGCTCCTAGTTTGGGGCGGAATTACTTATACTGTCGGCGCCATTTTATTTTCAATGCGCGGAGTTCCTTATATCCATGTTATCTGGCATATGTTTGTTTTATTAGGATCAATCCTGATGTATTTTTCAATTTTATTTTACGTTTAAAAAAAGGCAAGTAGTGATCTTTAGTTTCACTACTCGCCTTTTTGCTAGCTATTTTAATTATTTAAAGAAAGAAATTCAGTAATTGCTGCTTCGTTGTTGCTAATTACTCCTTCAAGAACTGCCTTTTTAATTTCTTCTAGTAAAAGTCCCACTCTTGGTCCAGCAGGAACACCATTTTTTAATAAAAAGTGTCCATCAATCACTAAATCGTGATTATTTTTAATTGGCAAAGCTTCATAACGATCAACTAAAGCACTACCGTTAATTGGCTGACCTAAAATATGTGCTAAATCAATGGTCGAAGCAATAGTTTCTAAACCTGCTTGATATAAATCATAGTTACTTGGAGCTCGTGAACTAACCAAGTCAAAGAAAGTGACTATATCAGCGACTTGACGCTCCATTGCATTAGAATTCTTCCACATTCGCATAAAAGAAGGAATCTTTTCATTTGGTAATTTTAGTAAAATAATCATCAAAGCCCATAGATTAGCTTCAGTAGTAGGACTAAAATTAAGTTGAGGATAAAGAGCTAAATTATCTTTTTTACCTTTAAAACCCGGAACTTCTTCAGATAAACCGGTGTCTAAGAAGATCTGAAAGGCTTTTTGACTACCAGGGGCAATCCCCATTTTGACAAACTCGTCGCGAATTCGCTCAACAGAAATCTTACTGAGCAGTTCATGATTGTCACTAATTGCCCGTTCAGTTTCTGGTTCAAGCGTAAATTGCAGTTGACTCATAAAACGAACTGCCCGCATCATCCGTAAGGCATCCTCGTGGAAGCGATTCTCAGCTTTACCAACTGCGCGAATCAAATGCTTATCTAAGTCGCCCAAGCCATCGAAGTGATCAATGACATTGCCATCAACGCCCATAGCTAAAGCGTTAATCGTAAAGTCTCTTCGCTTCAAGTCTTCTGACAAGTTCTGCACAAAAGTCACATGATCAGGCCTGCGGAAGTCTTGGTATCCTGATTCCGTTCTAAAAGTTGTAATTTCATAACTTTCACCTTCATAAAGAACTGTCACTGTTCCATGCTTGATTCCCGTATCAATTGTCTTTTTGAAAATTTGCTTAATTTCCATCGGATAAGCACTCGTGGCTATATCAACATCATGAATATGACGATTTAAGAGTAAGTCTCTAACACTGCCTCCAACAAAATAAGCCTCATAACCCGCTTCATTAATTCGTTTTAAAACTGGAAGCGCGGCGGTAAAAACTTCCGGTAAATTGGTAATTTTCATATATTCCCTATTCCCCTTATTTATTCCTTAGTTTTGTAAGAAAGAAGGAAGTAACATGACTAAGATTTTCAATAAACAACTCTTTAAGCAATTATTTTTTATCACTCTTGGTTGTAGTATTTATGCTTTTAGCTTAGATGCCATCAGCATCCCTAACAAACTAGCTGATGGTGGAATAAGTGGTATTGCGCTTTTACTTAGATATTGGTTCCATATTAATCCTGGTCTATCAACGTTACTTCTAAATATCCCTTTAATTATAATCGGATATCGTTTTATGGGCAAACGGCTACTTGCCTTGACCATTTGGGGTACGCTTTGTTTATCCTTCTTTTTATCATTTTGGTTACACATTCCTATTATAAACCAATTAAATTTAGAACATGATCTTTTTATTGCCGGTGTCTTAGCAGGACTTTTTTCTGGCTTTGGCATCGGAATTGTCTTTAAATATGGCGGCACCACTGGTGGAACAGACATTATTGCTAGGATATTAGATTTAAAATTAGGTATACCTGTTGGTAAGTCGCTTCTTGCGTTAGATGCATTTGTTTTGACAATTTCCTTAACTTACTTAGATATCAAGCACATGATCTACACCTTACTGGCTAGCTTTGTTTTATCCCGGATCACGGACTCAATTCAAGCCGGTGCTTACGCAGCTCGCGGACTCTTTATTATTTCTGATAAGTATGAACAAATTGCTAAGATGATTGATGTGCAGCTAGACCGTGGCTATACATTTTTAAATGCTGAAGGCGGCTATGATCGCTCCGATAAGAAAATGATTTATTGTGTAGTTTCTCCTCGAGAAATTAGCCAAGTCAAAGAACTAATTTTGCGTGAAGATCCCAATGCCTTTGTTTCTGTAGTTGATGTTCATGAAGCATTAGGTCAAGGCTTTACTTACGAAAGAAAAAAGAGACATATTTTCTTTAGAAGATAATTAGGAAAGAAACTAGTCGTTTTGATTAGTTCCTTTTTTTGTACTTAAGCATAAATTCATGCATCGCATTCATTGGAAAAAATAGCGAATTATCTTCACGTATAGAATTAGAATCAGCTATTTTACTGTCTAAATAGGTAATATATTTTGCATTAGCCCCTCTATATTCATCCGTATCTTTATAAATTATTTCAAAATATAATTTATCTTTTAATCTATTATCTACTTCATAATAAGATGCTATTGCGTCCTCACCAACTCCTATTCTATTGGTGGACCAATCTTCATTTGTTCCAAGGTGAATCCCTATCGCCCAAGCTTTATTTTTCCAATTCCATATTCCACGCTCAAACCATTCATCACCATTCGCTTCATCAAAATTATCAATTATATCTTGATCGTTTTTTAGGCACAGATAATTATATTTAAAAATATCAGGGAGAGATGGAATAATTATTAATGCTTTTTCCATCACATACTGTGATCCTTCATTAATAAGTTTACTATTCTCGTTTCTAGTTACGTCTAGAACATTAAAATCTATTTTTCTTTTATCTGCTTCGAGCCAAAAATTGACACCGACTAAATTTATTTCTTTCATATTGCTTTATTAAAATCCTATTTTATTTACTAAATGTAAGTAGCGATTTGGAGTTAACTCCAAACTTTTTCTTATTTATATATTTTTAGAATATACTTAATCATTTCGACTAAACTCTTGCGAGAGTTAAAATAAGAATCCTATGATATCAATAGGTTTTTATACTTCAAAAAGCAAAAATTTATTTTTCAATCTATTTGCGGTTAAAAAACGGTCGAAAAGCTTTTCGACCGTTTTTATTGCGCGCGTAAAATTGTTAAAGAACTACTAATTGATAAAAATAAGGCAAAATTTATCTTGAATGCCGTCCTTTTCCACCAAAAATCTTTCGCCGAAATTTTTTAGGGATGAAAACATTGCACCAACAAGTACTATTCCGGCAAGCCCACCTATTATCCAAGGACTATGTTTTTCAGCCTTATCTTTATCGATTTCATTTTTATTAACTATTTTTAATTTTTTATAGCTGCTTTTGCTCTTGGAAGATTTTGAACTACTTGTAAAAGTACCTGAATTTTCTATTTTTGAAGAACTTACACCATTTGTATCTTCACTATCAATATCTTTATCTTCTATCTCACTATCTTCAATAGAAGACTGCATTTTTCGTTTCATCTCATCCCTTGAAGGCATACGATTCTTCTTTATCCACTCATCTACTGTCATTGTTGCATGAAACATATTATCATCATCGTAATATCCTGGAGCTATATATCCATCAGGCGTTCCATGATAAGCCTTATATTCCATCAAAGTAGTATTGATAATTCCTTGTTGCCTTGGATCTCCCCAACCAAAATTGTTCTTTGAACGTTCTTTAAAAGCTTCTGCATCCCAATATCCAGCTTTAAGATAAACAACTCCACTTTTATTATTCGGATCAACTTCCAGGTCGCGTCCTCCCCATGGATTACCTGCAATTTCGAGCTTACCAATTTTTTCCGGCAAATGTCCCATATAAAAGAATTTTTTCTCTGGTACTCCATTAACTACTTTTACTGTATCAGCCTTAATTATCTTTAAAACCTTACCAGTATCTTGTTCAACGCATTGCCAATATAAAGTTTGTGTAGTTACTTCTTCATTTTCACTCTGCTGCTGGACATTTTGATCAGCAAAAACAACTTGATTAGGGGCAAAAATAACTTAACAAGTTGAAACTATCATTATACTAGCTACTTTAGGTATCTTTTTATTCTTCATTACATCTCCTCAATCATTTTTTGATAATACCATTCTCTCATATCTATTTTAGACATCTCAACAAAAAACGGTCGAAAAGCTTTTCGACCGTTTTTACAACCGCATTGCGGTTGTAAATTATTTTATTCCTTCACATTCTTCAAGGCCTTGCGGACGGCTTCGCTGATTGCCCGACTTGTAGCAGATGCACCAGAAACTGCATCAACATCTGGAGTATTTTCTTTAACAATACGCTCTGGAATGACCTTTAGTGCTTGCTTGCCGACATCTTCACTTTCGTGATCCTGTACAATCTCGACATTTTTAATCCCGTTATCATAAGTAACGCGTACAACAAGCTTGCCGCCAATACCAGCATTAGACTCGCCAATATATTGATCTTTATCAAGCTTAATGTCCTTGACCTTGTCACCATCTGCTAATTCATTAATGCCGTTGTACTTGTCAGAAGCTTCATCCGTAACCTCATCAGTAACATTAGCTGCTTGCTCGCCTGCAATCTTACCAAAAATCAAACACTCAGCTAAGTTACCACCGCCTTGATATTGGTTTGCGTTAATACCACCTAATTCACCAGCACCATACAAGTGCGGAATAGGCTTATCATTAACATCCAGAATTTCAGCTTTAGTGTTTCTTTCCGGTCCACCCTGCGTATTCAAAACATTGTAAGCCATCTTAATTGCATAAAATGGACCATCTTCCGCAAATTTAGCCATTGACTTAACATCTCGACCAAATTGATCATCGTGACCATTTTCTACAAAACGGTTGAACATCTCAACTTGTTCCTTTAAGCCGTTTGCATCAACACCAGTCTTTTCAGCTAGCTCTTCAAGCGTATCAGCCTTAATCAATTTTTCATTAAATTTATCATATGGAATCTGCCCTGCTTCAATGGTTTCATATTGTTTTTGATCAAAAATAATATATGGTTTCTCATGGCTACGTGGAACGCGCCAAATACCATGATCAAAAATGTGTCCGTGACGGTTTGGACCAGCTTCGTTAAAGTACCGCTTACCATCATCCGCCACCATAAAGACGCTACCGTGGTTAAGCTCTGGCCAGCTGAGAACTAACTTAGATCTCTTGCCTTCTGGTGTATCAAATGATAAACCATGCAGTAAACCAAGAGATTCGTAATTATACATGTGCCACATCTTAGCGCCGACTTCTTGCGCCATCGAAATACCGTCACCCTTATTGTAAATAGTACCTAATGGAGTAAGTTTAGGTGCAGCTAAGTAGTTTTGAATCATTTCCTTGTTATTTTCAAAACCGCCCGTTGTCAAAATGACTCCTCGTCTAGCCAAGACATTGATCTTCTGGCCTAATTTTTCAATCTGAACACCCTTGATTACTTTAGAAACTGGATCTTGAATCAAGTGGGTAGCCCGTGCCTCATACCAGACATCAATCTTGTCTTTGCGGTCTAGAATTTTTTGTCTTAAAAGTTTCCAAAGTGCTGCGTCGAACCAACCATTGTGAACCAAGGTATAGTCATAAGTCTCATGTCCCTTTAGTTCAGGATATTCTTGAGTAACTCCAACACGGTATTCCTTTGGTATCTTGCTAAAGTCATTGATAAAACTAACTGGTTCAACGCCCAAGTACTTCTTTACATATTCCCGCATGTTGCACATTCCGCGAACATAGGTCTCAACCATATCCTCTGGCAAATCCATCGGACGCGTTAAGCCAAGATAGTATTCCTTTAACTTGTCATAGTCGGTTCCAGTCCCAAGAAGCTGGGCAGAATACCTAGTGTTACCACCTTCATGACCGTAAGGAGCAACATCAGCAATTAATACTTTAGCGCCATTGTCAGCTGCAAATCTAGCAGCAGTTGCACCTGCTCCACCAAAGCCTAAAACAACAACATCATAATTTGCTTTCCAGTCAATAACTGGAGCTTTTGTTTCTTGTTCCATATTTATTTCCTCGTCTTTTTGTTATCGCTTACAAGAAATATTATAGGCTTTGATAAGAACTTTGTATAATAATTAGCAGTGTTAAGTTATGGTTGTGTTATTTAATTTAGGGTAAAAATAAGCTACCTGCCGTGGTTTTGGAAAGTAGCTTGATTGTTCTTATTGTTTTCTAACGGAAATAGTGAAATCTTTTTCTGAAATATTATAAAATTTAAATAATAGTTTAAGTTCTTTTAAAATATTTACTGCTGACAAATGAGTATATAAGTATATTCCATCTCTTATTTCACTAATTCCAGATTGATTAGAAGATGGAAGCCTTCCAATGAGGGGATTTTGAACAGAAATATCTCTTTCACTAAATCGAAAACCTATTAAACTATCTAAAATTTTAGGATTATCTTGATCCAATAATTGTACTACTTCTATTAATAATTGTTTAAAAGTTTTGGCCGTATAATTTGCGCCTTGTAAAGTAAATGACACAGGCTTTCTACCTTTAATTCTCTGAAGATCTGATAATGAAAGCTTATCTACTAATTCAAATTCAATAGACGGATCTGTAATACGCGATAAATAATACTTATTTAAGAGAATTCTACTTAATCGTATTGCACGTTTCTTAATATTATTTATGGTCCAACTGTCTTGATTTATCACATCCTGATTTAAAATTTGAATTTTTGAATTCTCCTTGATTAATTTCTTTTTCTCTTTAAAGCTTTTATTAGATAATTCTGAATTATATCCTGTAATAGACAAGTTTCCTAATGTATGAACATATTTATCATGTTCTTCGTCAGAAATAATCTGTTTCCAACTATTACTTAATGTTTGTGGCATGATATGTTCAATAGTCAAATTATCAGTATCAATTTTTTCTTTGAAGTCATTATTTTCAATATCCAGCATTAACAATCTACATAATTCTTTATTTTGATACAAATTTTCATGTTCTAATGCATACTTTACATTTTCATCATTTGGAATTTCATCTTTATTCTTTTGACTAAACAAATATTTATTAATTGACTCATAATATTTATTTTTATTATTAGTAACCTTAAACACACGAACATAAAGATAAGCAAATAAAGTATTTAAGGAATTAGTTGGAACATTACAAATTGATCTTCTTATTAAGTAAATTGTAATTAAAGATAAAACTTTAGATAAAGTTTCCTCATCAATAATCTTATTTTCATAATCTTTAAATACATGCATTAAAAATGGATAGCATGTAGATTGCTTAAGTTGTTTTAAATCTAGCAAATACCCTTTTATTTTATCATTATAATTAGAATTATTCGGGTACAAAAAAGTGGCATAAATATTAGCATACATATTCAATTCTTTTAACTGAGACTCATGAGTAAAATTATTTACTCTAAAAAGATTTATAAAAGATGAATAAACTTTTCTTTCTGTAATAGTTGAATTGGACTTGGTAATAACATATTGTCTGAAAAACAAATCTAAAGTTTCATTGTTATTATTTTTTCTTAATTTATTTTCAATTGGAAGCCAATATTCTTCAAAGAGTTTATCTTGATCTTGATCACCCATTAAAAGGAAATTTCTAATTAAATCTGTATTAGTTAGAGCAACCCCTGTAGAATTGATACTCTCAAAAATAATTTGGGGATCATCTTCTCCTGATTTAAGACTAATTCCTACTACTTGTAATTTCTTTAATGCTAGAAGAATTTCAATTGGTTTAATACCATTATTAATCCAATTTGAGAATATATTTTTTGCAATTTTATAATTTTTATAAATATGGCCATTATAATCCATATCATCTAAATTACCATTCAATAGCCGTTCATACTGAATATTGTCAGACTTAATTGGTTTTAGTTTAATTTTATATTCATCTGATGAATACTTATTTGTTAGCAAAGAATCTATCATTTCCAAAACTTGCTGATCACTCTGTACACATAGATCTTTTAATGCTTGTAAAAGTATTGTCAATGTCGTAATGCGTTGCTGCCCATCAATAATTAGAAATTCCGGCATTCCCAAATCATTATTGTCTGATTCCATATAAACAATGGCACCTATAAAATATTGCTGCTTATTTTTGATGACATTTTCAACATCTTCTAATAATCTACGAACATTTCCTTCTGTCCAATCGTAATTTCGTTGATATACAGGGATTTTTAATATCATTTGCGATGTATCAAATAATCTTTGAATGATATTAAAGGTATCAGCTTTCATATATACCTACTCCTTTAACTCACATAATTTTCTCAAATATTAAGCTACAACTACTCCAGCATTACTATTAATTTCATCAATTGCTGTTTTTACTTTCAACCAAATAGTTATATCTGATTCAAAAAGTTCAGAAATCGAACCTTGATTTGTAAATGGAGATTCCTGTAGAACATGCATATCAGTCAGTGTTCCATTCTTAACAATGTACTCGATAATTTCATTTATAAAATAGATTTGTTGCTTATTTAAAGGAACAGTATCTAGGTATTTATTAAAAGCCTTTTTAGCCGCATGCATATCTAATCCAACTATGCTACGTACAAATTCGCCTGGTGCCTTATTACCAATTTCTTTTTGATATTCTTCCTTACTTCCCAGCTTTTGCCATAAAATAGATTCTAATTCTTTTAAATCCTGGCTGCTTAAAGGTTCATTGTCTCTAATCTTCACCATAAGATTTTCACTTTGATGTTGTTTAATATAAAATTCCGCCTTTGCCTTATAGTTCTTTAAAGTATCTGTTTCAAGTTCAGCGTCATGAATAGTCGAATCTAATACAGTGTCAGCAAAATTTGTATAATATACCGTTCCTTTTTTAGGAAGGTACTGAATAAGATCTCTAATACTTTGCCGGATATACTCTAAGTCTTTAACATCAGTAGATTCAACATATTCTGGTTGTAATATTTCTTTAATTAAATCCTTTTTTTCCTTAACTTGTGGAATAGTCATTAAATCAGAGAGTTTAGAAACCTTATTACATAGATCAATTTTTAGCCGCCCATATGATTCTTGTGACATTTTTGCAAGTTCCATTTTATAAACTAAAGCATCAAATCTTAGAGCATTAGGCTCATCATTATCAGGAAGAATCAACGGAGATAATTCCTTCTTAGTATTTACAATATCTTCATAAGTCAAATTATTATAATTTTCAATTTGAGAAAACTTATCAACATAAGCAATATGTTGCTTAACAGCAAAATTATTTCTATTTAATTCTTTAACCTTTTTACATAGATCTTCAACCAATGTTTTACGATATTGATTAAAATCATCTGTTTGATAAGGTTCTTCTTGCAATTTCCGAACTAATTCCATCTTTAAGTTAAATAAAGCACTTTGCAAAGTTTCTTGAACTCCTGCTTCATGTCCTTTTCCCATGCGGAAAAAATGAAAATTATCACAAAAATCAAAAATATAAAATTCTTGCTTATCTTTTCCATCTAGTAAGTGTGGACACAATCGAGTTCCACGTCCGATCATTTGGAAGAATTTTGCTTTACTCATTACTTTTTTGAAAAATACCAAGTTTAAGCATTCAGGTACATCAATTCCAGTATCCAACATATCAACTGAAACAGCTATTTGTGGTAACTTATCTGGATCTGAAAATTCATCAATTGCACTTTGAGAATAGTTAGTATAATTATCGATTACGGTTGCATATGGTTGTCCATGAGTATTTCTACTAAATTGAGGATACTCTTCATTGAAAACTTTTAGGATTTCTTCCGCATGACGATGATTTTTAGCAAAAATAATAGTTTTCCCTATTTTTTCGCCATAATCAATTTTTAGGCCCTGATTCATCAAAATATTCAAAACTTTACGAATTGTATCTTTATTAAACAACCATTTATTCAACTTTCCTGAGTCTATCTTCTTTGGTAAATCACCATCTTCATCAGTGAAAGTTTCTTCATATTCTTCTTTCTCTTGAGTACTTAGATCATCGTAATTAATACCATTTTCCATAAACTTTAAATGAGTTTCGATAGATTTGTATGGCACTAAGTAGCCATCATCAACTGCTTGTGCCAGATCATAGCCATAAGTCGGAACACCATCTTCTAGATTAAAAATCGAATATGTATTTTTATCAATATCATCTTTAGGGGTTGCGGTCAGACCAACCAATGGAGCATCAAAATAAGTGAATATATTCCGATATTTGTTATAAATTGACCTATGAGCTTCATCGACAATAATCAGATCAAAATGTCCCGCAGTATATAACTTCTTTTTATCGTCATCTGTTGCAGTATCGATAACATTCATCATCGTAGCATAGGTAGAAAATACACATCGCGCATTATAATTTGACTTATCTTCGACTAAGTTAGTTGAAGATAAGTCTGGTAACAAGTTTACAAAGCTCCTTTTAGCCTGTGTTACTAGTGCATCCCTATCAGCCAAAAATAAGACATGTTTAATCCAACCAGCATTCAAAAGAACCTTAACCAAGCCCACTGCAGTTCTAGTTTTACCTGATCCCGTTGCCATGACTAATAACGCTTTGCGTCTATTTTCCTTTGAAAAACTTTCACACACTGCCTGAATAGCAGCTTTTTGGTAATACCGACCAGCAATATTATCATCAACTATGATATTAGTTAATGGCTGACGCACTTTTTGTAAATTAAATAATTTTTCTAAATCACGCTTAGAATAAATAGATGAAACTTGTCTTTCGGGATATTGATTATCAATAATTCTCGTTTCAAAACCATTACTTAAAAATACAACTGGTCTACGTCCATATTTTTTCTCTAGTAAATCAGCATATAGTTTTGCTTGCTGACGACCAACAGCAACATCTTTGCATGTTTTCTTGGCTTCAATAAGTGCAAGAGGTTGGTGTGCATCATCATATAGAACATAATCAGCGTATCCTATTCCTGCTTTATTAGGCATTCCTTTAAGTTCTACTTCGTTTAACCAATTTTGTCCTTCAACCCAACCAGCTTCTGCTAGCATAGCATCAATGTAGATTTTCCTGGTTTTAAATTCTGATATTCCAAAAGGCTTGGGATTATAGCTATCTTCCTGTGCCTTTCTTTGCGCAGTCATAGATTCCTGCAAAGATTTGTTCTTCTTCGTCAGTTTATCAAGAGAAAACGTAGCCTTTTCGGCTGACACTACTTTTGGAATAAATTCCAAACGATATTTTCCAACAAGAGATTTATCAAAATCTTTCTTTTGATAATTACTACCATAGCAATAATCAAGCATGTCAAAAAAACTAAATAAAGCCTTTAAACATAAAACAGCTTCATCTAGAGATACTTTTCGATTAGTATGTACTGCCACGTTTCCTAATCGGCGAATCAGATCCAAACCTTGCCAAGTATTAGGATCAACAATATCCTTAAAGTCTAAGGTGTTTATCAAGGTTACCAATTTATCTTGGTATGGCGTTCTTAAATCTTTATCAACCGAATACATCCACTTAACTGCCAATTCCATTGCACGGCGGCAGTCAATAACCGATGTTGCAGGATCAATAACAGCTACTTTCTCAGCAGCTATTGCAATTTCCACGAAATCTTTAAATTGTGGTTCTTCTAATAAATAATCAAAGTTAGTCACGGATAGCATCTCCTAATTGACTGAGAATTTTGCTTGAGAGCGTTTTATTCAAGTATACTATATTTTCAAATTTTGATTTGTCGACTTGATGGACGAAGTTTGCGAATTCGTTTTGGAGTGAGAGAGGTGGAATATTAATATTTAAGGGATTAATATCTTTGTTATTAATCTGAGGAACAGACGAACCATTATTTAGAGTATTTAAATCAACCATATTAAAATATTCAAATAAATAATAAGAGCTTATTCTAGTATTATCTGGTATAACTCCCATAATATTTAAATCAGCGCAAATTGGAACTTTTGTTAATCTTTTTTTATTTGTCCCAATTGCTCCACCTCTCTTCGGAAAAATAACTGTTCCAACTGGAAAAATACTTTTATTTGCTGTCTTATCTGATACAAATCGAGTTGAAGTAGTTATATAAGTCGTATTTTCTAAACTATTCATATCCTTAACTTTAACATAAGGAATATTTCCGCCTTCATTTTCAATATTACGAGGTAATGTCTTTCCACTTTTTAGAGTACAGCATTTTTCAATAGTACTTTTTTTCCACTTGGATTTACTATCTTGCGGGTCTCCAAACATCTCGACAAATCGGGCTTTGATTAGTTCATCGAACTTATCTAATTCTTGAGATTTCATTTTAATAATGTACTCTAATTTATCAAGAATATTAACAATATCGTTTTGTCTATTTTTATCTGGATAATTTATAGTTATTTCTTTAAGCCATTTAAAATGTCGATTATAGCCTGTATTTGGAATGTGTGCATTCTTTAAAGCATAGTATAAATACCTATAATTGGCATTTTTATCAGTACATTTCAACACTTTTACTCCATCTGCTCCTAAGAAAAATGGAGTATCAACATATTTAATTATCCTTGTATGGTCACCAAAAACGATAGCTGGAATTTTTTTAAATATACCATCTTCGCAATTTGTATAACCCGCAATAATATCTTGTCCTTGATCTATTATTATATTTTTTCCATGAGTTAAATATTCTTCTTTAGGAATTTTAGTACCCTGCCTAGTTACATCTTTAAATAAAGTTGTAAACTTCTGAATCAACACTGCACCCTACAAACCTGAATTTGCTAGGATATGTATTTTCTATGAGCTGCTTTTACATTATTTTGATTAACAATTGCATATTGCATTGTCGTGTCTATCTGAGAATGTCCTAAAATTTTTTGTACTTGCTCAATTGGCATGCCTTTATCAATAGCTCTAGTAGCCATACTCCGTCTAAATTTATGAGGATGAATTCTATCTAAATGTAGTTTTCTTCCAAGTTGTCGTAACCTAATCTCTACCCCACTAATTTTCAATCTGTCATTTGGCTTGTCTAAAGAAACAAAAAGAGCTGGATTATCGTCCTCTCTACTTCTTAGATAGTTAATAAGATGTACTTTTGACTTGGCATCAAAATATACTCGTCTTTCTTTATCTCCTTTTCCAAATACCACACATTCACGTTCAGAAAAATTAATATCATTTCTATTAAGTCGAACAAGTTCACCTACTCTAATACCCGTTGAATACAATAAATCAATCATTGCAACATCTCTTAAACAGGAACAGCCATCACGCAGCTTTTCAATATCTTCATCAGTAATTACATTTTTTACCAATTTTTCTGCTCGTATTTTATGAATACGTCGCATAGGACTTTTCAATATATAATCTTCTTCCTCAAGCCATGAGAAAAAACTAGAAATATTACGGCGAATGTTATCAATAGTTGTCTTTCCGCAATTATTGATTTTTTGATACTCAACTAAATATTCACGCATTTCTTCCGTAGTAATTCTACGTATTGGTCGGATTACCTTAGCCAACAACTGTTCAACGGTAACTTTGTAATATTTAATTGTTCTGTCAGAACAACCTTCCATCTTTTTAGCTTCAAGAAATTTAGCCAAGTATTCCTTATTACTAATTTTTCTTTTTCGTGGTTCTCTTTCGACCAAATGTTTTAGCATTACTTCCTGAAGTCGCTTTAATTGTGCTGCATTAAGCACTTCAGCCATTTCATTTATTATTTCAACAAACTTCTCATCCATAGTGAATCTCCCATTTTAGAGTTTTTCACTATTAAACCACTTTTTAGCCAAAATATTCTTGCATTAAGCTATCAAATAATTTTTGTGTCTCATCAAGTGATTTTTGAACTGCAACTTTTGATTTGTCGACTTGTTGGACAAAGTTTGCAAATTCGTTTTGGAGAGAAAGAGGAGGAATATTAACTTTATAATTTTCAAGAAACTTAACTGGCACTCTTTTTTGACCAGCACTCCCAGTCATATTTATCTCAGCTACTTTTCTAAAACTATCAAATGTAGTTAACACATATAGCCAATAAGGATTGGATAAGTTTTCCAGTGGTCGTAAAACATGAAATTCAGTAGAACCAAAACCAATATCATTTTTCAAATTCTGTGCAATTGCTCCCTTGCCATTTTCCATACAAGGTGTGATTTTAGCAAAAAGGACATCATTAGAACTGAAATATGTAAATCCTTTCCTTACTTCTGAGTACAATTTGATATTAGTGGTATCTATATCTCCATTTTCAGATACAGCAGACATTGGGACAAAAGATACTTCTAAATCATTGTTAGTTAGTCTGGGATCTTTTCTCTTATCAGGATTAACTAAGCAAATATCACATAATTTTTTTAAGCTTTTATCTTTATTTTTTATTTCTGGATCTCCAAACATCTCGACAAATCGGGCTTTGATCAGCTCATTTAATTTTTTTAAACTTTCAGTTTTACTTTTTTTAGTTTTATCAATATTTTCCAGAATACTTATAATTTTTTGTTGATTTTGTATTGAAGGGACTCTTATTTTTATCTTTTCAAGTTCACTTTTTCTAACAGACGGTACAGTAGTAGATTCAGAATAATTTTCTAATTTTACAAATTTCATAAAATAAAAAATATATTCAGCTAAAATAGAATCGTTTTTAGGCTTAATCCCTAGCACATTATTGTCAATCAAGCATTCTGTACTAGTAATCATTCTTCTATTTAACTTTAAAGCTTCACCGATTTTCGCAAAAACGATAGTTTTTGGAGGAACAATCTTTCCTTTAAGCGTCTTTACTATTCTCTCATCTACGTAATTATCAGATTTAGTTAAAAAGTTTTTGTTTTCATCCGCACTTTTTGAAATATCTCCAACTTTATAAAAAGGGTATTTTCCTTCTAAGTTACCTTGAAATTTTTTAGGGAACCCCGTCCCACTATAAAATTCACATATTTCTCCTAATAATTTTATTTTTATATCTTCCATACAAACCTGAATTTGTTTTTCCTTTCTAGTCCTTTAAAAGAGCTTTTAACTCTTGTAATGCATCATTTGCTTCTTTATCTAATTTTTCAATTTCAGCAATAATATCCTTAGTTGGCGGATATTCAACTGGTTTATACTCTATTTCTTTGTAACGATTAATTGAAAGATCATAATCATTAGCAACAATATCTTTCTTACCAACCATAAATGACTTTTCAGTCTTTTTACGATCAATTTCTTTGTCTAAATGCTTAAATCGTTCAATAATATCAGGAATATCATTTTCTTTAACAGGTGTTCGTTTGTCATCAAGTGAAAAGCCATCAGCGGTCATATCATAGAACCAAACCTTATCAGTTCCGCCATTACCAGTCTTAGTAAATATCAAAATTGCAGTTGAAACTCCAGCGTATGGTTTAAATACTCCTGAAGGCATTGAAATTACTGCTTCTAAATTATTATCTTCAACCAATACTTTTCTAATTGATTTATGAGCTTTAGATGAACCGAATAAAACTCCATCTGGAACAATACATGCACATCTACCACCTACTCTAAGCATTTTTAAAAATAAGGTTAAAAACAATAATTCTGTTTTCTTTGTTTTACAAGTTTTAAGCAAATCATCTGAAACTGAATCATAGTCTAAACTTCCCTTAAATGGAGGATTAGCCATAATCAAAGAATATTTATCTCTATCATTATTTTGATCAGATAAACTATCTTGATATTCAATTTTAGGATTATCTACTCCATGCGTTAACATGTTCATCGCACCAATACGAAGCATTGTTGGATCTGTATCATAACCAGTAAACAATTGATTATGAAAATAATCTTTACTTTCTTTACTATCATAAATTTCAGCACTTTTTTTAGTTTGCAGATACTCAGCAGCTTCTACTAAAAAGCCTGCCGTACCAGCGGCTGGATCGCAAATACTATCATTAGCTTGTGGATTCATTAATTCAACCATCATCTTAATAATATGACGTGGTGTTCTGAATTGACCATTTCGCCCAGCAGTAGATAACTTTCCTAAGAGATATTCATAAACGTCCCCACGAATATCAGCTCTCTTTGAAACATCTGCATCCATCAAGCGATAAATTTCATCCAACGATTCTACAACTTTAGATAACAACCCTGGTGTTGGTATTAAAAATGTTGCATCTTTCATATGTCGAGCAAAAGAACTATCTTCACCATTTTTCAAGTTTTTAATAAAAGGAAAAACTTCTGTTTGTACTACGGTAAACATCTTTTCTGGTGCAAAGTCTTTAAAAGTAGACCATCTAAGTTCATCGCCATCTACGACTACATCATCATCAATCTGAACTTCGCCATCAAAAATAGATTTATAGTCATTCAATCCTAGAAATGCATTATCTTTTCTTCTTCTATTGTCTGAATCATCTAAATCCTTAATGAACATTAAATATGTAATTTGTTCAATTACGTTCAATGGATTAGTTAATCCACCGGTTGCAAAAGTTTCCCAAAGATTATCAATTTTGCTTTTTAATTCTCCAGCGATCATTATTAACTCCTATGTTTAACAAATTTAAATAATATTTATATTTTACCCTGAATAGTCATTTCACAACAAGTTCATTAGGAATACATGTTCTTTGATGTTTACATAATAAAAAATATGAATTAAGTAAAAAGCGATCTTTAATAAGAACGCTCTCACTTATATTCAATTTTATAAATAACAGTTAACTAATTTCAGATTTAATTTTTAATACTAAGTTCTTTAAAATTATGCTGTCTAAATTCTTTTCTTCCTCACTAACAGGGAATTTTATAAAAGAAGCTTGAACTTCACTCCCATCTTTCTTAACAAAATTAATATTAGATAAGTCTTTTTCATCTACTTTTATATCAGATAAATCTTCAAAAAAAAATTCATCAAAGCCTTTCGATTCATATAATTTATCGATAAAAATTACTTTATTTTTAAAATCCACTCCAAAATTAGCTTCTCCATTATTCTCAAGCTTAATTTTATTTTGTAAATCGTTATACTTTTGTCTTTCACTAGACAAAAGTTTTATCTTATTTAGTTGCGCTGCATTTTGTTTGTTGTCTCTATCAGTAAGTCTGGCTTTAACAAATTTAAATCTATTATTCTCATTTAATTCATTTGTCTTTTTATTTTCAATTGATTTATCTAGGCATTCACTAATGTTAATATTCACATTTTTTAGATCTTTTTTGGATTGAAGTGTATTTACAGGCGCTATATCTTTAACTTCATCACTAGCACTTTTATCTTGTATAGCTGTATCTGTTTTTCCTAAAACAACGTTAGAATAATGCTGATGAATTATTTTTGTTACTGAAACCAGAGAATACTGTTTCCAGAAACCTATATTATTTATTCTTTTGTATTCTTTCCATGCTTTTTTGGAAATTATCAGATAATTATTCTCTTTAAGCGAATAAACTTTAACTTTACGTTTTATTAGAGTAATCAATAGTATTACTATTTCTGGTAAAGCAATTATAGTAAAAGATAATAGCAAGATTACTAATCCTACAATATTCCATATTAAACAAGTCTTTGTTCTAACATATACTTCTTTATTATCAATATTGTTATTCACTTACATTCACCACTTCCTGCTTTTTCTCTAAACGGTCTCGCTCAATCTGAAATACTTTTTTCTTCATTACAGCTTCATTTTCTTCTTTATCTGAATCATTATTCATAAATGCATCGGCAACAACAGAATCATTTGCATACGTATTAAAAATATCTTCTTTTTCATGAATAATTTCCATCATGGTTTCATCGACACTTTCCTTAGTTAACAAACGATAAACCATAACATTTCTATTTTGGCCCATTCTATAAGCTCTACTTATAGCTTGGTTTTCTGTCGAAGGTTTCCATTGCGGTTCACACAAAATAACTCTATTAGCAGCTTGGATATTAAGTCCAAATCCACCAGCATCTATTTGAACTAAAAGTACATTCTGATTTGGATTTTCTGAGAATTTATCAATTACTTCTTGACGCTGATTAGATGATAAATCACCACTAATAATATCGTCTGCAAGAAACGGCAATTTCTTCTTTAACAATTTCAAAACATAATTTTTGAAAAATGAAAAAACTATAACTTTTTCACTATTTTCATGTGAATCAACACAAATATTAATAATTTGCTCTATCTTTTGACTATCTTCATCAATAAATGCTGCTCTACGCATCTTCATCAATCCTGCAATACCTTCACTCACGGCTTGATCATAGAAGTCTTGTTCTTTTTCATTAAAAGTTGACCACATTGTTGTAAGCCCTAATGCTGGAAGTTCATGTAAAACTTCTTTTCTTTTTCGTCTCAAGTAAACTTGAGCTATATCCGTCTTATAAGTTTTATTATTTAAATTATTGGCAACTTTTTCCGCTAGAGACTCATTAAGAAAGTCAATTAAGTTAATCATTTCATCAAGCCTATTCTCTAGAGCAGTACCAGTCATTAACAGCTTATATTTACAATTTTTAATCAAAGCATTAACATTTTTGCTACGCTTTGTTGCAGGATTTTTAATCAAATGTGCTTCATCTACTATTGCAAAATCAATATCTATATTTTTTCTACTTTCTTTCAATATTCTGCAATGAGAATAATTAGTAAGTAATATGCCTCCTGATTCCTCCCATTTTGACAAATTTTGTTCTTTTATAGCTTTATCTCCTCTAAACACAAAGCATTTTATATTAGTCCATTTTTCAATTTCTCTCTTCCAATTTTCAAGGACACTTAGTGGACTAATAACTAAACAATGAGTCTGTCCCTGATTTGAAAGATGCGTCGCGACTGCGAGCGCCTGAATAGTTTTTCCTAGTCCCATTTCATCTCCCAATAAGGTCCTTTGAAAATAGAAAATATATTTACTGCCAAAAGCTTGATATGATCTTAAATGCGCTTTAAATCCTTTAAGATTAAGTTTAGTCTTCTGAACTTCATGTACAATATAATCTGGTAGATCAGATGGATTATAACTTTTTTTATTGCCAGTAATTTCTTCGATTAAAGCGTAGAATGTTGCACTATCTTTTTCAAAAAGAGCTTTAATTTCTTGATCATTCAAATTATCATTCAAACAGTCCCTAAATGTACTATTAACTTGAATGCAGCCGTCTAATATCCTATAGATTTCAGCTTCACTCTCACACCAATATTTAAAAGTGATGCTATCTATAAAATTAGTTAGATATCTATTAGGAGCAATATCTTCTAAATTACCTAGTTTTTCTTCTAGTTTTCTATAATTCTCTATAACTACTTTTTCTTCTATAGCTTGTTCATCTGGATAATTTTTATAAGCATTTAACAAATGTAGCAGTTGCAACCTTTGTCCTTTTAACTTATCTAATGTCAACTTAGGATAAACATTAGATTTTAGGTCATTCAGTATCTCTTTAGATTGTTTCAAAATTTCAGCACTTTGCTGCATATTTAAACCATATCTCTCAGAAACCTCTGCTAATGATAATGAGATTACTTGTCCAACATTATCAAAATTATCGAGAACATCTCCAATTTGTTCATTATCAATTTGCTTTTTAAGCATTTCTATAGGTAATGAATTTAATTGATTAGATAACTCTTCTTCTTTCAAGTTTTTCCAAATACCACGAATACTTTCTTCTACACCATTTCTGCTCTGTTCTGATAAAAATAAAATCTTATTTTTAAGGAAATCACGTATGATTTTAAAAATTATATCTTCTTTAGACTTTTCTGTATCTAAATTTACAAATGGATTTAAATATTCAAATCGTTTATTTTTTAAGCTAATATCTAAGTCTTCAAATGATTCAGCTATTTCATCCCATTCATTTTCTCTTTTGTATTGAATATTAGAAAGCACATTCTTATTTTCCTCAGCAAATTCTTTAGCTTTAAGCAATTTTTGTTTAATATCATGATTCTGAAAAATTGATAAAAACTTAGATCGATCGTTTTCTTTTATAAACTGCAAACATACTTTTAAATTGCTTAATTTTTCTGAGTACTTTAGCTGGTATTGTTCCATTTTATTCCTTGATTTTAAAATGGAGAACACTAAAACTATCTCGTTCTTAGAAAATGAACTGTGCAAGACAGAAGGAAAAAACTTCGAATATAACTGATCATAAGTCAATTTGCCATAGAAAATTTCTTTAACAGACTTAGGAATAGATCTAAGCCAATCATCGAACATATTTCTTTTTAAATTATCTGCTTCAGCATCTAACTTTCTTTCCAACCTAGGCAAATCTTTTTCACTTAAAAAATTTTGTATAGTATCTAATTTTTGTAATAATTTTTTTGCTTCAAATTTATCCATTAAACCCAACTTCTAATTAAAACTTATATCATTGATTATACGAAAGAAGATAAATTTTGTATAAACTTTTTCAAAAATAAAAAGCTGACCTCACAGCCAGCTTTTCTTCTACTCTTCACTATTCAATCCATCTAACATATCTTGCATATCAATATCGTCAGGTTGAACTTGCAGATACTTCTTAATCAATTCCTTGGTCGTCGGAATCTCTCGCAATTCATAGAACAAGCTAATCATCTGTCTCAAGAAGCTTGCATTCTTTTGAAAGGCAGGATAAGCAAGCAAGAATTCGCTCTTCGCCTTATCATAGTCTTCAAGTCTTTGATATGAGATAGCCATATTCCAGTGAGCTTGTGGTTCAAGTTCCTCATCATCAAGATCCTTAAATAAGGCAATATTTGCCTCATCTTGGTGCTGGTGAAGATACAAGTTAGATAACTGCAAGCGCAAGTCACTATTGTCGGGAGCGATTTCTAGCCCCTTCTTGAGTAGGCGCTCTGCTTCATCCAATTGGTTTAAGTTAGCAGCTGCTTTTGCACCCAAGCTATACAAGACCTCATCTAGTTCATTATAAGAAAGTCCTGTCTGGGCGGTTCTCAATACTTCTTCATTGTTATCTTCTGCTGCATAAGCTTGAGCAAGCAAAGGATAGGCATTTACATAATCTGGTTGAGTTTCAATCACTTGATCTAAGTATTTAATTGCGGCCTTATTATCGCCAGCAGATAACATAATTAAGCCGGCTTCATACAATGCATCAATACTCAAGATATCATTTTCATGACTCTTAATTTCGTTGGCAGCTTCTTCGTACTCACCTAATTTTGCGAGGCAAGCAGCAATTCTTTGACTTAAGACTACTTCACCAAAGGTTTTATTTTCTTTTGCAAGTTCGCGGTATAGTCCTAATGCTTCACCATAATCGCCACTTAAGTAATCAAGTTCTGCTAAGCCGAAGTTGATTGCATCTTCTTCAGGAGCTAATTTATGAGCTTCTAAGAGCTTTTGACGAGCTGTTTCAATTAGACCATTACTTTGATAATAATCAGCTAAATCAAGCAAGCTTTCAATATAAGCATCACTTTCTGGCTTTACATCATATAAAAGCTGCAAGCCATCATCTTCATCGCCATCATTTAATAAAATCTCAGCTAAGTATACCTTAAACAAGTCTTCTCTTGGAAATTGAGCAATCAAATAGCGGTAAACTTCCTTAGAAAGATCAGTAAAACCAAGGTCAGTCAAATTTTCTGCTAAAGAAGCTAAAACTTCTGGATCATCATTTTCTAGTGCTTTTTTAAGAAGAATATGATTATCAGAAAAATCATGATTTTGAATTGCATCTAATAGTTGTTCAGAATAAGTCATTTTTTCACTCTTTTCGTTTGTGCTAACACAATAATTGTACACAAAAAACGTGCCAAGCTATATAACTTAGCACGTTTTTATTTTGCTAGTAACTGAACAATTACTTAACAGCATCCTTAAGAGCCTTACCTGGCTTGAATGCAGGAACCTTAGAAGCTGGGATTTCGATTTCAGCCCCAGTTTGTGGGTTACGACCCTTACGAGCTGCACGGTGACGTACTTCAAAAGTACCGAAACCGATCAATTGAACTTTTTCACCCTTAGCAAGATCTTCTTGAATAGAGCTAAAGATTGCATCAACTGCAGCAGCAACTTCTTTCTTGGTTAAGTCAGTTTTAGCAGCAACTTCAGAAACTAATTCTGCCTTGTTTGCCATTCCACTTCACCTCCCGAAATGAACTAATAGTATTTTAAAACAAAACCTTTGAAAAATAAGAAAAATGATTTATTCATTATTCCCTGCAATAAAATTAGCACACTAAGACGCTTAGTTGCAAGCTTTTTTCGCAGATATATCCCCTTTTTTTTGAAATTTTAAGCCTATTTACGCTTTCTAGCTAAAATTTTAATCGGTGTTCCTACCAAAATCAAAGTTCTGACGTAATTGATTAATTAAAAATCTCTGGTAGGAGAAGTGCAATAATTCTGGATCATTTACAAAAACAACAAATGTCGGCGGAGTTACTGCAACTTGCGTCATGTAGTAGATTCTTAATCTCTTTCCGTTAACAAGTGGCGTTGGAGTGATTCTAGTTGCTTCAAGGAGCAAATCATTTAAGACACTAGACTTAATGCGGCGAGTTTGATTATCGTGAACCTCTTTAACTAGCTTCAAAATATCAGGAACTCTTTGACCAGTCTTTGCCGAAACGAAAACAATTGGAGCATAGTCTAAGTATTGGAACTCTTGTCTAATTGTGTCCTCAAAGTCCTTCATACTTGTGCTATATTTCTTAGGAAGATCCCACTTGTTTACGACGATAATTACCCCTCGGCCTGCGTCGTGAGCATATCCAGCAACGTGCTTATCTTGTTCACGAATGCCTGTGCTAGCATCTAAAACTAAAAGTGTAATATCACTTTCTTCAATGGCACTAATCGCTCTTAAAACTGAATACTTTTCAGTCTTCTCATAGACCTTACCACGGCGTCTAATACCGGCAGTATCGACAATAGTATACTTTTGCCCATCATTAGTAAAAGTCGTGTCTATGGCGTCTCTCGTTGTTCCTTCGATGTTAGAAACAATTACACGTTGTTCACCTAAAATAGCATTTACCAGTGAAGATTTTCCTACATTAGGACGACCAATTACACTAAAACGAATTGAATCATCTTCATGTTGGTTAGCCTTATCGCCAAATTCACCAACAATTGCATCAAGTAAATCTCCCATACCAGTTCCGTGACTACCAGAAACAGGAATTGGGTCGCCCAAACCTAAACTATAGAAATCATAAATATCAGTTCTTTGTTCAGGATTATCAGCCTTGTTGACTGCTAAAATAATTGGCTTTTTAGTTCGATAAAGCATTTTAGCAATTGTTTCATCCATGTTAGTCATATGCTGAGTAACATCCCCCAACATGACGATTACGTCAGCTTCATCAATCGCAATTTCAGCTTGAGCCTTAATTTGCTCTTCGATCTCACCAGAGTCTAAAGTAATACCACCAGTATCAATTAGGATAAATTCATGGCCCATCCATTCAGCACGAGCATAAATTCTATCTCTAGTGACGCCAGCTTTATCCTCGACAATAGCGACGCGAGAATTAATAATTCTGTTAAAAATAGTTGATTTACCAACATTTGGTCGTCCAACTAATGCAACGATGGGTAATGACATATTATTTCTACCCCTTTCTATTTATCTAAGAAATAAAAAAAGCTGACCGGAGTCAGCTTTTTTAGACGAATGACGATTAATCCTTATCTTTAAGTTGATCACCAATAATGTCACCTAAAGCAAAACCGTTGTCATTGTCATTCATGTACTTATCAGCTACAGAATCTTGACGACGACGTGGACGTGAGTTTTCACTCTTAGCAGCATTAGGATCAGCTTGCTTGATTGACAATGAGATTCTTCTGTCACTTGGGTCAACGCTCAAAACTTTAACTTTAACAGTTTGACCAACCTTTAAAACATCACTTGGCTTATCAACGTGCTTGTTAGCAATTTCTGAAACGTGTACTAAACCTTGGATTCCATCAGCTACTTCGACGAATGCACCGAATGAAGTTAAAGTCTTAACTTCACCTTCAATGATGTCGCCTTCATGTAAACCTTCAGTAGCTTCTTCAAATGGGGATGGTAAAGTTTGCTTAATTGACAGGGAGATTCTGTGTCTATCGTCATCAATACCGATAACTTTAACCTTAACATCTTGACCAGCCTTCAATACATCACTTGGCTTGTCAACATGCTTGTAAGAAATTTCTGAAATGTGAACTAAACCGTCCACACCACCAACGTCAACAAAGGCACCAAAACCAGTTAAACGTGATACTTTACCTTCAACAGTATCACCTACAACTAATTGTGAAGCAACGTTTTCGAATGCTTCTTCACGTTCCTTTTCGATTAAGTCTTTTCTTGAAAGAATTAATCTGTTCTTGTTAGGATCAATTTCAGTGATCTTCAAGTTCATCTTCTTGCCAATGTAAGGCTTCAAGTCAGAAACGTAACGGTTAGAAATAAGTGATGCTGGTAAGAAACCACGTGTACCAACGTCAACTAATAAGCCACCGCGAACAGCACCAGTTACAGTACCTTCAACAGTCTTGCCTTCTTCAAAGACCTTTTCTAATTCCTTGTAGGCTTCTCTTTCCTTCAAACGAGTAACTGAGAAGAAGAATTCACCGTTTTCTTTATCGCCACCAGCTCTTCTAAGAACTAAAGCTTCAAACTTATCACCAGGTTTTACCAATTGGTTCAAATCTGCGTTACGGTCGTTAGTGAATTCACGTTTAGTGATTACACCTTCAACACCTGCATTTTCAACACCAACAGCGATTTGTCCATCTTCAACACTTAAAACTTCAACGTTAACAATGTTGCCGACTTCAACTCCCTGCATTTCTTTTAGAGCATCTAAGAATTGATTACTATTATCTGTCATAATTACCTCCCAATATCATACTTTATTTTAAAGTACTTGATGTCTTTTTTCCACACTTTTGTTTAATTTTTTTGCTTTTTTTGAATTATCTCGCTTATTTTAGCTACAACCTCATCAATAGTAAGGTTTGTTGTATCTAATTCAATTGCATCCGCTGCTTTTTTTAATGGCGAAATTTCTCGATGAGAATCTTTATAATCGCGAACTTCAATATCATGTTCAATGTCTTTCAAGTCTTGGTGAATTCCCTTTTCTTGAAAATCTAAAAAGCGTCTCTTAGCTCTTGATGCAACACTAGCGATTAAGAAAATCTTTACCTCAGCATCTGGTAAGACTGTCGTTCCAATATCACGGCCATCCATAATAACATCGTGTTTACCAGCCATCTCACGCTGTAATTCAACCATCTTCTCACGAATTGACTTTAAGGCTGACACTTGAGAAACATTTTCAGTAATTTCCGGCGTTCTGATGGCGATTGATACATCTTTGCCATTTACATAAACTTTCTGTTCTCCATCTTCTTGCTTAAATTCAATTGTGCTCTTGTCAACTAGGTCTAAGATTGCCTTTTCATCCCCATAGTCAACGTGATTGTCGTGTGCAATTAATGTACATGCTCGATACATTGCACCAGTATCGATATAAATATAGCCTAAATTATGCGCAATAATTTTAGCAACTGTACTCTTCCCCGCTGATGCAGGACCATCAATAGCTACTTGCATTAAAAAATTGAGTCCTTTCTTTTTCATTCAAAGTAAATTCTACCATAAAACAAAAACCAGAAGTCACTCGACTTCTGGCTAAATATAATTCTTTTAGAAATTACGTTTTACAAATTTTTCTAGAACAGGTAATAAAGTTTTCGCTAAAATCAAAACAACAATACTGTTAATCAAACCCTTAATCAAGTTGAAAGGAATAATAGCAGAAACAACGTAAGTTAAAAGAGAGGAATTTAACTTAAATCCCATTAAAGAAATATACATTGGAGTTAAAACGAAATAATTTGCTAATGACATTACTACTGTTAAAGCTAATGTACCTACAATTAAACCAAAAATTTGATATTTGGCTTTATCCTCGTGTTTTTTACTGATGAAATAAAACGGCAAGATATAAGCTAAACTTGCTAAAAAAGCAGCTAATTGTCCAATCATTGAAATTGGGTTAAAGCCAGAAATAAACAGACTCAATAAAGACTTAAAGAGTGCAATCATAGTTCCGCCTAGAGGTCCAAAAACTAAAGTGCTCAAGGCAACGAGCGAATCTGAAAAGTCCATCTTCAAATAATCAAAGCCTGGAATAATCGGGACTTCGATTTTCATAATTAAAAATGCCAGTGCACCTATCATTGCCCAGGCGAGCCAATAAGCAAGTCTTACATGACTTAAACTAGTTTTTCTTTGCATGATATATTCCTCCATAACATACAAAAGGCCTGTTGCTTCAGCAACAGACCTTATTAATCTAAATCATGTTTAGTTTTAAGTCTGTCTTCTTCCATCTAGACTTTAACTATCGGTACCTGAGGTTCAACTACATCGTAGCTCGCGGACTCTAACCGCCGGTCGGGAATTGCACCCTGCCCTGAAGACAACATCCTTTTATTTACTTTTTACAAGTAAATAATAATACTTCTTAATTAAATTGTAAATAATAATGTTCTTTAATTACTTAAGTTTAATTGATTGACCAATACTAATACTATCAGCTGATTCTAAACCATTAAGCTGCTCTAAATGATGCACTGAAGTGTTATTTTCACGAGCAATTTTTGATAAAGAATCACCTTCTTGAACAGTGTAAGAACTTGGAGCTTGATTTTGTGATGAGCTGTTTCCACTGTAATTCTGCCAAGTATTTTGGTTATTTTGGTATGAATTTTGGTTTGCTTGTTGAGTTTGGCCTTGAGTGGTAGTTTGACTAGCACTAGAAGCATAAGATTGTGTACTGCTTTGGCTAGTTTGACTACTTTGAGATTGTGATTGACTAGTTGTAGCTGGAGTCACATCATGAGATTGACTTGAAGATTTCTTCTCCTCTTTCTTTACGCTACTCTTAGACTTACTCTTCTTTGATGAGCTACGCTTAGGCTTTTTACTCTTAGATTTATGAGACTTAGAAGAACTCTTTGAAACTTTAACACTCTTTTCAGCCAAATTATTAGAATTAGAGTGCAATTTTGAAGAAACAATCGGAATCAAGGCAATCAAAATTATTGCTACAATAATCAAACCAGCCCATAACTGACTATGTTTTGTGCCCTTAGAGTTCTTTTCTGGTCGACTAGGAGTTGGTTCAGGTGCAGGCTCTGAATGATGACGATGATGCATCGCACTTCTAGATGTTGTCGGACGTTCAAAATGCTTGTAAGGACCTTTAGGTTCTTGATTGTCCTGAGATTTATTTTCCTTCATTCCAAAATCCTCCACAATTATAGGTTATTAGTTTTATTTTATCATAGCTTGACAAGGAGCGTTAGTCAGCTAAGTGATTTAGTCGAAAGACTTCTTCATGCGTCAATTCACGATATTCGCCTGAAGTAAGTGATTTCAATGTCAAGAAAGCGTATTTTTCACGAGATAATTTTTCAACGAAATGATGAACTGCTTCAAACATTCGCTTAACTTGGTGATAATGACCTTCATGAATCGTTAACTGAACAATCTGAGTATTTTTCTTTTCATCAGTCTTTAAAATCTTCAATTTTGCAGGCGCACTCTTGCGACCATCAATTCGAACCCCATGAGTAAGGGAACGGATATCTTCTGGAGAAAGAAGTCCTTTAATTTTGGCTACATAAACCTTGGGTACTTCATTACGAGGGTGCATCAATTTATTAGCTAATTCACCATCATTGGTCATCAATAATAAGCCAGAAGTATCATAGTCAAGACGTCCAACTGGATATAAACGATATGGTACATCTTCAAAAAAGTCGACAACAGTCTTTCTTCCCTTGTCATCCTTTACTGAAGAAATTACGCCACGAGGTTTATAAAACAAATATGTGTGGAGTGTTTCTTTCTCGATTGGAACTCCATTTACTTCAATCTTATCGCTAGGTTCGACTTTCGTTCCAAGTTCGGTAATTTTTTTACCATTAACAGTTACTTGTCCAGCTGAAATCATTTTTTCAGCTTTACGTCTTGACGCAACACCAGCTTGGGCAATTACTTTTTGCAATCTTTCAGCCATTTTACTCTCCTTCATCAAAATTTATTTCTTTGCTATTTTGCTCATCTTGATCAAATAAGTTCACAGGATTGTCATCTGCTTCAAACTCTTCAATTACTGGTAAATCAGCTAAACTCTCATAGTTAAAATACTGTAAGAAATAGTCTGTAGTCACATATAAATTAGGGTGTCCAGGCACATCTTTTTTACCATTTACTTTGATTAGTCCACGCCAAACTAAAGTCTGCAATGCTCCTGATGAGTTAACGCCTCGTAAGTCGTCAATTTCAACCCTTGTTATCGGCTGACGATATGCAATAATTGAGAGAATTTCAAGAGCTGACTGACTTAGGTTCTTTGATAAATCCTTTTGGAAAAATTTAGAAATAACGTCCCCGCATTCTGCACTGGTAGTTAATTTATAAGTGTGATTAATGCAGATCAGTTGTAAGCCTGAATTCTCATCATTTTTAAGTCGATCTTTTAGATGATTTGCTAACTCTCGTAATGCCGATGGTGAAATTTCCAATAATTGCAATAAATTATCTGTTTCTAAACCATCATCCCCTGCTGCATAAAGGAGAGCTTCTAATTGTGCTTCTTTACTTGCCATTGGTCTCAACTTTCTCTAATTCTAGGTCACCAAAATCTCTATTTTGCTTTACTAAAATTTTATGATCACGACATAATTCTAAAACTGCTAAAAACAAACCAATTACTTGATCAAGATCCTGAAAATTTTTAATACAGTCAAAAAAACTAGTCGATTTTCGATGATGAAGTTTATCCTTCAAAAATGTCGTCATTTCTTCAATAGACGCCTCATGAACTTCTATTTGCCCTACTTGTGGTTTTCTTAATTTAAAGCGCTCTAAAACTACCTTAAAAGTATTAGCAAGCTCATCACTTGTAATTTCTCCTAAGGGAAGTGGCTCAACTTTCTTTTTTGGTGAAACAGACGGATCCTTAGCCACAGTAATTGGCATTTCTTCATCACGCTTTTTGAAATATTCAGCAATTCTTTGAAAAACCGAATATTGAACTAACTGCTCAACTAATTCAGCACGCGGATCTTCCTGATATTGGTCTTCCTCTACAAAATCATTTTTGGGAAGTAAATATTGCGATTTAATTCTAAGCAGAGTTGACGCCATCACAAAATACTCGCCAGCAATTTGCAAATCTAAAGTCTGCCAGCGAGCTAGATTAGCTAAGTATTGCCCAGTAATCTTCGCAATTGGAATATCGTAAATATCTATCTTTTGTGATCTAATCAAATGCAAAAGTAAATCTAGTGGTCCTGTAAAATTGGGAAGATCTAAAGTTAATTCATCGGCATTATTCATCAGTCTTATCTTCCTTTAAATAACTTAATAAAAAAGCCCAGTCAGGTAAAGTGGTAATCATTTTATCAGGATAAAGATGCTTTAAATCTTTCATTACCAAGCGTTTAGTCTCAGAATCACGCATTGTTGGATCAAGAGAAAGATAGCGAATAATTATAAAATCCTTCTCTTCTTGAATACCAATAATACCTCTGGCATTACCCTTTTGTTTATAAATAAGAACTTCAAATTGATTAGAATCACTAGTATATAGTTTCATCTCTTCTTGTAAGTTCTTAATGTTTTTAAAATCTGGAAGATAAGACAAATATCCCATTACAGTTTTTTCATAGTCTTTTTTATATTTGCTGATCATAATATTTAAGCACGTGGATGTGCTTGATTATAAACCTCCAAAATATGTTTCTGCGTCAGATTAGTATAGATCTGCGTAGTTGTAATATCACTATGACCCAAAATTTCTTGAACTACACGCAAATCTGCCCCATTTTCGAGTAAATGAGTAGCAAAAGTATGTCTCAAAGTATGAGGAGTAACATTTTTAGTTATTCCAATCAGCTGACAATACTTTTTTATTTTCTGCCAAACAGCCTGTCTAGTTAGTTGATGACCATGATTATTTAAGAAAATTACATCAGTAAATTGACCACTTTTTAATACTTGGGCATCCCTAACATCTGTTTGATATTTCTCAAGCCATGATAAAGCGACTTCAGTAATTGGTACAAGTCGTTCTTTTGAGCCTTTGCCAAGAACCCTAATGATTTTTAAATCGGCATGAATATCACCAGTTCGTAAATTTATTAATTCACTAACCCGCATCCCAGTTGCATAAAGTACCTCTAGCATGGCACGATCCCTAATTCCTAGTGGTGTATTCGTATCAGGAGCCGCAAGTAGTTTATCAACTTCTTCTTCGCTTAAAGCGGTTGGCAGTCTCCGTTCACTTTTTGGGGAATCAATTTTTACTAATGGATCACGTTCAATTATATCCTGTCTTAAGAGCCATTGATAGAACTTTCTCAAACTAGAGATCATCCGACTAATTGAAGTTGTTGCCTTTCCCTTGTCTTTTTGTGTAGCAAGAAAAGCGTCAACAACTAGATAATCGACTTCCCAGCTTGTTTCATTTTGATCTTGTAAATAATCTAAATATTCTTCTAAATCAGTTCGATAAGAAATAATGGTATTAGGGCTTAAGCCACGTTCCACTTGACTGAAACGTAAATAATCTTCTAAATTATCCTTCATCGTCTGTGTCTGATTCATCTTTTTCTACCAAACTAATTGTTCCTGCATCTTTATCTTCAGTAATTAATTTATTTTTTAACAAATGACCTAAAGCACGCTTAAAGGCTGACTTAGAGATGCCAAAGTGATTCTTAATTTCTTGGGCGTCGCTTTTATCATAAAAAGGCAAAGTCTTAGTTGCCTCGCGACGTAAACTTACCAAAATCATTTGAGCATCATCATCAATCTCCTCAAACCCTCGAGGCAGAACGCTCAAATTCAATCTACCATATTGACTAACTCCGATAACGCGTGCTTTAATTTTTTGCCCTAGACGCAAAGGACGAAACATTTCAGATTTATGGACAAAGGCTAAATAATATTGATCAGTAATTACGAAAGATCCAACTTCATAGTTACGGTACACAGTACCAGACATATTTTTATTTTCCAAATGTGCTGGGAAATTGGCAGCTAACTGTTCAAAAACGTCTTCTTCTGCCATTTTAGCCCAAATACGTTCCTTATCATCAGTCTCAAGGCGTACCAATAAACGATCATCTTTCTTTGGCCATTGATCTTTTTCAAGCGGAAGATCATCTAAAGAAACAACAACATCTTTATCATTTAATCCAATATCTACAAATACACCCAAATCGCGACGCACTTCAGTTACCGTAGCCCAACCATACTGATCTTTTTGAGCAAAAGGATAGAATTGTGTCATTTCCTTCTTTTTATCTTTATTTTCATAGATAAAGCCCTGTACTTCGTCACCTAAATGGATTGGTTCATCTTGGGTAACTTCTATTTTTTTTAATTCAAAAGTTACGCCATCAACCTGTACATAAAAAGCAGATTGATTTTCATCAATAACTTTTCCTTTTCTTATTTCACCTAACATATCAGCGCCTCAATCTTTTTAATTTGTCTATTACTATATAGTATAAGGAAAAAAAGACAAAAATAAAATAGCCAGCTTTCGCTGACTATTTTAATAAGCTAATCAATTTAGATTAAAGGTTAGTTGCTTCACCTTGGTAAACAGCACCACGACGAGCATCAACAGTAATCTTAGAACCATCCTTGATCTTTTCAACTGCATCAGTAGCACCAACAACAACTGGGATACCAAGTGAAAGACCAACAACAGCTGCGTGACTAGTTAAACCTGAAGCTTCAACTACCATACCTGAAGCCTTCTTGATTGCTGGTAAGTAATCCTTATCAGTAGTCTTAGCAACTAAGATGTCACCATCTTGAACTTTGCTGTTTGCTTCTTCAGCAGAAGTTGCAACTACGGCTTTACCAATAACTGATTGTTCACCAACACCTAAACCTTTAACAAGTTGGGTACCGATCAATTGTAACTTCATCAAGTTAGTAGTACCAGTTTCGCCCAAAGGAACACCAGCAACGATAATTACTAAGTCGCCGTCTTTTGCAAGACCAGTTTCTTTAGCAAGTTCTGCTGCCTTGTCAAACATTTCTTCAGTAGTCTTAGGCTTTTCAACCAACATTGGCTTTACACCCCAAACAACACCTAATGAGTGTTCGATCTTTTCATCGAATGTCATAGCGATGATGTCAGCGTTTGGACGATACTTAGAAATCATACGTGCAGTGTAACCAGATTCAGTTGCGGCAATAATAGTCTTAACGCCCAATTCTTCAGCAGTTCTAACAACTGATTCACCGATAGCTTCAGTAACGTTTGAACCCTTGTATTCTTCAAATCTTTGAAGAGCTAACTTGTTACGCTTAGCAAGTTGCTTTTCAGTACGCATGTCGATTTCAGCCATAGCCTTAACAGCCTTAACTGGGTAAAGACCGTTTGCAGATTCACCTGAAAGCATAGTTGCGTCAGTACCATCAAGAACAGCGTTTGCAACGTCAGTAACTTCGGCACGAGTTGGACGTGGGTTTTCTTGCATTGAGTCAAGCATTTGAGTAGCAGTAATAACTGGCTTACCTAATGCGTTACATCTTCTAATTAATTCCTTTTGTACAAATGGAACATTAATAAATGGAATTTCAACACCCATGTCACCACGAGCAACCATTAAACCATCAGAAACCTTTAAGATTTCATCGATGTTATCAATACCTTCTTGTGATTCAATCTTAGGGAAGATCTTTACGTATTCACAATGTGCTTCTTCAAGCAATTGACGAATGTCAAGAACATCTTGTGCTTTACGAACGAATGAAGCAAAGATGAAGTTGATACCTTCCTTTAAACCGAACTTAATATCGTTAGTATCTTTTTCAGTGATACCTGGGAGGCGAATTTCAACACCAGGAGCGTTAACACCCTTCTTAGAACCAATTAAACCAGTGTTTTGAGCTTCACAAACTAATTCTCTCTTAGCGTCATCTTTTTCCTTAATCAAAAGGTCAACTAAACCATCATCGATTAATACGTGACCGCCAACGTGAGTATCATCGTAAAGTCCATCGTAGGTAACGTGGATCATATCCTTGTTACCCTTCTTAGTGTCATCCATAGAAATACGGATAGTGTCACCAGTGTTAATAGTGAACTTGCCGCCTTCTTGTTCAGTAGTTCTAATTTCGGCACCCTTAGTATCAAGAGCAATGCCAAGAAGTTTACCAGTCTTCTTTTCAATCTCACGAACCATGTTCATACGTGCACGGTGTTCTTCGTGGTCACCGTGTGAGAAGTTGAAGCGGAATACGTTTGCACCTGCTTCAGCTAATTTAGTAATAGTCTCAACATCGTTTGAGGCTGGCCCTAAAGTACTAACAATTTTAGTTTTCTTCATCTTGAAAAAATCTCCTATAATACAAAATCAAAAACTACTTGGCTAAGTCTTTGTTTAATGAGTATAACGCATAATTACCGTGGTGTTTTGCATCAAACAAATCAAGAATGTCATGGTGAGAAAGCTTGTTGTTCTCAATACCAACAGCTAAGCCGCCCTTACCTTCAAGTAACAACTTAACAGCATAAGCTCCCATTTCACTTGCTAATACACGATCACGAGTTGTTGGGCTTCCGCCACGTTGCATGTGACCTAAGATATTAGCACGAGCATCAAAGTCGCCATACTTAAGAAGTTCGTCCTTAAATTTATTAGCGTCCATAACACCTTCTGCTAAAACAACAATTCCATGCTTCTTGCCATTAGCAAATCCTTGCTTCAAGTTTTCAGCAATTTCCTTAATGTCATAAGGCTCTTCTGGGATAACAATTGCATCTGCGCCAGTAGCAACACCAACGTGCATTGCAATATCTCCACAATCACGACCCATAACATTTACAACAAATACACGTTGGTGACTTGTTGCAGTATCACGAATTTTATCAATGGCTTCCATTGCAGTATTACATGCAGTGTCAAAACCAATTGTGAAATCAGTGTAAGGAATATCATTGTCAATTGAACCAGGAAGACCAACAGCATTATAGCCATGTCTTGTAAGTTTCAATGCACCATGGTAAGAACCGTCACCACCGATGACAACTAAAGCATCGATTCCATGCTTCTTTAATTGTTCGATTCCCTTAAGTTGAACTTCTTCTTCCTTAAATTCTGGGAAACGAGCTGAGTAAAGAAAGGTACCGCCGCGGTTAATCTTGTCCGCAACTGTTTCAGAAGTCATTTGGAAAATATCGCCAGCAACTAAACCAGCATATCCGTAACGAATTCCGCAAACTTCGATACCGTTTGCCAAAGCTGTACGAGTAACAGCTCTAATGGCAGCGTTCATACCAGGGGCATCTCCACCACTAGTTAAAATACCAATCCGTTTCATGAATTCACCTCTACGATTTTCTGTGTTTTACTCACATCGGTTTTATCGTACCATTTTTTTAACTCATTGTCTTCAAAAATAATCCTATTTTTTTCGTTAATAAAGCCTGCTAAATAAATGTTTTCGCTTTCAACCCTATCAGAATCTATTTTACTAGAATTTAAAAGTTTTAAATTAATCTTTAAAATTAACTTTGCGAGCATTTGAAAGTAAAAATTGCGTCTTAGTTGGACTAAAACGATCACTTTGTGTCTTCACCTGCAATAAATATATATCGCCAATCTTTAAGTTTTCTTCTACTTTCTTCCATACTTGAGGAAAAATTGTAAAATCTTTATCGCCACTACTATCGCTAAAAACGGCAAAAGCCATATTGTCACCCTTTTTGGTGGTGATTTGCTTTATCCTCATTAATTTTCCGACCGCAATTCCCTGCTCGTTACTCTCAAAAGCTTGCAGCCTTTTCGCGTTATACTTTCTAGCATATTTTTGAACGGCAATGATTGGATTAATACCAGTACTAAAGCCCATTGCTTCCACTTCCATTGCAGATTTTTCAGCAGCAGTCGGCATTTTTTCCTCTTCAATTTTTGGCTCCAATGTTTCGAATAAAGATAAGTTTGAACCTGCCATTTTTACACTTTCAACCAAGTCTTTATTTATTTTCAAAAGTTCATTGCGATTTGGAGCTAGTCGATCAAAAGCGCCCGCTTTAATTAAATTTGCGATGGCATCAGCACTCAGTAAATTATTATCAATCTTCCACAAAAAATCTGTCATTGATTTAATTGGCCGTTTAATTTCTAGTATTTGCTTCAGTAAATCACTTCTTAATCCGCGAATTGCCTTCAAACCGACTAAAATTTTGCCATTTTCAAGTGAAAAATCTGCCTGACTGTTCTCAATATCCGGTGGCAAAGTCTTAATTCCAGCTTCTTGAGCCTGCATCAAGTATTGGGCAATCTTATTACGATTACCAATATTACTGTTTAAAAGAGAAAGATAAAAAGCACCTGGATAATGAACTTTAAAGTAGGCAAGCCAAAAGGCAATTTTACTATATGCAACTGCGTGCGACCGGTTAAAACCATAATTAGCAAACTGAGCAATATAATCATAAACCTGCTCTGCTACTTCTTTTCGTCTGCCCAGTTTAACGGCGCCTTGGATGAACTTCTCCCTTTCTTTTTGTATTACATCCGCATTTTTCTTAGACATGGCTCGTCTTAACAGATCGGCTTCACCTAAAGAAAAACCAGCTAAGACTTGAGCCGTCTGCATAACTTGCTCTTGATAAACTAAAACACCGTAAGTTGGTCCTAAGATTTTCTTCAAGCTAGGATCGGGATATTGTACTCTTTCCTTACCATGTTTTCTGTTAATGAAATGTCCAATATTATTCATTGGACCTGGGCGATACAAGGCGTTTACAGCAACAATGTCTTCAAAACTATCTGGATGAAGCTGCTCTAAAACACGTTTAATCCCATCAGATTCAAACTGGAAGACGGCATCTGTATCACCACGTTGAAATAAAGCAAGCGTTTCTTGATCATTTAACGGAATCTGATTAGGATCAATTTCAACTCCCTCTGATTTTAATGCTGCAATAATATTGCCCAAAATAGTTAAGTTTCTTAAGCCTAAAAAGTCAATTTTCAATAATCCTAAGGACTCGACGTTTAATTTCGTTTGCTGCGTTACTGGTATTCCTAAAGGGCCTGCCTGTAAGCCCACGATCTCTGCTAATGAATCATCGGTAATTACTAAACCGGCTGCATGAATTGAATAATGACGTGGTAAATTTTCTAAATGCTCAGCAGTTGCAAACAAAATTTTGCTAAAAGTATTTGTATTAACTAAAAGCTGTAATTCTTTTGATTTTTGATATGCTTCTGCTAAAGTAATTTTTCCTTTTGCATGCGGAATTGCATCTAACCAACGATATGTTTCAACTTTGTTTAGTCCAAAAACACGACAAACATCTTTTAAAACTTGCTTAGCAGCTAAAGTACCAAAGGTTAAAATTTGGGCGGCATGATTCATCCCATATTTTTCAAACATATACTTGATTACTTCATCACGTCGATTATCTGGAATATCTAAGTCAATATCTGGCATTTGCTGACGAGCAGGATTTAAGAAACGTTCAAATAGCAAGTTATATTCAAGCGGATCAACTTCAGTAATTCTTAAAGCATATGAGACAAGTGAGCCAGCAGCCGAGCCTCGACCAGGTCCAGTTGTAATATGGACACTATGGGCAAAGTTCATCACATCCCACACAATAAGAAAATAATCATCAAATCCCATCTCATTGATTACTTTTAGTTCATAATCTAATCTTTTTTGGTATCTTTCCGGAATCTGTCCCTTAAATCTTTTAGCAAGACCATTTTGGGCCAATGAATGCAAATACTCTTTTGATGTTGGAAATTTATTTTGCTTGAATTTTGGTAACTGTGGATCTTGAAATGTAATCTTAGCATTGCAAAGTTGACCTATTTTTTCAGCATTTTCTAAAGCATCTTCGATTTCAAATTTTCGATAATTAACCTGTAACTCTTCGCTAGTCTTTAAGTAGTGCGAACCAGCTTGCTTAGCTAACTGCTCCACATTTTCTAAATGGGTGTTACTTTTAATAGCTTGCAAAGTTCTTCTTAAGAACTGCTCGTTGCGATTAAGATATTGTCCATCTTCGACTGCAGCTAATGACAGTTCAAATTGTGTTGCTAACGAACGAAGATAATTTATATATTCTTGCTGTCCTTGATCTGCATAAACACCTAAGTAAACTAATGAAGATGTAGGAACAGCATCCTTCAGTATACGAACATAATTAGCCCCCATATTAGGATTATTAGTTTGCAGCATCTTTAGTTCACTATGTAAATTACTAGGCGTAATTATAACTAAATGACCAAGATATTTTTTTAATTCTTCAAGCTCTAAAACATTTTCTTTTTCACCATTTTCGGTTAAAAGATTAACTGCACTTGATAAACGTAAGATATTTTTATAACCTTGATCATCTTTAGCTATGACAATTAAATCATACTTATTCGCCTGATCAATCAAACCATTAATTCTTAACTGCATCCCTAATAGAGGCTTAATTCCAGTTTCTTTGGCTGCTTTATAAAAGTTAACTAAGCCATAAGTAATATTCACATCCGTCAAGGCAAGTGCAGAATAACCTTTTTTCTTTGCGTTTTCAGCTAAATCCTTAACTTTAGTTGGACTCTCCAATAATGTAAAGCTACTAAGGTTTTGCAAACTAACTGTTCCCATATGCTCACCCTTTCTAATAATTTAAGTATAGCAAATTCTCTCTTCTTGGCTTGCGTAAAGCTCTTATTTTTGCTAAGATACCTAGCGAAAGAAGGAGAAATTATGCGCTATATTATTACTATGGTTTGGTCATGCATTTTTTGCGAAGTTATCGGTTTTATCGCTGCATCTTTAACTCAGATGCAATTTAATCCTATGCAATCTTTGATTATTGGCGCAGTCTTTGGCTTGCTATTCGCAATTATTATTCCCGCCATTACTGCTAAGAGTTACAAAGACAAGAGTAAGTACAATAAACTTTAATTGAATTAAATTTGAATATTTTAAAAAGCTGTTTCATAATGAAACAGCTTTTTTAGTACCATAATTAATAAAATTTATAGTTCTTAGTAGTATCTACTTTGATATCACCATGAGTTAAGTACTCGCTAAACATTTGTACGTAGTCCTGATCAAAGATTTTTTCAATCTTATCCATACTATAAGCTGGATAAAATCCTCCGCCTAAAGCACGATAGTTGTTAACGGCTAACTTATATACCTTATCATCTTCAAGATCTTTGCCATTTAAGATTACTTTAGTCAATCGATGACCAACTGGTCTTGAAAGATCAGCTTCATATTTTACTGGATAGAAAAGATCAAAATGATAAAGCATTGGCTTTGGCGTAATCCAACGATCAATAAACTTAATTTTACCGTTTTTATCTTTTTCTAAGAATCCAGCTGAGTATTCAATAATTTCCTTTAATTCTTTTCCAGTCAACTTAACAATGCAGAGTTGATTTGCATATGGATAGTTTAATAATACTTCTCGCATCGTTACATTCTTTGAAAAACCATGAGCAGATTCAGACATAATTGCTGTTGCCGAAACATCTGCTCCGGTAAACCAAAGTTGCATTTGCTGAATAAGATTGATAAAAGGTGCTCCCTCAATTCTTCCTTTAATAGCATCTTCAATTGGCGCTGGTTCAGATAAGTGTGCAATAGGTTGATCTAGCCATTTTTGTGTTTCTTCATCTAGATTCTTAACGATCTTTTCAATTGCTGGATCTGGTGCATAATCTTTACTATCAATCAATTCAGTAGTCATATTATTGATTTTAACTTTACCATTCGTATCCTTATCAAAATCAATGACCACTTTACCAACTGCTTCTCCGCGATAGCCTGGCTGAACAATTGCCGTATCACGCGTAACTAAGTTTAGGCGACGATGTTGGTGTCCAGTTAAAAAGACATCAATTTCCGGGATCTCAGTTAAGATTTTATAACCTTCATTTTCGCCTGTATGAGGCTCAGTTGCTTCTCCAGTCAATGGGTCACTTTCAAAGCCACCATGATATAGAGCACAAAGAATATCTACTTGTGGGCGCAATTTTTTAGCTAATTTAGAAAGTACATCATAACCAGAAACAAACTTTAAACCTTTGATATGATCTTCTGATTCCCAATGAGAAATATACTGGGTAGTAATTCCCATAATTCCTATTTTTAGACCAGCTTTTTCAATAATCGTATATTCTTTTCCAAAGAAAGGTACATTTGTTGCTGCGTCTAAAATATTATCATTGATAAATGGAGCACGATTGTTATCAACGTAGTAGGATAAATAATCTAAACCATAATTAAAGTCATGATTGCCTAATGCACGTGCATCATATCCAACTTCATTATAAGCTTCAGTAAATTTACGCAATCCTTCATCTTCAGGCAACTTTTGAGTGTAGCTAGCTAAAGGAGAGCCTTGCAAACAATCTCCACTATCAGTAACTAAGACATTTTCAGCACCGTATTTTTCTTTTTCACTTTTAACCACGCTACTTACGCGACTAAGAGAAATTGGAGCATCGTAGTTGTCTTTATTTTGATAATCAGTTGGCATTAAAAAGCCATGCGTATCACTTGAATGTAAAATAACTAATTTCATTAATACCTATTCCTTTAATCAAAAATTACATAAAAAAAGACACCCCAAGGTGTCTTTAATTAATCGTTATTTTGTTGCTTGTTTTCGTTAGCAACTTGACGGCCTTTGTAAAAGCCCTTTGGTGAAACGCGGTGGCTTAAACGGTATTCACCAGTAGTAGCATCGTAATGCATTGCTGGTGTGGCTAATTTAATATGACCACGACGTGAACGTTTCTTTTGCTTAGAAGTTTTTCTTGCAGGAACTGCCATTAGTTAGATCTCCTTTTTTATAGAATTGAGACTTGCGAACCTTTGAATAAACAAATTCACTAAATACTCACGTATTTCAATAATACAATCTAAGAGCTGATAAATCAAGTCCAATCTTATTTTGTAGCTTCAGAATTGTTAACTTTCTTTAATTCAGCAATCTGCTTATCTTTAGATTCAATTTCACTCCGATATTTATTATCTAATTCTTTCTTCTGTTTTGCTAGTGCTTTTTTTACATCTGGAGAAACTTTTTCTCCTCTTCCAATTAAAAGTGAAACTAAAGCTCCCAGTAAAAGCATAATAACTAAGACAATTATTAAAGGCATTTTAGGTTGGAAAAAGCCAAAATTGATTGCTACTGGTTCAGTATTTAAACAGGCGAAAATTACAAGCACTAAAACGATTATTAGTCCAATTACTAAATTTCTTTGCTTATTCATTATTTTTCCCTACTTTCTACTAGCAAATTTCAAACTTGCCCAATCACCAATGCGTGGGAAAATCTGATAAAGTTTTGCTAAAGTAGCTAGACTTAATGGTAAATTCAATTCACGACGATTAGAACCAAAGAAATGAACCACTTGCCAAGCTACATCATCAGGATCAAGCATAAAACGTTGTACATTATTTACATAAGATCCACTTTCGTCTGCGGTATTAAAGAAATTCGTATAAACTGGTCCAGGATTTACTGTCATCACCTTAACACCGAATGGCTTTAATTCTAAACGTAAAACATTTGAAAATTGAATAATAGCTGCCTTAGTTGCACTATATGCTGCAGTTTTAGTAGTAGGTACAATTCCAGCAATTGAGCCAAAGTTGATAATTTGACCATTTTTTTGATCAATCATTACCCGTGCAACAAGACGGGTAAAGTACATTAAACCTAAGACATTAGTTTGGAACATTTCAGTCACTACCTGAGGTGAAGTTTCTAAAAATTCTTTAAAGACGCCAAAACCAGCTGCATTAACGAGATAATCAATGTGGTTAACATGACTAATAATTTCATTAAAGGCACGGTCGATTTGATCAGCTTTACTAATATCAGTTGGAAATACAAATACTTCGTTTCCTGAAAGTTGACGAGCTTCATTGGCAATTTCTTCTAATTTATCTTGATGACGAGCCATTAAAATGATAGTTGCTCCTCGGCTAGCACTCTCTAACGCAATCGAGCGACCAATACCACTTGAAGCTCCAGTAACTACTACGACTTTATCCCTTAACGAATTACTCATATTATTATCCCCTCAATGTAATTTCAAAACTATCTAAATCATTAGCTAAACGAGTATGCTTAAAGATCTTTCTCGCTTCATGTTCTAATTCTTTACCTGCTTTTCCCGTGTAGCGCGCAGAAATATGGGTCAAATAAAGCTTTCGTACATGACGATCTCTTGCTATACGAGCAGCATCTAAGCAAGTTGAATGGAAATAGCGATGCGCCATCTTTTCTTCATCACCATTAAAAGTAGATTCATGAACTAAAACATCTGCATGATCAGCTAGCTTACCAATGTTTTCTGTTGGACGTGTATCATAGATAATTGTAACAACTCGTCCTGGACGCTCTTTGCCAAGGAAATCTCGCCCATCTAATTTTTGACCATCGCTTAATGTAATTGTCTTCCCGGCTTTTAATTGACCAAGAAGTGGCCCATTTGGCACATTATATTCTGCAACCTTATCCATCAATAATTCACCAGGACGTGGCTTTTCAACCACACGAAAGCCAAAACTTGGTACGCGGTGATCTAAACGGGCAGTATAAACGGCGAAAAGATTGTTTTCAAAAATTAAACCGTCTTCTTTCAAAACAACGTATTTAATTGGATATGATACGCGAGTTCTTGAAACTTTCAAAGAAGTTTGCACAAATTGTTCAATTCCAGCAGGTCCATAAATTGTCAATGGACCACCGTCGCCTTGAAAGGAACGAGATGAAAGAAAACCTGGCAAACCAAAAATATGATCGCCATGAGTATGCGAAATAAAAATTCGCGTTACCTTTCTAGGTCTAATGTTAGTTTTTAAAATTTGATGCTGTGTAGCTTCACCTACATCAAATAACCATACTTCATTTAATTCATCTAATAATTTAAGTGCGGTACAAGAAACGTTTCTGCTTTTTGACGGCTGCCCAGCACTTGTTCCTAAAAATTGTATTTCCATGAAAACCCTATTTCTAATACTTTCCTTTTGTAACTAACATTTTAGTTACATAAGCACTATAATATTTTGATCCTGCTGTAGTTGGGTGCGTATGATCATCATAGAACCAATCTTGATGACTCCCGGCAAACTCATGCCATTTGATAATGGTTAGGTTAGGATATTTTTTAGCCGCTGCATCCAATTCACTATTAACTTGATCTTGCCAATCACGTGTTGGAACATGCGTATTAATCCAAAAAACATGCCGCTTTGGTCCAATAATTTGCATTAAACGATCAAGTTCTTTAGGAGCAAAAGCACCATTTGTTCCTAAACCGATCAATACATTATTGTTTAAAGCACCTTTATTCTTGTACTGTTCAAAAAGAGGAATTGTGTCACCCAATTGTCTAGAAACAGCTGCATCAACAATCAAATGCGGCATTAACTTTTGCAAATTTTGACTAGAGCCTGCCATCACGGAATCCCCAATTGCAGTTACTTGGATTTTTTGCGCTAATTGCAAGTCAACTTGAGAAATGCCATATTTTTCAAAATCCTTATTTACGGGTTTGGTTGCTGCTGCTTTCTTAGCTTGCTTTAGGATTTTTGATTTTGAAGTTGCTGATTTTTTCTTTTTAGATTGTGCTTCTTTAATTAACTTTTTATTCTTCTTAAGTTGTTTATTTCGGTTCGATTTAATTTGAGTTGCTAGTTCTGAATGATTGGGATTTTCGGCCTTTACAGTTGGTGCCTTAAGAATTCCAAAACTACCTAAAATAAAGACAACTATTCCAGTCGCAAATAATGCTTTTGATTGATAATGGTTAGCTTGAAAATTTAAGGCTTTTGATAAAAATTGACGTAGTTTTTCCCAATCAATCCGTCCAAATGGTTTTTCAATAAAACGATAACTTAATTCTGCAATTATTAAAATTAAAACAACTTCGATTAAATGGTACAAAATTACATGGTCTGCAATATCTTTGACCTTATCTTCGAAGAAAATCATCACTGGGAACTGATATAAATAAATTCCGTATGACCGGGACCCAATCCAGCTAAATACAGGATTAGTCAGCCATTTATTCCAACTACTACCAGGATGAGCAATTACGCCTACAAAAATCATTGTTACTAAGGAGAATAAAAACATCCCGCCACGGTAAGCAAAAGCTTTTTGCGGGTTAAAGATTGGACTAGTAGCCATCAATAAAATACCGACTAGGGCTACACTCCCAATTATATTTAAGAGTCGTCTATCTCCCTTTTCAAGGTTGGCATTTAACTTCCATGTTGGCCAAAATACTGCTAACATTGCACCCAAGCCTAATGAAAAGAATCTCGTATCTGTTCCATAGTAAATTCTACTTGTATCAACACCTGGCTTAAATAAAAAGGCCATCTCTAAAGCAGAAAATACAGTTAAGACTGTAATAATCCAAAAAATTATCTTTTTCTTTTTGGCTAATTTAACTAATAGAAAAATTACCAGAGGCCAAATAATATAAAACTGTCCTTCAATTGACATTGTCCATAAATGAACGAATGGAGATTCATTGGAGGCAAAACGTTCAAAATAACTCTGACCATTCTTTATTTGCCAAAAATTATAAACATTTAAGAGGTTAGCAACTACTATCTGATTTAACTTAGCTAAAAGATTTTGCTGAAAAAGTAAGATATAGGCACTACATCCCCATAACAGAGCAATCATTTGGGGGTATAATTTCTTGATTCGTCTTATATAAAAAGATTTAAAGTCATATTTTCCCCGCTCTTCATAGGCATGAAACATATGGTCTGTAACTAAATATCCAGACAGTACTAGAAATATCGGCACACCCAAATATCCACCCATAAATCGATTTGGATTAAGGTGATATAGAATTACTCCAATAACAGCTAAAGCACGAAGTCCGGCATAGCCTGTAATAAAGCGGTTCTTTCTTTTCAAAAGTCTTACTCCCAACTTTTAATTTTTATTAATCTACAAACTCAAAAGTAAAGTCAGCTATTGATACATCGTCGCCGTTTACTGCTCCCTTTTCTCTTAAAGCATCATCTACACCCATCCGCTTTAATTTACGAGCTAGAAGCATAATTCCATCAGTATGATCCAGATTCGTTCTTTGAACAAGACGCTCTAACTTATTGCCAGTAACAATAAAGCTATGCTCGCCAGTTCGCTCAACCTTAAATCCATCATCTTCAGGCTTTTTATAAACATATTCTTTTTCGGCAACTTTAATTTCTGCTGGTTTTTCAGCTTCTTCTTTTGCAACTTCTTCAACAAGATCTGCTGTCTTACCCATTAGTTCGCTGACACCCTGATGGGTAACACTAGAAATAGGATATACAGTCTTATCTCCTAATTTCTTCTTAAATTCAGCTAGTTTTTCTTCGCTTCCAGGAATATCCATTTGCGTTGCTACAATAAGTTCTTTCTTACTTGTTAAATCCTTAGTGTAGCCTGCTAATTCCTTGCGAATTGTTTCATAATCTTCATAGGCATCTCTACCATTATTTGGATCCATTGAAACTAAGTGTAAAATTACCTTTGTACGTTCAACGTGGCGCAAAAATTGAATTCCAAGGCCTACCCCCTTAGATGCACCTTCAATTAATCCGGGCAAGTCCGCCATTGAAAAGTCGCGGCCATCCGGCAGAACAACCATTCCTAAGTTTGGCGTCAAAGTAGTAAATTCATAAGCTGCAATCTTTGGCTTTGCTTTAGTTACAACAGACAAAAGCGTTGATTTCCCAACTGATGGAAACCCTACTAGTCCTACATCTGCTAATACCTTTAATTCTAAGCGTAAGGTACGAAATTCTCCTGGTTCACCATTTTCAGCAATTTCTGGAGCTGTTCTAGTTGGAGTAGCAAAGTGAATATTACCTATGCCGCCCTTACCGCCACGAGCTACTACAAGCTCTTGACCATTTTTAACCAAGTCACCTAAAAGTTCACCAGTATTAAAGTCATAGACACTTGTTCCCATTGGAACCTTTAAGCGGACATCTTTAGCTCCGCGACCATATTGAGATTTGATGCGACCATTTTCACCATTATCAGCCTTAAACTTACGTCTAAAGCGAAAATCCATTAAAGTTCTCAAACCGGAATCAGCAACTAAAATAATACTGCCGCCTCGGCCACCGTCTCCACCAGCTGGACCGCCAAGTGGAACATATTTTTCATGACGAAAAGCAACTGCACCATCGCCGCCTTTTCCTGCTTGTACATCTATTTTTGTTTGGTCGACAAACATTAAGTATGCCTCCTTTTATATATCAAGTTATAATTAAAAAAATTCTTAAAGTTTCTTAACTATGATACCATATCAAGCCCTATTAAATCAGGTCTTTTATCGTTATTTTACAAACTCAATTTAACAGTTTGTGCTTGCGGAAGAGTTAAACCCGCATCTCGTAATTCTTCAATTGAAGCTTCTTTAATTTTCTTTAAAGATCCAAACTTGCGCAAAAGCTTATTTCTAGATTTCGGACCAATCCCTTTAATTTCATCTAATTTGCTTGAAAGAGCATTTTTAGCATGAGTTCTTCTATGAAAAGTAATTGCAAATCGGTGAACTTCATCCTGAATTCTTGTCATTAAGTAAAAACCTTCTGATTTTGGATTTAAAGGAATGAGTTTTAATTCTTCTCCTTGAGTAGGATCACCAAAAATCAAGTGATTGGTGCGGTGATGGTCATCTTTAACCATCCCTGCTACTGGAATATTGACGTTTAATTCATTTCTCAAAACATCTAAGCAAGCATCTACTTGAATTTGACCACCATCCATTAAAATTAAGTCAGGCATTTTCTTGTGCTCTTTCAGAAGACGACTATAGCGTCTTCTAACCACTTCGCGTGTATTTCCTACTTCGTCAGCCGCATTTTGGTGTTCTACTTCACCTTTTAATTTATACTTCCGATATTCATGTTTATCTGGTTCGCCATCAGTAAATACAACTAAGGCAGAAACAGGGTCAGCACCTTGAATATGAGAGTGGTCAAAACTTTCAATTCGATGGCCATATGGCAAACCCAAAGCATCAAAAATCTCTTTTTGTGCACCCTTGGTCTTGCGGTTACCTAATTCTAACAAGCGGAATTTTTCATCTAGTTTTAGCTTAGCGTTGTCATGTGCCATCTCTAATAAAGCCCGTTTTTGACCTCTTTGCGGAGTTCTTACCGCTACGCCTAAAACTTCAGCTAAAGCCTCATTATCAATTCCAGCTGGAACTAAGACTTCCTTTGGTAAAACACGATTTCTTTGACCATAGAATTGCGCAATAAACGATACAAACGCATCCTGCGGTTCATTAGTATCTGTTAGTGGAAACAATCTAGTTTCCCGCCGTAATAACTTGGCTTGTCTTAAGAAAAATACTTGAATCGAAATCCATGACTTATCAACGTAAAAGTTAAAAATATCTCTCTGAGTATGGTCATTAGAAATAATTTTTTGCTTTTCAACGGTTTGTTCAATATATTTTAACTGATCCCTAAATTCAGCCGCCCGCTCAAACTCCAAATTCATTGAAGCCTGAGTCATTTTTTCAGTTAAATCTTGTTTAACTTGAGAAATATCACCGTTTAAAAAACGCTTTATTTTTCTAATTTGCTTATCATAAGCACTCTTTGGCACCTCTTTAAAGCATGCGCCGAGGCACTGTCCCATATGATAGTAAAGACATGGGCGTCCCTGATGACCTGAACATCTTCTTAGCGGCCAAACCTTTTGAATAAATTTTAAAGTTGCTTGGGCTGCATAAACATTTGGATAAGGGCCAAAATAGTAGCCATGATCTTTATGAACAAATGAAGTTAAACGTGTTTGCGGATCTCTTTCGTTAGTAATTTCAATATATGGATAACCCGTACCTTGTTTTAGTTGAACGTTATAGTATGGTTGATATTTTTTAATTAAAGTAATTTCTAGTAAAAAAGATTCTTTGTCAGAAGAAACTGTAATAATATCAAAATCACGAATTTCACGAACAAGTTCAGCACGCCGACCAACTTGTTTACTCTTAAAATAGGAACGAACGCGGTTCTTCAAATTCTTAGACTTTCCCACATAAATCACGTTGCCGTTTATATCTTTCATTAAATAGCAACCTGGTTTGTCCGGTAGAAGCTTTAATTTATTTTCAATGTGTTCCGTTGCCATTAATTATTTTTCCTTCCTATTAAAATTCCCATAGTATTTTATCACGTTCCTTCTTAAAACCAAGTAAGATGTCTTTTTTATTTACCTTCTACCCTATCTTTTTATAAAATAATTAAGTAAACAAAAAGAAAGGTCGCAAATAAATGAAAAATATTTATTTTAATCATGATGGAAACATCGATGATTTGGTCTCACTTCTTTTACTATTGCAAGCACCTGATATCAAACTAATTGGAATCAGCGCAATTGATGGTGATGGATATATCGATCCAGCAGTAGAAGCTTGTCGAAAAATGGTCGATAAATTTAACTTACGCGGTGATAAGTTAGAAGTAGCTCGCTCAAATTCACGTGCAATTCATCAATTTCCAAAAGAGTGGCGCATGGCAACTTATTCCTTTAATTACTTCCCTATTTTGAATGAAAGCGGAGAAATTAAAACACCTGAAGCTCCACTTCCTGCCCATTTAGATATGATTGATAAAATTAAAAAGGCAGATGGTCCAGTTACTCTAATCATGACCGGACCAATTACTGACCTGGCAAGAGCTTTAGATGAAGATGCTTCTATTCAGTCAAAAATCGAAAAAGTTTACTGGATGGGTGGTTCATTAGATGGGCACGGCAATGTAGTGAGTGTTGATGCAGACGAAACGCAAGAATGGAATGCTTTCTGGGATCCAGAGGCTGTAAGACGTGTTCTAGATTCAGACCTCGACATTCAAATGGTAGGTCTTGAAAGTACTGAAGAATTGCCATTAACCGATGAACTTCGACAGCACTGGGCTAGTTTAAGAAAATATCCAGCTATTGATTTAGTTGGCTTAGGATACAGTCTAATTATCTCTGTACCTAATGCAGAACTATACTTGTGGGACGTTTTAACAACTATGTCTGCATTATATCCTGAACTCGTTGAAACTCGTCAGATTAAAGCCAATGTAATTACTTCAGGCTTAGCAAGCGGACGAATGTTCATTGATCCTAATGGAAAAGAAATTACTGAAGTGACAAAAGCAGATAAAGATTCATTCTTTGAAAAAATAGACAAAATTTTAGAAAGACAATAAATATATAGATGACAACTTGGTTAACACAATTTATCGAAAGCTTTGGCTACATTGCCATTATTCTTTTAATTGCCGTAGAAAATATTTTCCCTCCAATTCCCTCTGAGGTAATTTTGACACTGGGAGGTTTCTTAGTTAGTGGAACAAAATTAACTCTAATTGGAGTTATCCTCGCCTCTACTTTAGGTTCAGTTATCGGAGCCATAATTTTATTCTCAATTAGCCGGAATCTAACCTTACCGCGATTAGAGAAACTACTTGAAACTAAACTATTTAAACTTTTAGGTTTCAAAAAAGATGATGCACAAAAGGCGATCGACTGGTTCGACAAACACGGAATTGGCGCAATTTTTTATGGTCGCTGTATTCCAGTCGTTAGAAGTTTGATTTCTATCCCCGCAGGTATCGCTCATGTTGGCTGGACTAAATTTTTAGTTTTAACTACTTTAGGAAGTTTAGTTTGGAACAGTGTTTTGGTTGGCTTAGGACATTATATGGGGAAAAATTGGCAAGTCGTGGTTAGAATCTTCGATGACTACACGCTCGTAATTATTGCCCTTTTATTAATTTTATTTATTTACTTCGGAATTAAATGGTATAAGACTCGAATTAAGAAGTAGATTTTTACTGTAGATCAATACACAAAAAGAACGGTCATGACCGTTCTTTTTAAGTTTTATTAACTTTAAATTTTAATACCAAGCGGGCTTGTCTCCGTCAGTACCTGCTTTATCTAATCCAACATTTGCCTTAACATCCTTGGTTGGATTTTCAATTAAATCAGCAATATAGTCAGCTACACTTAAACGTGATACCTCTGTTCCCTTAAATGGAGTTTTGGCACCAACAGTCTTTTCATAACTAATTTCATCTTTATTAGTTAACCAAGCTGGTCTAATAATTGTGTAATCTAGATCACTTGCCGTAATCTGATCAGCAGCTGCCCGATAAGTCGTTAAATATGAGCCCAAAATATTTTTATTCCATTCTCCAAATTTTCCAGGGACTTCATTATAAATTCCTAAGGACGAAATCCAGATCAAACGTTTAATATTATTTGCGTCCATTGCTTTAACAACAGTTTTTGCTTGCTCTTCAATATTTGCCCCAGCTAAATTTGCATAAACGAGATCAACATCCGTTAAAGCTTCTTTCAGCTCATTAAAATTACTTGCGTCTCCCTTAATTACCTTTTCTCTAGCTTCATTAATTTGCTTTAACTTATTTGGGTGACGTAGATATAAAATCATATCAATGTTGTCTTTCTTTAATAGCATTGGTTCAACTAATTGAGCAATTTGACCAGCAGCACCTAAAATAGCAATTTTTGTCATTTTTTTCCTCACATTATAAAAAGCATAATTTCACTCTAATAAAAACTTCCCAAATTATTATTTAGCTAATGTGCAAATTTGAATAATTTCAGTCATAATTTTCTCCTTACCTAGCTATCTCTTACTTACAATTTAATAGTGATACTTATTATTAATAAGTCAACTGTGTGATGTTGATTTTATTAGCTTTTCTTCAAATTTCGTATAGATTTACTTTTTTAAAGCATTACAATAGATAAAGGAGAACGTTACTAGATAGAGAGGTAAAAACATGACTAATAATAATTCTGTACCTAAGAAACTCTCCTTTATATCAATATATTTCTTAGGTATTAATGCGGTCATTGGATCAGGAACGTTCCTGCTACCTTCTGTAATTTATCGTTACATGAACTTAACAGCAATTCTTGTTCTTCTATGTACTGCTGTCACTGTCAGCATGATTGCTTTGTGCTATGCTGACTTATCGAGCCGTTTTACACAATCAGGAGCAGCATGGCTTTATTCTTATAATGCTTTTGGTCGCTTTGCTGGTTATGAGCTCGGCATTTTCACTTGGTTTTTAGGTTGCACAACTCTTTCAGCTGAAGTAGTAGCTTTGCTTACTGTCCTCAAGAGTTTTCTACCGATTTTTAAAAATAATGCTGTCTATATTGGTAGTATTATTTTCTTAATTTTATTGTTTTCAGTTATTAATTTCTTCGGTAGATCTTGGGTAAAAATTGTCAATAATATTTCAGCAGCCGCAAAGATAATTACTTTAATCGTCTTTATTATCGTCGGAGCTTTCTTTATTAAAAAAGCAAACTTCACTCCCGTAATTCCACATGCGGCACTAACTGGTGTTACACCATTTTTCAAACATTTTGGCGATGCATTTACACCAATCTTTTATTTGTTTACTGGCTTTTCATTTATTCCAATCGCTGCAAAACAAATGAACAATCCTGAAAAGAATATTCCTCGAGTTTTGATTGCCGTAATGACTAGTGTCACAATTCTTGATTGCTTAATGCTTTTAGTAGCAATTGGCTTGAGTGGTCAAAAATTAGGATCCTATTCTAATCCTCTAGCTAGTGCCTTAAAAACTGGCGTTGGTCAATGGGGCTTTGCCTTTATGATCATTGGCATGCTAATTTCAATTTTTGGCGTTGCCTTTAGTGCTTCATTTAATACTCCATCATTAATTGCTTCTCTTGCTAATGAACATGGAATGTTGCCAAAATGGATTGGAAAGAAAAACAAGCATGATGCACCTTGGGTAGGTATTATTTTCACAGCAATTTTATCTGCTGCATTGGCTACTCAAAGCTACCTCTTCCTTGTTTCATGTACAGTTTTAGCATCATTTGTTCAGTATGTGCCATCAATTTTAGCCGTTATCAAGTTTAAACACAGTAATGAATATCCAACTCATGGCTTTTCTCTTCCTGGAAAATATACTGTTCCAATTATTGCTTTAATTATTTCTTGCTACATGGTAACTAATTTTACGCCTAAGACATTGCTTTTAGGCGCGGTAGTTGCTGTACTTGCTGCTGCATGTTATTTCTTTATTGATAAAGATGAAAAACTAGAAAAAGAGCATGACGACTTCTTAGCTAAGCTAAGACATATAAAATAAAAATTTGGATAAATTAAAGAGCTTACGATTTTAAGTCGTAAGCTCTTTTTTTATTCTCTATAATAATTTTAAAGTCTATTCTTTATTTTTTTGCCAAAGATAGCAACTGCACTAATTGCTGCTACTAGTAACCCACCAATTACTACTAACGGGTTAACAGCCTTTCCTTCAGTTTCTGGCAATTGCGTAGCAACTGAAACAGGATTAGAAGTTTTTTTACTATTTTTCTTATTATCTTTAGAATTGTTTACTACGCTGACATTCTTTTCAGTTACCGTAGTAGAACCAAGATCTTTGACTACTACATCTTTATTCGCTTTTTCATCACTACTCTTGTTTGTATTAACTTTAGCAGTAGATTTTTCTACATCTTCTTTTAAACTGCTACTTTGCTTACTTGCATCAGATGAAGATATTGAAGTTGAAGAGCTACTTTTTACATTAGACTTATTTGTTTTAGAATCTTGTGCTGCAGTATCTTTAACAGTTACATAAACTGCAAGTCTTGATCTTGATCCGTCAGGAAAAGTCACATAAACAGTTCCGTAACTAGTTCCTACCTTGTTAATTTCAGGAGTTTGATCCCAATTTGCAACTGTACCTGCTGGAACTGTATTCCAATTAGAAATACCACTTGTTGCATCTGGTAAAACACCTTTGGTAGTGGTCAAAGTTTTGACTGATAAAGGATTAGTATAAGCTTGTAAGTTTTTATGTTGCTCAAGCTGAGTCTGATAAGTCTTGGCTTGCTCAGCACCTGCATTTGCACTATCAGTAGTTGCTGCAAAAGCAGTACCGTTCAAACTTAAAGAAGCAAGCAACGCTGCTGCTCCTAACCCCGTCATTATGTTTCTTTTATTAATTTGTCTCATCATAATTCACGCTCCTCAGCAAGGTAAGCTATACTTTAACTTGCTGTTCTATTTACTTTTATTATACAGTAGTTTTACAAAAATATTACAAATTAATAGATTTTTTACATTCTTTGTAATATTTTAAGAAATCGCTACTTTTACCGCTTTCATTATCTTTATATCATATCTACTTTTAAAACCCAAAAGTTTACGCTTGAAATTACGATGAACTATTTTCTTAGCTAGCTAGATAAGTTAAAGCAACTTGCAATTGAGTAAAGTCACTTAAAGTCTGTGCAATATTTTCTTGAGCTACAATTTGATAAATTTCTGAAGTATCTTCATCAAATTCAAAGCCAGCACCAATCACAATATCAGCAGCTTCTTCAAGTAAATCAAAATTTTCTTGAGCTGGATCTAATTTGAATAATGTTCCGCCATCATCAGTAATTCGATAGCCATCTTTTTCTTTTTCAATCCAGCAGTACACTAAATCACCATAGGCACCAATTAGCGGCGTCACAACTTCAATGTCCTCTCCAGCTTGAATAAATTGAATATTTTGTTTTAACCAGTCAAGTGAAGCTTGCTCAATTAATTTTAATTCAGAATTTTTCATTTTTATCACTCCCCTATTTTCAACAAATTATAACCTAAAATGGTAAAAAAAAAGAAGCCTGATTATAGTGACTCCTTTAGTATCCTATCTGTTAAGCTGAGCAAACTGAACTACTCGATTCAATAATTGAGTAAAGTTATTAACTTCACTTCTCAAATCGCGACTATCGATATAATCACGAGTTAACTCACCACGATCATCAAGCAAAACGCCAAATTCACTAGCCAAACGTGCAACATCAGTCGCAATACTTGAAAAACTCCCAATATTATCATCAATCATTCTAGCGGTGAAAACACGATCATTTAAAGCATAAGTTCCATTAGGATACACAATCAAATTAAAGTGGATCATATCATTTAATCCATCAACAACATTAGTAGAAACCCGGTACTCATTATCGTCGACAGGTTCAATAGAAAATGCAGAACTGATGCCATTATCATCTCTAAAAGATTTTATCATCACATCTTCAAGATCATACATAAGATTGACCTCCAACATCTTTATTTAACAAACTAATTAACTACACTTTCTATTATATCTTTTCTCTCCCCAAATTTGTTCTTTAAGCTTTTAAATTTGAAAAAAATATATTATTTTCATATAAAGTTAAAATCGCTTAATTTTGCTATCTTATATCACTAATTTTGGTTATAATAAAAGGAGTTTTAAGTGGAGGAATTTAATTTGAAAAAGTTAATTGTTGGTGCTTTAAGTTGTGGTCTTTTGTTACTTGCCGGTTGCCGTAATAACTTAGTGGAACCTAAACATAAGTCTTCCGCAGAGGATTATGCAATCATTCAATCTTCTTCTCATAAAAAGTCACATAAGAAAGTGGAACAACCTAAAAAGAAGAACGAAGACAAAAAGAAAAAAGATAAGTCAAAAGATGAAAATAAAAAGATGGATGATCAAATTGACACCCTTGATAAAAATGAAACTAACTCAAGCTCAGAAGCTCAAAGTTCCAGTTCAGCTCTTCCATCTTTAAATAATTCTAAGCGTGAAAGCAGTACTGAAACCAATAGAAGTTTAAAATCGAATTTTGGTACTGCTTTATACACTATTCCTCGTCAAAATTATAGCTACTATACTCCAAAAAGTAACTACTATTACAGTAATAATTGGTCAACTAATAATAATACTGATTCAAGCCATCAAAGTTCAGCTGTAAGTAGCTCAAAATCAGAACCAAGTACATCAACTTCCAGTTCTTCATCTAGTGATACTTCAACTTCAACCGAAGAAAAACAATCAACAACTACTCAAAATAATGATTCTAATTCAAACGAATCAAGTGAAGACGTTCAAAATGATTAATATTAAAAGGCACTCGATTGAGTGTCTTTTTTAGTAGGTTTGATCTATTTTTCCGTCTAATAGATGTTCACTTAAATTTTTATCAAAGAAAACTGGGAGATCATGATCAAAATTATAGGCTAATTTTTTACTTATCAATTCTTCCTTCGTCATCCAGGTCAATTTTCCCTCATCAGAAGCCTTTACTGTTCCAGTAAAGTCAGTAGCTATATAAAAGAAGACTAAATATCGTTCATCATTTTTATCAAAGAATTGTTTTACTCCAACTAAATGCGGATCTTTAATAAAGAGACCTGTTTCTTCTTTGATTTCTCTAACTACGGAATCATGAAAAGACTCATGCGGTTCAACGTGACCACCAGGAAAAGTTAAACCAGGCCAAACAGGATCATTTCGATCAAGAACTAAAATTTTATCTTTTTTCTTAATCATACACATGTTAGTTAAAGTTACGGGCTCAGAACGTTTCATCATTTAGGGTTTCACTTTCTATAATAATTAAATTTTATTTTACTACTATCGATTCATTTTTCTAAATACTTATTTATTAGTATAATTAATATACATAGATTAGAGTTTTAGAAGGAAATTAAAAATGACTTTGCAAATTAATACCCGTGTTGATTCTATCACATGGCCACTAAATCAAAACTTAACTAACCAAGAGATAATTTCTCAATTAGAGTTAACTGTAACTGAAAATGGACAGCTCATTTCAAATGACAATTTAAGTATTAATAAAAAGGCTGTTAACCGTTCAGAAGCAGGCGTTTATCCGATAATCATCACTGCAATCGGTTCTAATAATGAATATGCAACTAAGAAAATTCAAGCCTGGGTCACTGATAAGAATAATGTAAGTAGCAACGATAGACCCCCGGTCCGTCCAACTCCTGCTCCACAATATAAGACACCAGCTCAAACACCTAGTCCAAAAAAGAAAAGTAAGAAAAAAGGTGTCTATATTGTACTTGGCGTTCTTGTATTACTAATTGCAATTATTTTTGGGATTTCTGCTTGCCAAGCACATAATGACACTGTTCAAAATGAGCAAGCTCAAAGTAATGCGCTCAATAATACAAATAGCAAACTAGATAATTTATCTGAGCAAAATAAGCAACTAATGCAACAAAATAAAGAGTTGCAGAATGCTATCAATAATTATAAACAGGATCAAAATAAGGAAGAATTACAGAATCAATTAGATCAAATCAAGAATGAAAATCAGCAATTGAAAAATAATGCAGCTAATAATCAAGCTTTACAAAATCAAATTGATCAATTAGGTTCTACAATTGATCAGATCAAGCAAAATCCAAATCAAGCTGATTCTTTGTTGAATCAAATGAAAAATAATCAAAATGAATTTATGCAAAATTTGAATGCAACTTTCCAAAAGTTAGTTAGCGATTTTCAGCAATTGATTGGTAAATAGATATTTTAAAAAGGATGTTTCTGGTGCATGGAAACATCCTTTTTTTGATGGATCTACGTGGTGTGGAGAATAAACAACAGTACCGTTAATCAATGTTTTTTCACTAGGATCATCTCCACATACGTGGAGAATACTAAACAAATCCCGTCATTACAACAATCTTCAAGTTTAATATTATCATTTTTATTTAGTTTCAGCCAATCAAAAAAGAGTAAGGACTATCTCTCAAAAATAATCCTTACTCTTTTTGATTAAACTAGTTTTTATTCATCCCAAGTTGAATTCTTATCAGCGTCTTCTTGAGCTTCCTTTTCAAGGCGTGCTTCAATTTCTTTAACGCTGTCTTCATACTTGTCTTCTACTTTGATACCAATATCATCTAATTGTTGATCAGCAACCGGTGCTGGAGCATGCATCATTGGTTCTGAAGCAGATGCATTCTTTGGAAAGGCAGTTACGTCACGAATGTTGTCCTTTTGAGCTAACATCATAGCAAATCTGTCTAATCCGATTGCAAGACCAGCATGTGGTGGGAATCCCATATCTAAAGCATCAAGTAAGTACCCAAATTGTTCATAAGCACGCTTCTTAGTAAAGCCAAGTGCCTTAAACATCTTTTCTTGAATTGAACGTTTGTGAATACGGATTGATCCGCCACCCATTTCATCCCCATTCATAACAATATCGTATGAACGTGCATGAGCCTTGTGTGGATCAGTATCAAGCAACTTAATTCCTTCATCATCTGGCATAGTAAATGGGTGGTGAGCAGCAATCCAGCGACCTAGACCTTCATCATATTCAAATAGTGGCCAGTCAACAACCCAAACAAAGTCGTAAACATTTTCTGGAATAATTCCAGTTTCCTTCGCAAATTCACGACGTAAATGGTCTAGAGAATCAGTTACAACCTTCCACTTATCAGCAACAAATACTACTAATTCGCCGCCTTCAAGGTCAAATTCCTTCTTCAAAGCTTCTTTATTTTCATCAGTTAAGAAACGAGAAACAGGTCCTGAGAACTCGCCATCTTCATATTTAACCCATGCCAATCCCTTAGCGTGGTAACGCTTGATGTAATCTTGTTTTTCTTCAATCTTCTTACGTGAATATTGCTTAGCACCATTCTTAACAGCAATTCCCTTTACGTAACCGCCGTCAGCAATTGCACCAGAGAAGACCTTGAAGTCAGAATCCTTAAAGATTGGGCTTAAGTCATGAATAAACATTTCGTAGCGAGTATCTGGCTTATCAGAACCATACTTGTTCATTGCTTCATCCCAAGTAATACGCTTGATTGGCGTCTTCAAGTCAATTCCCATTACATCTTTCATGATCTTCTTCAAAAGACCTTCAGTATAGTCTTGAACTTGTTTTTCATCAGTGAATGATGTTTCCATATCAATTTGCGTAAATTCAGGTTGACGATCACCACGCAAATCTTCGTCACGGAAGCAACGTGCTAATTGGTAATACTTATCAAAACCAGCACCCATTAATAATTGCTTAAATAATTGTGGTGATTGAGGAAGTGCATAAAAGCTACCTGGGTAAATTCTTGATGGAACAAGGTAGTCACGCGCACCTTCTGGAGAAGACTTACCTAAGATTGGAGTTTCAATATCAATAAAGCCATTTTCATCAAAATATTCGTGAGTTGCCTTTAAAATCTTTGAACGAAGCATAATTGCTTTTTGTAAAGTTGGGCGACGTAAATCAAGGTAGCGATACTTCAATCTAGTTTGCTCGGCTGCATTGATATCATCTTTGATTTCAAAAGGTGGTACCTTTGACTTATTTAAAACATCAATTTCAGTTGCGTCAACTTCAACTTCACCAGTCTTCATGTCTGGGTTTACGCTAGAACGCTTAACAACCTTACCCTTAACTTCAATTACGTCTTCATTGTTAAGAGAATCGGCAATATCCATTAATTCTTTACCAGAATCTTTATTAACAACAACTTGAACAATACCTTCACGATCACGGAGGTCGATAAATACCAAGTTACCTAAATTACGTACGCGTTGTACCCAACCATAAAGGTTTACTTCTTGTCCTTCGTATTCGCTAGTTATATTACCAGCATAATCAGTTCTTTTTTCCATCTTCATCATAATTCTTAATCCTCTATCTTTTCCATTACAGATTTCATGTCATTTAGATCTTCTAAACTTAAATCTAAAGTTTTACCATCAGCTAAACGCTTAATGTTAAGCACACCATTTTCAAGCTCTTTAGCACCCAACGTAATTACAAATTTCGCATGCACACGATCTGCTTTTCTAAATTGTTGCTTTAATTTCTTTTGATCAACATCATATTGAGCTTTAAAGTCTTGCTTGCGAAGAGAACGTGCAATTTCAACGGCTTTCATTTCTGTGCCTTCACCAATATTAGTGATAAAGAAATCAATGCCTTCATCTTCAAATAATGCTGGATTTTGTTCCTTAAGAACAAGCATTAATCTTTCTTCACCAATACCAAAACCAACAGCTGGAGTTTCTGGACCATCAAATTCTTCAACTAAGTGATTATAGCGTCCACCACCCAAAATTGTGGTTGCTGATTCCCATAAGTTTTTATCTTCAACCATAAATTCAAAGATTACACCGGTGTAGTAATCAAGACCACGAACTAAATCATCATCTAATACATAATTAATGCCCAATTGTTCAAGCATATCAGTAATAGTTTCAAAATTTTTCTTAGAATCTTCATCTAGGTAATCAACGATTCTTGGAGCATCAGGTAAAAATTGCTTGTCTTCCTCCGCCTTAGAGTCAAGAATCCGAAGTGGATTCATAGACAAACGTCTTTGGGAGTCTTCTGAAAGCTGATCTTTAAGCGGTGTAAAGTAATTTACTAATGCATCGTGATAATCTTTACGCACTTGTGCATTACCTAAAGTATTAATGTGCAATTCATAATTCTTAACGCCTAACTCAGCTAATAAATCGTGTCCCATCATAATCGTCTCAACATCAGCAAGAGGACTATTTGAGCCAAAACTTTCAACACCAATTTGATGAAATTCACGTTGACGACCTGCTTGAGGTCTTTCATATCTAAAAGTGTTGTCAATATAGTAAACATTAAATGGCTTTACTACATCAGGACCATATAATTTATTTTCAACATATGCTCTAACTACACCAGCAGTTCCTTCAGGACGAAGTGCAATGTGACGACCACCTTTGTCGTTAAAGTCATACATTTCCTTTTCTACAACATCTGAACTTTCACCAGATGAACGAGAAAAGACTTCATAATTTTCAAAACTTGGTGTCCGAATTTCACGATAATTTGCACGTTTGAAGAAATTTCTCGCGATTGTTTCAACTTTTTCCCATGAACCAGATTCTGCTGGCAAAATATCGACTGTACCTTTTGGTCTTTGAACTTTCATTTAATCATCCTTTAATATATTAATAAAAAAAGCGCCCTTGAACTTAGTCAAGGGCGCAGTAAACTAGCACGGTACCACCTTTTGCTTGCTGCGATTAACGCTCGCGAAACGAACCATTATCTGTTAAAGGTGTCACAGATCGCAACCTATCCGCTCTCTCACCAAATGAGCGGTCTCTGAAATAGATCATGCTAATCTACATTCTTTGTCATCGATAATTCCTTTTTAGCTTATATTTTTCAGTCGGTAAAGTCAACCTTTGTAAGCCTTTACTTAAAGAATTAAATATCAAGAACAATTGTAAATGGACCATCATTCTCAAGGCTAACCTGCATATCAGCTCCAAATTCACCAGTTTCAACATGAAAGTCTTTATTTTCTAATTCTTGGTTAAAATCTTCCCAAAGTTCTTTTGACTTAGGAGGTCGCATTGCCTCTACAAAACTCGGACGATTACCCTTTTTAGTATTAGCTAGCAAAGTAAATTGACTAACACTTAAAATTTCTCCGTTAACATCTTTTAAAGATAAGTTAGTTTTACCATTTTCATCTTCAAAAATACGCATTTTAGCAATTTTACTAGCTGCCTTTTTGACCTGATCTAGCTCATCGCCTTCACGTAATCCAACTAATAGAAGAAAGCCACGTTTAATTTTACCTACAACTTCATTATCAATGGTAACCTGAGCTTTATTTACTCTTTGAATAACAACACGCATTAATTAATTGACCTCTTTGCTTCATAAACATTTGGCACATCACGCATCCGGCTCAAAATATCTTCCAGGTGTGCTGCATCTCTAACTGACACAGTAGCATAAATATGTGCCATATTATTACTGTCTACTTTTCCAGAAATATTAACAATATTCTTGGTCTTTGAGTTTAAAGCATTGATTACATCACTTAAAAGACGCGAACGATTGAAACCATAGATCTCAATATCTGCATTGTAGTTTTCTTTGTCTTTATCTTTAGCAATGTTCTCCCAAGCTACATCAATTAATCGACCTTGCTTCTTAGCTTCTTCAGTAATGTTAGGACAATCAGCACGGTGAATTGTTACCCCGCGTCCCTTAGTTACGTAGCCAATAATCGGATCTCCTGGGACTGGATTACAGCATTTAGCTAAGTGAAGCATTAAGTCAGAAACACCCTGAACCATTACGCCATTATTATGCTTAACACGCATAATATCAGCTGGCGCATCAGAATTATCATCTTCTTCAGTTGAACTTTGCTGGCCAGCATTCATAATCTTTTCTTCAAGTTGCCGTTGCTTTTCATCTTCAGCCTTCTTGCGCAGGTCTTCAGTTAATCGATTAGCAACAGTAGCTGCGGAAATTTCTCCGTAACCCACGGCTGCAAATAATTCTTCTTCATTATGGTAATTGAAATGATTAATTACCTTCTGAATATGTTCCTTGTCCATAAACTCTTTGGGAGCTAAATCGCGGTTAAGAAGTTCCTGCTCAATAAAATTTTGACCCTTTTCGATATTTTCTTCACGGTCTTCTGCTTTAAAGAAACGCTTGATCTTATTTCTTGCTCTTGAAGTTTTAACCAATTTAACCCAATCACGGGAAGGACGAGCTGAAGTTTGAGTAAGCATTTCAACTACGTCACCATTTTTAAGTTTATAGTCTAGTGGAACAATCTTGCCATTAATTCTAGCACCAACTGAATGCGCACCAACTTCTGAGTGAACCATGTACGCAAAATCTAATGGTACTGAACCTTTTGGAAGTTCATAAACGTCACCTTTAGGAGTAAAGACATAAACACGATCTGAAAAGATATCAGTCTTAACACTCTTCATGAACTCATGCGAGTCTTTAGTTTCATTTTGAAGTTCAAGAATTTCTTGGAACATGTTAAGCTTCTTGTTTGCATCGGTTTGCTCAACTTCGCCCTTAACGCCTTCTTTATATGCCCAGTGTGCAGCAACACCGTATTCAGCAACTTGATGCATTGCTTCAGTTCTAATCTGAATTTCAAGTGGTTTGCCGCCAGGCCCAATAATCGTCGTATGTAAAGATTGGTAACCGTTAACCTTTGGAACAGCAATATAGTCTTTAAAACGACCAGGCATTGGCTTCCACTTGGTATGAACAGCACCTAAAACGGCGTAACAATCACGAACAGACTTCACAATTACACGAACTGCTAATAAATCATAGATTTCGCTAAAGTCTTTGTGCTTATTAACCATCTTCTTATAGATAGAATAAATATGCTTAGGGCGTCCATAAATTTCATATTCAATTCCTAAGCTATCAAGCGTTTGCTTCAAGGTTTTAATTGCATCAGCAATGTATCCTTCCCGCTCACTACGCTTAGACTGCATTAAGTTAACAATTCGGTAGTATTGCTGAGGATTCAAATAGTGCAAACTCATATCTTCGAGTTCCCACTTAATAGTTCCGATACCTAAACGGTCTGCAAGTGGTGCGTAAATGTCTAACGTTTCATCAGCAATCCTTCTCTGCTTGTCAGGACGTAAATGGTCTAAAGTATGCATATTGTGTAAGCGGTCAGCAAGCTTAACCATGATTACACGTAAGTCTTTAGCCATCGCAATTAGCATCTTACGGTGATTATCTGCTAGATATTCTTCGTGGCTCTTCGACTTATATTGAATCTTACTTAACTTTGTTACACCATCAACAATAAAGGCGACATCTTTTCCAAATTTTTCCTTGATATCATCATTAGTTACCGGCGTATCCTCTACAGTATCATGAAGATAACCAGCTGCTACTGTATCAGGATCTAGTCGTAAAGTAGCCAAAGTTCCCGCAACTTGAGTTGGGTGAATTATATATGGTTGTCCAGAAACTCTAAACTGACCTTCATGAGCATTCTTAGCAAATTCATATGCTGATTCAACAAAAGCTAAGTGTTCATCATTCATATATTTCTTGCATTCTGCAAGAACTTCTTCATGAGTCATCTCACGATATTTTGACATAAAGCATCACCTATTCTTTATTTCTTTTCTTTGTAAAAATCATCATGCCAGAGGCCAAACAACTCAAAGCTTAAATATACTAGGCAAAGAAGAAAATTGTATTTAGCAAAATGAATTAAAACAGCAATTGCAAACACTACTGGAAATAAAAGCAACCACCAATAGCTTAATTTTCTAATTTGCATAATCCGGCCAATTTGGTAACTTAAATAACTATTAAAAATAAAGAATACTAATCCAATTCGCCATACACGACTTAAATGAACTAATGGACAAATAATCCAAACAATTACTCCTAATAAAGTTAACCAAACGAGTGGCATAAATGATTTTTCATTTATTTTACTCCACCAAGCCTTAAAATTAAAATTTTTCTTTTCTTCACTATTTTTCTTCATTTTTTGCTTACCTTTTCTTTTAATATATATTTTTAATCTGGTTTTCTAGCAATTAATAGACCAATCCAGCGTCCTTCTTGCATTTTCATTTTAATTTCAAAATTATTTTCTGCAAGAGCTTTTTCAACTTTAGGTAGCTGTAAATAGTCAATTCCAGAGAAAATAACCTTTCCTTCTTTATTTAAGTGACTATCTAAGTCTGGAATTAATTCTAACAAAATATCAGCTAAAATATTGGCTACAATCAAATCATATTTATCATCAATGTCTTTTAGTAAGTTAGCCTTGCGCACATTAATATTATTTACATCATTTAGCGCAATATTTTCTTTTGCAGCTGTAACTGCCTCGTCAGAAATATCAGTTCCTAAAACATGACTTGCCCCTAATTTACTGGCAGCAATAGCTAGAATACCTGATCCAGTCCCAATATCCAAAACTGACATTGGTTTAACTAAAGCACGCTCCATTGCAAGTAAAACAAGTTGAGTTGTAGTATGACCACCGGTTCCGAAAGCTAGACCTGGATCTAGGCGAATCAATTTTTGATCAGAAAATGCTGGGTGGTAATCTTCCCATTCAGGAACAATAGCCAGATGACGAGAAAAATCAATTACGTGATAATATTTCTGCCAAGCTGTATTCCAATCTTCATCTGCCACTTCTTTAGTACTGATTGAAACTTCGCCAGTATTTAAGCCATAACCCTTCATCTCCGCAATCTTATCGGTAATTTTTTTAACTAGCTCTTTTTTATCAGCATTTTCGTAATTAAAATATGCTGTTAACTCCAAATCCTTTGGTAAGTTTTCAATATCATCAAGTTCAACTAAACTACTATCATGCTTTTGGCCTTCAGCAACAAAATCGCTTCGCTTACGACTTTCAATTCCTTGTGCATCTAGTTCATCTTGCATGAAAAAACTTAATCCGTCTTCAAGTTCATGACTACATTCAACTTTTACTGCTAATAATTTCACTAATCTTGTCCCCTTTTGACATGTTAATTTTCCACGTTTATGATATTAAAAGGTGAGAAAAATGTCGAAAAAAAATAAAAAGAAAAAACTTAATAAGACGTTAGTCGAAAAAATGCTCGACCAACAAAAAATTCCATATAAACAACTATCATTTAACACCATTCAAAAGGGTGATGTTAAACAAATGGATACTTCCATTTTAGACGATGAAGAGGCTTTGGTCTACAAAACCTTAGTATGTGAAGGAAATAAAAATAGTCCAGTAGTTGGCGTTGTGCCAGTTACTGAACATTTGAGCATGAAAAAACTCGCTAAAGCTTCTGGCAATAAAAAGTGTGAACTGCTTCCTCTCAAGAAGTTAGTTGCTACAACGGGATATGTTCATGGCGCAAACACACCAATTGGTATTTATCAAAAACATCATTTTCCAATTTATCTCGACAGCGGTATGAAAGAACATGATCAAATTGCTGTTTCAAGCGGTGAAGTTGGACGCAGTATTATGATTAATCCAGAAGATCTACAAAAAATCACTGAAGCCACTTTTGTTGATTTATTAGAGTAATAAAAAACTTCCTTAGACTAGAATTTCTAGTTTTAGGAAGTTTTTTGTATTATTTTTTAGCTATTTTAACTAATTTAAACACGCCGTAAATCAACATCATTACCCAGCCAAGAATTGAAATGTATAGTAAAATCGTAAACCATGCTGGCGTCTTAAATGAAAGAATTGCCGTATTTTTACCGCGTTTTGATTGAACAATTGGCATTCCAATTTCATTAAGTTTTGGATTTATCTTTTTGCCATTTACTGTTAATTCAGATTGATGGTAAATAAAAACTGGAAGTGTAGTTGTCTTAGCATTTTTCCCATTCCACTTAATTTCTAAGCGTCCCCCTGATAAAACTTTCTTACTAAAGTTTTTCCTTTGTGGCGCCATGTTCATTAACATTCCTGTAACATCAGCAGATTTAATTTTCTTCTGGACAGGGAGATAATCGGGAGTATTAATGTCAATTTTATTAATATATGCCTCTAAGCCTTTCTCTTGCATCTCTCTTGAATTACTAATAATTCCTTTATTATAAGAAATATTATTATTAATTTCATTGAAATCAGCTCTGACATTAAATAAAACTATTACTACAGCTAATGCACTAGCTAACAAGCTGAGCTTTTTACCATGTTCTGTAACTAGTTCTGTAATTGTTAAACCTACCCCAAGGAATAATAATGGATAAGCTACAACAGTAAATCGATTTGGAAATTGTAAATAGCCAGTTACGGCTGGGAAGTTGTCTTTAACAAACTGCCAAGGGAATAAATTAGAACTTAAATAAAAGAATACTAATCCTTCAAGAGTAACAAAAGTGTTGATTTTTGAAGACTTAAAATTAAATGCTACATAAATTATTTGTACAATAAATAGCAATAAAGTGACTTCTGTAATTGACGTCCACATAGTACTTGTACCAGCAAGTGACAGGTTGACAGAAGTAAGAACTGGTGAAAAATCAATCGGAGATGCCATTTGATTTGTCGGATAAAGAAGCAAGAACGCTCCCCACACATTTGCTGTTAAAACAACAAATAATCCAACTGCCTTGAAGACATCAAGCCACATTTGACGTCTATTTTCACTTAAGACTAATCCATAAATAAAGAATGGAATTAAAGCTAAGATAGAAAAGAATGTGCTCAATAAGTGAACTTGAGCCACAATCGCCATCACGACGCCTAAACTAATCCAGCTAAATCTCTTCTTATAATTATTTAGAAGATTAATTCCTTGAATTAAAACAAAGGGAATTAAAACCGCGCCCCAAGAATTAAAAGCATTCGACCGTAACCAGTAAGCAATATAACCTGTCGTCAAAAATAAGGCAGTAATTACTGAAGAAACAGTCCTTGTCATCTTTACTTTTCGGCTTAAATGATACATTCCCAGACCACCAACTAGGAAAATCAAATAAGTTATCACAACTTGAAAGCGAAGCCAAGAACTACAAAACAGAAGTAAGAATCCCATTATATAGGCAAAAAAAGGTCCATAAAGTGCATTAACTATTCGACCACTTTCACCCATTCCATAGTTCATCTGAAAGTAAGAAAAATTATGGTTTTGAATTTGCTGATTAGTATCATAAAAACGATGAAAATGAAAAGCAGTATCATCTAAAGTAAGACCTGATCGAGTACTCAATATCGTCCAAATTAAGATAGTTGCAATTACTAAACTTAAAATTATCGGAATAAGATAATCTATTAATTTACTCTTATACTTTTCTATATTACTATTTTTCATTTTTAACCTCAGATAAATATTGACTTAACTTTTTAATTGTATCATTCAAGCAGTAAAAATTTATACTTATTTAAAAATTTATTTACCTGATGGCATATTCACCAAACTTCTTCCCTTACTATATGCATGCTTGATATCATTTAGAGTCAAATCTTTTCCCTTTTGATCATAAACAACTAAGACTTCCCTTACTCCGTCCGCAAATTTACTCAAGAATCTGAAAATAGTAATTTCTGCAAAGAACAACACTAACAGTAAAAATACTGCAGTTGCCGAGATACGTGAAAGAGCAAATAAGTTATGGAAGAAAATAACTGCTAAAACCAGAGCCAAGAATGAACCACCTAATACTGTCCATCTAAACTTATTCAATGGTCTTGAAATATGGTATAGAACCATCATCCCTACTGCAACTAAAAGCATCGTGGCAGTTGTAGCGACTTCTTGTCGCCCTAGAGCTAAAACCATATCAGCAACTACCAAGATCGACACAGCAAGCATGTCTGTAATTCCACCTGGAATTGCGCGAGATAAAACATTTGGAATAAATTTTCCGCGAATACGGTTGTAATTATTTTCAAGAGCAAGTAAAAATGATGGTAGTCCAATCGTAAATGCCGAGATTAAGGCAATCTGTGCCGGCCTTAATGGATATGACATTGCAAAAACCAAAGAGAAAATAGCCATCAGGAACGAGAAAATATTTTTAACCAAGAATAAGCTAGCTGATCTTTCAATATTGTTAACTACTTTTCTACCTTCATCAACAACTTTTGGCATTCTAGCAAAATCAGAATCAAGTAAAACTACTTGAGAAGCTTGCACAGCTGCGCTATTTCCTGATGCCATGGCAATTGAACAATCTGCACTCTTCATGGCTAAAATATCGTTAACACCATCTCCAGTCATGGCAACTGTATTACCATTCTTTTGAAGTGCCTTAATCAACTTTTTCTTTTGATCAGGCTTAACTCGGCCAAAAACATTGTACTTTTTGACAACTTCTTCATAGTCACCTTCACCAATTTCAGTAGCATCAATTAGTTTATCAGCATCCTTAATTCCAGCTTGCTTAGCTACTCTAGCTACTGTTAGCGGATTATCCCCTGAAATAACCTTGACATCGACCCCTTGCCGTTCAAAGTACTTAAAGGTGCTCTTAGCTTCTTTTCGAATTGGATTAGAAATTAAAATATAGCCGAGTAATTCAACTGCTTTAGAGAGATTTTGCTTTTCATCTTCCAAGGCTTCTGGATATTGAGCAAAAGCCAAAACCCGATAGCCTTGACTAGTATATTGGTTGATTTCTTTTTCATAATCTTTAAATTGATCACGTAATACAAACTCCGGTGCACCCATAAGTAACGTACTTTCACCAACAACGGCTCCACTATACTTATTTACTGATGTGAAAGGAATGATCTTTTTTACTTTGATATCAGACTTTTGATTAAAAACGTCTGCTACTGCCTTAATTGTGGCATTATCATGGGGCATATTTTGGGCAAAAATAGAAATATTTTTTGCTAAATTATCTGTACTTGTGTTAACCGGGATAATTTTTTCAACTTCCATTTTTGGTTCAGTAATTGTCCCCGTCTTGTCAACGCATAAAACATTAACTCTAGCTAATGTTTCAACGCTCTTCATATCATGCAGCATTACTTGGGACCGCGCTAAGCGCATTGCAGCTAAGGCTAAAGCAATCGTTGTTAACAAATACAATCCCTCTGGAATCATCCCAATTACCGCTGCTTCCATCGATACCACGCTATCAGCTAAATTCAAGTGATTCACATAGCGAGCAACAATGAAAAGTGCTATTCCACATGGAATAATAATAATTCCAACCCACTTAATTAATCGATTGATCGAACGGACCATCTCTGATCCTTCTTTTGAATTCATTGACTTAGCTTCTAAAGTTAACTTAGAAACATAAGAATTCTTCCCAACTTTTTCAAGTCGTGCGTATGCTTTCCCAGACACTACAAAGCTTCCAGACATTAATTCGCTACCAACGTCTTTTTCTATTTCATCTGCTTCACCGGTTAACAAGGCCTCATTTACACGTAAGGTTCCCGAAATAACCTGTCCGTCGGCCGGAATCTGATCACCAGTCTGAAGGACAATTACATCTCCTAAGACTAGGTTTTCAATAGGAATAACTTCTTCTTTTCCATCGCGAATTACAGCAATTTTAGTTGTATTCATTACGTTTAACTTATCTAAAACTCTTTTTGCGCGTAATTCTTGAACAATCCCAATGATCATATTCGCAATAATTACTGGTAAGAAAGTTAAATCCTTATACTCACCAACAATTACTAATAAGATGGATAGTACTAGAAAAATTAAGTTGAAATATGTAAAAGTGTTTTCTTTGATAATTTGCCATGTCGTCTTAGCCTGATCATTAACAGCACGGTTTACTTTTCCTTCTTTAGTTCTTTGATCAACTTCTGCACTTGTTAACCCAATTGGTTGTTTAAAATTATTTTTCATTTATTTCCCTAAAACTAATCTACACGAAGTGTATCGTCTTTTTCTATTGTTACTTCACCAACTACATCAGTATTAAAAAATTCAGCAATTTGATGAACGTCCCATCCTTGACCTAAGCCCCACATTAACTTAGTAATGGCACTTTCAGATGTCATATCACGCGCACTAATTGCGCCTTCAAGAAGAGCTTCTCTACCTACTTCATACTTAGTAAGGTCACTGCGTTCATATAAGCATTGGCTACTTGCAATTACTGGTATTCCCTGGCGAATTAATTCACCAACTGCTCCTACCATATTTCGTCTAATATAATTCATTCCACCTAAGCCATACGCCTCAATAACAATTCCCTTACATCCACTTTTAACCATTGCAAATAGTAACTTGGGATCAAAACCAGGAAATAATTTTACTAGTGAAACATGGGGATTAATTTCCGTATTTAAAGTACATTCTCTAGTATTTTTTGACAAATTCTGCTCAGAAAAAACAAGACCATCGGATGTAACTTTAGCAACAGGCGGTACATTCACGCTTTCAAAAGCATCAAAGTTTATCGTCCTAACCTTTACACTGCGGCATCCCAACATTACTTTTCGATCAAAAGCCAAATAAATATTTGGACAACAAGTAGCTGCTGCTGCAAAGGCTAGTCTTAAATTATCTGGCGCATCACTTAAAACCACGTTAATCGGAACCTGACTTCCAGTTAGAACAACTGGGATATTAATATTTTGTAGCATGAAAGCGAGCATCGATGCTGTATATGCCATCGTATCTGTACCGTGAGAAACTACAATACCATCATATTTATTTCTGTTTTCAAAAATTTTTTCTGCAATTAACTTCCATTCTTCAGGCTGAATATTAGAAGAATCAAGTTGCAAGATATCTTCAACCGTAATATCATATGGCAGCTCACCCAACATATTGATCAATTGTTCTCCAGATTCCTTAGGCACTAAGCCTGCATCTGACACAACAGAAGCAATTGTTCCCCCAGTAGAAAGCAATAAAATTTTCTTTTGCATAATCGTCACTCATTCTTTATTTACTATCCTATTGTTCTATTAATTATACGAAAAAAGTTGCCATAGTTTAAATTCTATGACAACTTTTTTGTGAAAAATTATCCTGCATGACGCCAATCTTTGTCCATTAAAATTCTAGCTGCAATCAGTCCTAATGGTAAGCAAATGACAATCATTAAGGCCTGCACCATCCATAAGGCACCAGCATTCAATGACGTTAATCCCAAATTAAACATTGCACGATACATATACAAACCTGGAACCATGATCACAATTGAAGGCACAGTAATTGCAATTCTTGGAAAACCAATTTTACGTCTAATAATTGATGCAAGCATCCCTGCTACGAAAGCCCCAATAAAAGCAGCAACTGCTGGCGGTACGTTTGACCAATTAACTAAGCTTAAACGCAAGGTATTAGCAACAGCTCCCGAAAGGCCAGCTACAGTTGCCATTGAGACCTTAGAATTGAACATAATTGAGAAACCAAAGACCCCGCAAAAACTAGCTATTAATCTTAAAAGCGTCAAAACTACCGGCGTTAAATTCAACTTTTCAAAATTCTGTGGGTGCAAATTTAAAACTAAAGCCATTACCCAACCAACCGCTGTAGCAACAACAATAATCATAATAGCATAAGCCATCCGCTCTAAACCCGACCGCATATCTAACTTAGAAAGGTCAAGTCCTGATGTAATAAATGGAAATCCTGGAATTACAAATAGCATTGCGCCAATATATCCATCTAAATGATGTAAACTTACTGGATAAAATAATCTGATTAAATAGAAACTTCCCACATAAACTGCGCAAGCAACCGCTACAGCTACAGTAATATTCGCCAAAATAGTGAGATGACGGTCTGCCATTTTACGGCGTACATAATTTCCGCAGCTAGCTCCAAAAAAGGCACAAATAACTTCAAAAATTCCACCACCGAGTAAGAAGATAAATCCTCCACAGGCTAAACCAGCTGCTAATCCAACTTGCCAAGGTGAATACCTTGACTTCATAGTTGAAATTTCTTCTAAACGATTATGAATTTGACCAATAGTCCAGTTTCCATCATCTTCTTTAAACTGATTAACAAAATTTTCCATTCGGTCCAGTTTTGTTGTATTAACGCCAGTTGTTGGTAAACTCAAGGCCTGAGTATAGCTCTTACCATCGGCGTCAACACAAGTATACTCAATTGATACTAAGCCAATATCAGTACTACAAGTCATATCTAAACAGCGAGCAATTGTATTCATTGCCGATCTTACTCGCCAAGCTCCTGTTCCATATGACAAAAGCATCATTCCAATATGACCTACAATCACAGAACGTTCAGCCAAAGTAGCATTTTTAGCTGGTGTAATATTATCACTCGTAAAAAATTCTTGCCAACGAATTCGCATATGATGGTGATGCGACAAAGTATGCTGATGGTGTAATTGATTTACACGCTCAATTTTGTTTTCCTTGTTTTTCACTTTTCATAGTCCCCAAACTTTGATTAAATATCATACCTTTAAAATTTTATCACAGAAAAAAGGCCTTGCACTCTTAATTTAAGTAAGTGCAAGACCTTTTTCTATTTATAAACTATTGTTTATAGATTGATTCCATCAACAACCTCTTTCATCTTTGTTGCTGAATAAGTCATTTTCTTCTTTTCATCTTCAGATAAATGAAGTTCAATTACATCACTAATTCCGTTAGCTGTAACAACTGCTGGACTTCCAAGATAAAGATCATGAATACCATATTCGCCAGTCATTGGAGCTGATAATGGCATAACGCGCGCAGTATTTTCTAAAATTGCTTTACAAATTTGAGTTAAGCACATTGCAACACCATAGAAAGTTGCACCCTTGTTAGCAATAATCTTGCCACCCTTTTTGCGTACATCAGTTTCTAATTCAGCTAAAGTTTGTTCATCTAATTCTTTATAAGAACGAAGTGGTTTATGGTCGATGATGGCTTCATCGAAGTTTTCAAAGGAAGTATCACCATGTTCACCTAAAACATAAGCATCAATGTGATCAACATTCACACCCGTCTTGTGTGATAATGCTACACGCAAACGTGCTGTATCAAGGGATGTTCCTGTTCCAATAACCTTATTCTTAGGAAACCCAGATAATTTTTGCGTTAAAGTAGTTAAAATATCTACTGGGTTTGCAGAAACCACGAAAATACCATTAAAGCCAGAATCAACAATCGGCTTTACAATTGATTCTAAAATTTTAACATTAGTATTTACTAAGTCTAATCTGGTCATCCCCGGCTTTCTTGCAGCACCAGCAGTAATTACGGCAATATCTGCATCTTTAGCATCACTGTAATCTCCACTCTTTACTGTACATTGACCAACAAATGGAGCTAGGTCCTCTAAGTCTAAGGCATCTCCTTCAGTAATTTTCTTAACTACATCGCAAATTACCAATTCATCAATTTTTACATTTTGCAATAAATCATTTGCAAAAGTTGAGCCAACTCGACCGTCACCAACTAAAAATACTTTTCTACGACTCATTTTTATATATAACTCCTTTGAATGAAAACTTAAATTTTACACTTTAAGTATACACAAATAAGCTATCTATTGAAAGCGCTTTATTTGATTAACTCTGCCATAGCTTTCCCTGCTTCACGACCAAAGATAATTGTTTCGGCAATTGAATTACCACCAATTCGATTATTTCCGTGCAAGCCACCACTAACTTCACCAGCGGCATATAATCCAGCAATAAAATTACCATTAGTATCATATACTCTAGTATCAGGTGCAATATGAATTCCACCCATTGTATAGTGAATAGCAGGTGCAATATGAATAGCATAGTATGGAGCATGATCTAAACTAGCCATACCAGTCGTACGTCCAAATTCTTCATCACTATTCTTTTCAACTGCTTCATTCCAATTTTGAAGGGTTGCTGTAAGATTTGCAGCTGGAACTTTAATATTTTCAGCTAATTCTTCAATTGTATTTCCATGAACAACTAAATTAATTGAGTCATAGAATTCGATCGCCTTAACTCTGTCTCTAACTCCTTGATCAAAAATTAAATATGCAGAATGCTCAGGAGTTTCAGTAATCGCATTAGAGACAATCTTACGAGTACTTAATTCATTAATAAATCTTTTACCCTGGTGATCAACTAAAATTGCTCCTTCACCACGCACTGCTTCGCCAATTAAATACGCGTGATCTGTATCTTGCTGCACAGTTGGATGAACTTGAACTAACTCCAATTGTTCTAATTGTGCCCCAACTTTATCAGCTAATTTTAAACCGTCTCCAGTAGCACCTGCTTGATTAGTTGTTTTGTAATCACGTAAATCGGGACGATATTTAGCAATTAAATCTTTAGCAGCACCGAAACCGCCAGTAGCAAGCAAAACCGCTTTAGCTCTTATTCGACGTTCATTATTAACTTCTACACCAGTAATTTTCTTATTTTTATCTTGCAATAAGTTAGTAACCTTTGAATCGATAAAAATTGGAATGTGACGTTCATCTGCCAGCTTAAGTAAATTATTAACTAAAAAGGCACCGATTGGAGCCATTGAAGACGGACGATGCGTCCTCTTTTTAGACATACCACCTGTAATAGTTAAATCATCTACCTTAATGCCTAAATCTTCAAGCCAAGCAATAGCTAAAGGTGCATGCTCAACAAAATAATGGAGCATTTCACGGTCATTCATATAACCGCCACTTTTTAGCGTTTCATCATAAAACTTTTGCATACTATCGTTTACTCCCAGACGAGCTTGAACGATACTTTCAGCTGCATTCATCCCTGAACTAGCTCTCATAGTATTTCCACCTAAAAAGCTATTTTTTTCTAAAATAGCAACATTTAGACCATATTGATGTGCTTGGATTGCAGCTGCTAAACCAGTACCGCCACTACCGACGATAATTGCGTCATATTCTTCCTTTAAATTATCTACTGTTTGTGTTGGAAATTTATATGCCATACTTTCCCCCTTCTTTTAATCATCAATTGGTTTAGTATTCATTGCATTTGTCATCGTGATTGGCTTCATCCATTTATCGTATTGTTCTTTAGTTACTAGACCACTCTTTAAAGCTGCTGTCCGTAAAGTTGTATTTTCTTTAGCCGCAGTTTGTGCAATTGTAGCTGCTTCGTGATAACCAATATGAGGTGAAAGTGCAGTAACGGTCATTAAGGAATCCGTGACATCTTTTGCCATTCTTTCCTTGTTTACAGTCATACCATGAATCATCTTATTAGCAAAGCTTGAAATAGTTCCTGATAAAACATTTGCTGACTCTAAGAATGCTGCAATCATAACAAGTTTGAAGACATTCATTTCAAAGTTTCCTTGAGAAGCTGCCATTGTAATTGTTGTGTCGTTTCCAAATACTCTCAAGCAGGCCATAGTAACTGCTTCTGCTTGAGTAGGATTAACTTTACCCGGCATAATTGAAGAACCTGGTTCATTTGCTGGTAAATTTAATTCTCCTAAACCAGCTCTGGGACCGGAACCTAAGAAACGAATATCTTGAGCAATTTTAAACATATCAGCAGCTAAGGCTTTTAGAGCACCATGAACAACATTTAAGCCTGAGTGATTTGCTAAACCGAAGAATTTATTAGTTTTTACATCAAATTGGTGACCATACTTTCTTGATAAACGCTCAGAAATATCTTCAGCCATACCTGGAGCTGCGTTAAGTCCAGTACCAACAGCAGTTCCTCCAATTGGCAATTCATATAAAGTTTCTTCCAGTTCATTAATATAAGCCAAATCATGATTAAGCGCAGCAACATAGCCGGATAGTTCTTGACCAAAAGTTAATGGAACAGCATCTTGTAAGTGTGTTCTACCTACTTTAACTGTAGTCCAGTATTCATCTTGCTTAGCCTTCAATTCTTTAATTAGGTGTTTGACAGATGGCTTTAAATCATCCAGAGCTTGCGTAGCAACTAAATTCATTGCAGTCGGAAAAGTATCGTTTGAAGATTGTCCCATATTCACGTCATCATTAGGTAAAATATTTAAGCCAGGATGATTTTGATTAGCTAAATTGGCTACAACTTCATTAACGTTCATATTGGTCTGAGTACCAGATCCAGTTTGATAAACATGAAGTGGAAAGTATGGTTGCAACTCTTCATTATTTAAATCAAGTAATTGATGAATTGCTTCAATAATTGCGCGTCCCTTTTCTTCCGTTTCAGTACCAGCTTCAATATTAGCTTGAGCCGCAGCTAGTTTTATTTGAAGAAGTGCCCGAATAATACCAATTGGCATTAATGCTCCAGTGTGGAAATTATCTTTACTTCTTTGAGTTTGTGGACCCCATAATGCTTTTTCTGGAATCTCCACTGGACCTAATGTATCACTTTCAACACGATAACCTTTTTTTACCATATTTTTTGTCCTCCGTTTTCATTATCTTCATTATAAGCTACATTTAAATGAAAGGGCATACAAAAAGCGGAGAATATAATTCTTCGCTAATATAATTGTATTAAATTATACTAAAAATACTTATTCAATGCCATCTGATTAACGTTCCTGGTGATTCAATTTCTTTGCTACTAAATCACCAACTACTTGTACAATTAGCACTAACAATAAGACTAATAATGTTGCTACTAAAGTAACATCATTATTAAATCGATTATAGCCATAAGAAATAGCTGTATTACCTAGACCACCAGCTCCAACGGCACCTGCCATTGCTGTCAAGCCGATTAAACTAATCAAAGTTACTGTCGACACTCTAGCTAATTCGGATCTACTTTCTCTTAAATAAACATCAAAAATAATATCTTTAGTTGAAGCACCTAAAGCTTCAGCTGCTTCAATCTTTCCATTATCGACACTTTCAAGCGCAACTTGAACTTGTCTAGCAAAAAATGGAAAAACACCTAAAGTTAATGGTACTAAAGCCGCTTTCATTCCAATTTGAGTACCGACGATTTTCTGAGTAACTGGAGCAACGAAAGCCAGCAAAATAATAAATGGAACGGCTCTGAAGATAGATACAAGTTTATCAACGATCCAATAAACAACTTTATTGGCTAAAATTCCTTTTGGTTTCGTCAAAACAAGAAGTAAGCCAAAAACCAAACCAAGGATTCCTCCAAAAATAGCTGACCAAAAAGTCATAAATAAGGTTTGGAAAATAGCTGTTCCCCAACCAGCATCTCCACCCCAACCTAGGGCCACAACATTAGGAAAGTTTTTAGTCAAAAAACTAATCATTAGTCAGCACTCCTTTATCTAATTTCGTTACTACAACGTTTTTACTCTCTAAAAATTTAATTGCCTCTTTTTGTTTCTGCTCATCAAGGTTCAATAAAATAGCAAGTGTGCCAATTGGTTCACCACTTAAGACTTCTACATTTCCATACAAAATACTTGCTTTAGTATTTAATGAAACATCTAAATCGGCAACTACTGACTTAGTAACATCATTAATGCTATAAACCAACTGATATAATTCTGCATTATCTGCCAATTTATCAAAGTTGTACGTATTTAAAATATGTTGAGCCTGCAAAGCGCCACCTACAAATTGACGTGTAAGCTGCTTTTGAGGATGCAAGAAGACTTCTCTCAAATCTCCCTTTTCAATTACTTTTCCTTTTTCCATGACAGCGATTTTGTTTGCAACTCTTTTTACTGCATCCATTTCATGTGTAATTAAGACAATCGTTAATCCTAATTTTTTATTCAAATCATAAAGCAAATCTAAGATTTGATTAGTAGTTTTAGGGTCAAGGGCACTAGTTGCTTCATCAGAAATCAAAATATCAGGATCATTAGCTAAAGCACGCGCAATTGCGACACGTTGTCTTTGACCACCAGATAATTGTGCTGGATAAAAGTCAGATTTATCTTTTAAACCTACCAATTCTAATAAATGAAGTGATTTTTCTTCTAATTCTTTGTCAGACAAATGCGTATGCTGCAACGCAAAAGCAACATTTTCAATTACGGTTTCTTCATTTAAAAGATTAAAATTTTGGAAAATCATTCCAATTTTCCGTCTTTTTTCTTGAAGCTGCTTTTTAGAAACCTGAAGTTTACCTTCCTTGAATAAAATTGTCCCGTTAACTTCGACAGAACCAGCCGAAGGATATTGTAGTAAATTAATTGTTCTAACCAAGGTGGATTTTCCCGCACCGGAGAAACCAATCACACCATAAATATCGCCCTTATTTATTTCTAGATTCACATTATTAACTGCCTTATTTGGTCCAAATTGAACAGTGATATCTTTTAAATTAATTTGTGCTGTCATTAGACTTTCTCCTCTCTTACTTCAACTTCAATCCCCAAGCTGCAACTTCAGTTTTACCGTAAAGCTTTTCAGATAGCTTCTTAGTTTTTTCAGTTTGATATGCCTTAACTAAATCCTTGTAGACCTTGTTATTCTTATCCTTTTTATTTGCGACAATAATATTAATCCATTGTTCGGAATCCTTATTTAATGGCTCAATATAAATTGTCTGCTTGTCACCTAACTTAGCTGGAACTGCGTAGGTATTATTAACAATACTTGCATCGACATCATCAATTACTCTTGCTGTTTGCTCAGCACTGACTTCTTTAATCTTTAATCCCTTAGGGTTTGACGTAATATCAGCAACTGTAGCTAACTTAACGCCTTTTCTTAATTTAATTAAACCAGCATTCTTTAATACATATAAAGCTCTTGATTCATTAGAAGCATCATTTGGAACTGCAATTGTAGCTCCTTGTGGCAACTCATTAATATTCTGATATTTCTTTGAATACAATCTGATTGGAGCAATATAAGTATTTCCAATTGCAACTAGTGAACCATGATTTGCCTTATTCCAAGCGTTTAAAAATGTATAGTGCTGAAAGGCATTTAGATCAATATCGCCATTTTGAAGAACCTTATTTGGCTGATTATAATCTGTAAAGTTCTTAATCTTAATCTTTATACCATAATCTTCTTTTGCAATTTCTGCGACGCTTTTCCAAATCTCTGCGTCTTGTTTAGTTTGACCAACTACCCCAACAACTACTTCTTTTTGATCTTTTGTATTAGTACTCGTGGGGCCAAAACTAAACCAACCAGCAATGACAATTAAAACTGCTACCACTGACCAAATTATCCGATTTCTAATTCTCTTCTTATGCATCGTGCTTTCCTCCTAAACAAAAAAGCACTCATCCTTAAAAAGGACGAGTGCTCGCGTTACCACCTTTAATTTGCTATTTACTCACATAAATAACCTTAGTAAGTAGCTCCTACAATCAAATAGGAATTACCTTGCGTTGTTAACGATCGCAACTCCGTTGATAACTCATTATTAAAATTCATTACCACCATTTTAATTTCTAGTCCATCTTCAATTAGCTGTCCTATCTACTTCCACCACACGTAGACTCTCTAAAAGAACATTCCTAATTTACTCAACTAGCAAAATGTTTAAGTTAATTGTTAAAAATATATTATAATCTTAAGCAATTTTCGTCAAGTCTTTTTTTAATTTTTTATTTTCTTATCGAAACCATTATATTATCCTGATACATGAGGATATTTATGAATGGAGAAAGTAAGATGAAAAATAAAGTTGTCAAAATAATCATGTGGATCCTCTTTTGGTTCTACCTAATTCCATATTATCTTGTTAAAAAATTTTTATTTAAAAAGACCTCTCACCCAATTCTTTGGGCAAATTGCGTCACGCTTGGCCTATTCTTCGTATTAGGGCTGGCTACCTCTCCTAATACACATACTACAAGCCATCAATCCGCTCAAAAAACCACTTTAACTAAAAGCAAAAAAGTAGCCCATAAGACTGCTACTGAGACAATTACTAAAAAAGTGGGAACGGATGAACTAAATAAAGAAAAAGCTAGAGCTAAAGTTCTCACACAGGAAGAAAAAAACAAGCAAGCTGAATATGATAAATTAAAAAAGCAACTTGATAACTATCAAGAAAAAGAAGAAAAACAAAAACAAGAAGCTGAACAAGAAAGAAAAGCCGCAGAAGTCCAAGCTCAAAAAGAAGCTGCTGCTAAAAAGAAAGAAATTGAAGAAGCCCAGAAAAAAGCTCAGCAAAATCAAGAAACCAATAATGATAGCTCATCCAGTCAAGGCGATCTATATACGGCAAATCAAGGTACAATTGTCGGAAATCGCAATTCAATGATCTATCACGTTCCCGGACAAGCAGGCTACCACATGCATTCAGCTAATGCAGTCTATTTTAACAGCGAACAAGATGCTATTAATGCTGGTTATAGAAAGGCAAAAAGATAATGATAAATAAAAAATTTACTCAATTTTTAGCAGCTGCCCTCTTATTTTCGTTAGGTGCAAGTCAAACATATATCTCACAGACAAGTTCAGCTAGTGATATCAAGATTGTTAAAAAATATAAGTATGACTATAGTAATCAAAAAGAAGTTAGTCGCTTAAAAAATAAAAACCAAAAAGTTGAAAAGAAAATTAGCTCTTTGGACAAAAAAATAGCTGATCTTCAAAAACAATTAAAACATTACACCAACCCCAATGCTGTTGAGTCTTTAAGTAAACAAAAACTATCTACTCTCAACTACGAGGGTAAAAGTATTATTAATGTTGATAATAATAATCCTGATTTTTCAAAAGAAGATTTGGATACCAGCCATGGCGCTTGGCAAAAATATGGTGATCTTGATTCTCAAAATCGAGTAACAGCTGCCAATGCACTTTTAAACAAATCATTAATGCCAAAGGCTAAAAGAGAAGCTCTTCATGTTAACCCAACTGGCTGGCACAATAAAAAGATTAACCACCATTGGCTCTTTAATCGTTCACACTTAATTGGCTACCAATTAACCGGTCAAAATAATAATTGGAAAAACTTAATGACTGGAACTAGACACTTAAATGATCCCGACATGCTAATGTATGAAAATGAAGTAGCCACTTACTTAAAATCCTCGCCGGCTAATTATGTTCGCTACCGCGTAACACCAATTTTTAGAAATAATGAATTACTCGCCCGTGGAGTCGAAATGGAAGGACAATCGATTAATTCCAATGATGTTCATTTTCATGTTTATATTTTCAATGTACAAGATGGGGTAAATCTAGATTATGCTACTGGAAATAGCAAAATTTCTTAAAATTTAATAAAATAACTACATTAAAATTTTGATATTTGTTATACTGCTTTTCGCCTCTCTCAAATTTCCTAAGTTTAAATATATTTTAATAGCTCATAGCGCCAGTATGGTTAGCGTTTGTCCAACAGGTTTTGGTGTATGAATATACTAAATGAAGGAAGATAATATTATAAATTCTTCATTTAATTACAGTTTAACTTTATTCTAAAAAGCGCAGGCAGAAATCTGTGTGAAAGGAATTGTGATTGAAGTGATAGACAACTTAGGAGCTGCGATCAAAAAAAGACGCAGGAGTTTGAGAATGACTCAAGAAGACCTGGCGGAATTCAGTAGTCTATCAGTAAATTTCATCTCTAAAATTGAAAGAACAGGTAACCAAAATATCAGTATTCAAAAATTAGATACGATTGCAAAGGCACTACAAACATCCGTAATTACTTTAATTGATGAATCCTCAAAAACTCCTGAATCACAGACATTTGTAAATAAGTTAAGTAATGACCGTGTTTTTCTTGACAAGCTTACAAATGATATGAAAAAACTTCCTGTTGAACAGGAAGAAGCTTTAGCTAAGAGTTTTATTACTATAATTAATACTTTTGCTAAAGAAGATAAATAAAAAACTTTGACATTTAGAATTGCAATTTTGTGTTCTATTTGTCAAAGTTTTTTCTTTTATTTAATATTAGTAAATTTTTTCAACTTGATCTTGAATATTTTGATTATTTAAAAATTCATCATAGCTCGTATCAGCACGGCTAACAATTCCTTTAGGTCCAACTTCCACAATATGATCAGCAATAGTTTGAATAAATTCATGATCATGAGAAGTAAATAGAATCGATCCTTGATAGTCCTTTAATGCGTCATTAAGGGAAGTAATTGACTCTAAATCCAAGTGGTTAGTAGGATCATCCATTACCAATACATTAGCTGGTTCTAACATCATCCTAGAGAGCTGACAGCGCACCTTTTCTCCCCCGGAAAGTACCTTAATTTTTTTATCTATTTCTTCTCCAGAAAAGAGCATTCGGCCTAAGAAACCACGTAAGAAAGTGTTATCGTCTTGTTCTTTAGTAGCATATTGACGCAACCAATCTAAAATCGTTAATTCATCATTGTTAAAGTTAGCATTCAAATCGCGAGACATGTAGTTAAACGCAGTTGTTTGTCCCCACGTTACAGTACCACTTTCTGGCTTTACTTTACCAGCAATAATATCCATTAAAGCAGTAGTTGCCAAGGTATTGCGTGACAAGAAAGCAACTTTATCACCAGGACGAACGATAAATGAAACGTGGTCTAAAATCTTTTCACCGTCAACACTATAGGACACATCTTCTACTTTCAATAAGTCATTTCCTAAGTCCCGGTGCATTTCAAACTTGACATAAGGATATTTACGAGAAGATGGTTTAATATCATCAAGCGTAATTTTTTCTAACTGCTTCTTTCTTGAAGTAGCTTGTTTAGACTTAGATGCATTTGCCGAAAAACGTGCAATAAATTCTTGCAACTCTTTGATTTTTTCTTCTTTCTTAGCATTTTGGTTAGCTGCTAATTCAGATGCAAGTTTACTTGATTCATACCAGAAATCATAATTTCCCATATATAGCTGAATTTTGCCATAATCTACATCACACATTTGCGTACATACTTGGTTTAAAAAATGACGGTCGTGAGATACAACAATGACAATATTTGGATAATCAGCCAAAAAATCTTCAAGCCAGTTTACAGTATGAACATCCAAACCGTTAGTTGGTTCATCAAGCAAAAGAATATCAGGATTACCAAACAGGGCTTGCGCTAATAAAACTTTAACTTTTTCGGCTTCTGGCAACTCACTCATTTTACTTTGATGCAAGTCTTCTGGAATACCTAAAGACTGCAGCAACTTAGACGCATCAGCTTCCGCATTCCAACCATCAAGTTCTGCAAACTTTGATTCTAATTCTGCTGCCTTTACCCCATCTTCATCGCTAAAGTCTGGCTTAGAATAAAGTTCATCCTTGTCCTTCATTACTTGATAAAGTTCTTTATGACCCTGAATCACAGTATCTAAAACAGTAAAATCTTCAAAGGCAAAGTGATCTTGATTTAAACTAGACATTCTTTCATTAGCGTCAATAGAGATATTTCCCGTTGTAGGTTCAATTTTACCTTCTAAAAGTTTTAAAAAAGTCGACTTACCTGCACCATTAGCGCCAATTACTCCATAACAATTACCGGGAGTAAATTTTAAGTTAACATCTTCGTATAAAGTACGACCAGATAAATTCAAACTTAAATCTGAGACAGTAATCAAATTATTTTCCCCTCTTACATCTAATTTTTCTTATAGAAAGCGATCGACTGAAGAATTAATGCAAACTAGTAATAAATGTAGTTAATCCAAATAAGATTCCTGGAAAATTAGCTACAAATAACGGCCAATCTTTCTTCTCTCTTAAAAGAGCATATAAAACCCAAATAAGGCAGTTGATAGCCGCGACCAATGGCTGAATTGGATTTCCATAGTTTCCTTGCAAATTATTCATAATTTGAGGAATATAAGAAACATACATCAAAACAGACAATACAGATCCAATTCGTCCAATTGTTAATACAGTTTTATTATCAAAAGATTTAATTTTCTTTTTCAACTAATCTTCCTTTCTATAACTATAGTATCTAGTTTACTTACTTTCCATAACTATCTCAAGCATAAAAAAAGAGATTGATCAAAAATCAATCTCTTTTTAAAGAAATATTAACTTAAATTAATCTAAGTCAACGTTGTCTGGGAAGAATGCTAAACGTTCACCCTTACCAAGTTCTTCTTCGATTTCAAGTAAACGGTTGTACTTTTCAACACGTTCTGAACGAGCTGGAGCACCAGACTTCAATTGGCCACCGTTAACAGCAACTGCGAAGTCAGCGATGAAGGTATCACCAGTTTCACCTGAACGGTGAGAAATCATAGTGTTGTAACCATTCTTACGTGAAAGACGAATAGTTTCAAGAGTTTCAGTAACAGTACCAATTTGGTTCAACTTGATTAATGAAGCGTTACCAGCACCTTCGTGAATAGCCTTGTTCAAAAGCTTAGGGTTAGTACAAATGAAGTCGTCAAGAACGATTTGAATACGGTCCTTGTGGCTTTCAGTGAACTTAACCATACCTTCAACATCGTTTTCATCGTATGGGTCTTCCATAGAAATTAATTCTGGGAATTCATCAAGTAACTTGTCGTAGTAATCTGCCAATTCTTCGTCAGTAAGAACTTTACCTTCAAGGTGGTACTTGCCGTCTTCTTTGTTGTAGAAGTATGAAGCAGCACAGTCACATGCGATAGCAATATCTTCACCTGGCTTGTAACCAGCCTTAATGATTGATTCATGTAATGCCTTTAAAGCTTCTTCTGAGTTCTTCATGTTAGGAGCGAAACCACCTTCGTCACCTAAACCAGTTTCGTAACCCATGTCTTCAAGAACTTTCTTCAAAGTGTGGTAAACGTTAACGATCTTTTCAAAACCATCACGGAATGAAGTCTTAGCAACTGGAGTAATCATGAATTCTTGAATATCGATACCGTTGTCTGCGTGTTCACCACCGTTAATAACGTTGTGGAAAGTTTGAGGCATTTCAAGGTCAGTACCACCAAGGTAACGGTACAATGGTTGGTGGTTATCCTTAGCAGCTGCACAAGCAGTAGCCATAGATACACCCAAGATAGCGTTAGCACCAAGACGACCCTTGTTTGGAGTACCGTCTAAAGCGATCATAGTTGCGTCAATGTTTGGTTGATCGTGTGGATCTAATCCCTTTAAAGCATCATTGATTTCAGTGTTAACGTTGTTAACAGCGTTCATAACACCTTTACCACCAAGACGTGAACCACCATCACGTAATTCAACAGCTTCGTTTTCACCGGTTGAAGCACCTGATGGAACTTCAGCCTTACCTACGACACCGTTTGAAAGGGTAACGAAAACTTCAACAGTTGGGTTACCACGTGAATCAAAGATTTCAAGTGCATGTACATTCTCAATAACTGATTTGAGCATTAAAAAAATCCTCCTTAAATTTGTGGCGAAAAATACAAACTAACCGAATTGGCACTAGTCAGTGTCTTTCGTCGCTTTTAGGCATAGCCCTTTTGACTACAGATTTATTTTAAAGCAACTTTGTGAGTATGTAAACTAAAGAAGCAATTATTTTTTTGTAAAAAAAGATTGACCCTTAAAAGGCCAATCCCAAAAGTTGTTGTGCAATTGTAAAACAAAATAGAGCTAAGCTAGTCGCTCCTAAAACGTCAGATGGATAATGTGCTCGCATGTTTAAACGTGAAATAACCACTAGTCCCCAAGCAATTATCAAAGTAATTAGCAACCAAATCCCCATAGTATGTCCGAAAATCTGCCAAAGCATCAACGACATTATCGTGGCACTTAAAACATGGCCACTCGGAAAGCTATATCCATCTCGATAAGTTTTCATTGATAAAGGTCTTTGTCTTTTCACTGAATGCTTCAAAAAAATGCCAACTGCATCAGTTACAGCTAAAGTACCAAGTGCCCAGACTGCTAACCAGGGATGATCAAGCAAAACTAAAAGTCCAGCTAGCAAAAAATCCCAAACTACAATCACTTTAGGTTCATTTAAAACTGTAATAATCTTCCAAATTTTGCTATCTCTATTTCTAACAAGTTTATGGTGCAATAGATGATCATAAAAATTAAAGAGACGCGAATTTCTAATATTAAATATTAATCCTAATAGAATTATTGCTGAAATCATTAATTGAATTAAACAATGCAATTTCACTTTTATCTAACCTCAATCAAATGTGCTAATGATCATTGTAACAGCAAATAAATAAAAGACATACGTTTTTAAAATTTATTTAACAAATTAAGATAAAAAAAGCGGTATATCAATATTAAGTAATACTAATATACCGTAAAGCTACATAAAATTAAGGAGAGTACAGGATTTGAACCTGCGCGCCGGTATAAGCCGGTTCGCCGGATTTCGAGTCCGGTGCATTACCACTCTGCCAACTCTCCAATTACAACGCTCTTATTATAGCAATTAAGAAATAAATGGTAAATAAAAAAATGCCAATTCTAAAATTAGTCTTTAAAAAGTCACTATTCTTTCATATTTTTCCTGTATCTTAAAAATATACTGATTGACAATGAAAGGACTCGTATTATGGCAAAGATCATTATTTACAAGCCCCGCAAAATCAAATTAATGCGCCAGGCTATTGAGCGTTACCTAAACCATAAAATTATTAAAAACAATTAAATTTCTAGCCAACCGTTTTGGTTGGCTTTTTTAGTTAAAACATTTCAATAATTCTTTCCATCAATGGTGTAACTTGTCTATCTTTACGCCATACAATATTTAAATGCGTGATCCAGTGAGCATGTTTAATTGAGACAATATTACTTTTTGCGTATGCCTGTGCTATTGATTTAGGAACTAATGCAACTCCCAGTCCTTCATCAGCCCAGTGAATTGCTGTTCGAGCATCATCGCAAGTTACTGCGTAGAAAGGTCGAATCCCTTGATGACGAAAACTTCGATTGAATATTTCTTGAAAACGACGATATAAAATAATCGGCTTATCTTTTAATTGACTTAAATGTTCAATCTTCTCTCCCTCAAAATCATTTTCATTTGTAACTGCAACCATCGGTTCTTGATGAAAATCTTTAAAATTTAATCCTTCAAGGTTAAACGGAGTTCTTACAATTCCTAAATCTAAAATACCATCCTGCAATTGTTCAATAATTCCAAAAGTATTTGCTTCGTGTATTTCAAAAGATACATTTGGATAATAGTTAATTAATTTCTTAAATTGCTTATTTGGTACAACTCCTCCACAGGAAGAAATAACTCCAATCCGAATTTTACCTAATTCGCCTGCTTTAATTTGCCGAATTTGGCTTGTTGCAGTCAAACTAAGGTCAACAATTTTTTCAGCATACTTTTGAAATACCTTTCCCTCTTCAGTTAATTCCATCCCATGAGCATTTCTAATAAAAAGTTGTGCTCCAATTTCTTTTTCTAATTGTTTTAGCTGATAACTTAAAGGTGGCTGCGCAATAAACAATTTTTTAGCAGCAGATGTAATTTGTCTTTCTTCAGCTACCACTAGAAAATATTTTAATTGTTTTAGATTCATTATCGTTCATCTTCTTAATTGATATCTATTTTTTTAATATCTTATATCTTAATTTGATATTTTCTTAATAGCAAGAACTGCGCTAAAATACTTTAAGAAAAAGATTTAATGGAGGATTTTCATGGAAACTAAAGACTTGCACGGACTAACCGATGCCCAGGCAAAAGAACGTCTAGAAAAAGACGGTCTCAATGAGGTACCTGAACCTGAATTCAATTTCTTTAAAGAATTCATGTCAAAATTATGGAACTTATCTGCTTGGATCTTAGAAGCTGCGTTGATCTTAGAATGTATTTTGGGCAAATGGATCCAGTCCCTATTTGTTTTACTAATGCTTTTATTTGCGGCCTTTAACGGTGCAACTCAAAAGAAAAAATCTCGCCGAGTTTTAAATACAATTTCTCACGAATTAACTCCTACAGTTTCAGTAAAACGAAACGGAAAATGGAAACAACTTAATTCAAAGTTTTTAGCTGTGGGAGATTTAATTAGCTTAAAGCGCGGAGATGTTTTAGCTGCTGATGTAAAAATTGTTCAAGGTCAAATTACAGTTGACGAAAGCTCTATCACAGGTGAGTCAAAGGCTATTAAAAAATCTATTGGCGATACTGCCTATGCTGGAACAACTGTAGTTGATGGTGATGCTTTAGCTACAGTAACTGCAACTGGAAGTAATTCTCGCTCAGGTAAAACTATCAATTTAATTAACAATTCTGCAGCTCCTGGTCACTTGCAACAACTCCTTACCAGAATTATTTACTACCTTTGTTTATTAGATGGAGTTTTAACTTTAATTTTGGTAATTGCAGCTTTAATTAGAGGACAAAATGTCATTGAAATGTTACCATTCTTGGCTATGATGTTTATTGCTTCTATTCCAGTTGCAATGCCATCTACTTTTGCCCTATCTAATTCCTTTGAAGCAACGCGCCTTAGTAAAGAAGGAGTTCTAACTTCAGACTTAACAGGAATTCAAGATGCTGCTAACTTAAACTTACTTTTACTTGATAAAACTGGAACTATCACTGAAAATAAAACCGCTGTTTCTCAATGGGACAACTTAAGTAGCCTCCCAAATAAAGAGGTCTTAGCTCTAGTAGGAGCTGCAACAGATAAGCGTAGTCCAAGCATTATTGATACTGCTATTGACGAATATCTAGCAGAAAAAGGAATTACTCCTGATACACCTAACTCTTTTACGCCTTTTACTTCTAATACTGGTTATTCAATGGCTGAGATTAAAAACTACAACATTAAATTAGGCTCTTTTAAACAACTATCTTTAATCGATAAAAATGCTGATCAAGAGGCAAAAGATATTGACTTTACAGCTGGACGCTCAGTTGCTGTTTTGATCAATAATAAACTTGCAGGTGTATTTATCCTACGCGATAAAGTTAGATCAGATTCAAAAAAAGCTCTAGAGGAGCTTAAGAGACGCGGAATTAAACCAATTATGCTGACTGGAGATAATCGCAAGACAGCTGAAGCAGTTGCAAAAGAAGTCGGTTTAACCGGAAAAGTTATTTCAATTCATGATTTTAATGACAAAACTGATGTTAATGACCTAGCTGGAATTGCTGATGTACTCCCTGAAGATAAATTAAAAATGGTTAAACTCTTCCAGCAAGATGGTTATATTGTTGGAATGACTGGGGATGGTGTCAATGATGCACCAGCCTTAAAACAAGCTGAAGTTGGAATTGCCGTTTCAAATGCCGCCGACGTTGCCAAACGAAGTGGTAAGATGGTGCTCCTAGAAGATGGGCTTACTCCAATTGTTAAAATTCTAGATGCTGGTCACCGCGTTTATCAAAGAATGACAACTTGGTCTTTAACCAAATTATCTCGTACAGCAGAATTAACCATGCTTTTGACATTTGGCTACTTATGTTTCAACTACATCCCAATGGCTCTAAATGCAATGGTTATTTACACGATCATGAATAACATGGTAACGATGATGATTGGTACCGATAACACGCATATTATATTACTTATAAACCAGAAAGCTGGAATATGCTGAAATTAGCTAAAATTGCTTTCTCGTTAGCAGCTGGTTGGACTGTAATTGGTTTTGGCTTTGTTTGGTACCTTGTCTCTCATAATTATGCTCAAGGGACAGTATCAACAATGGTTTACGTTTACCTCGTTCTAAGCGCAATGTTAATTGTTTTAATCACTAGAACTAGAAAATTTTTCTGGCAATCAGCTCCATCAAAGTCAGTTGCGACTGTTCAAATTATTGATGTTTTACTAACTTTCGCTCTCGCAATACTGGGCTTAGCAATGACTAAAATCAACTTCGCCAATCTTGGATTAACAATAATTGTAGCTTTAATCGCTGCTATTATAATTGATTTGTTCTATCAACCAATTATGAAAAATAAATAATTAAAAGAAGCAGTCTACCATTTTTTAGTAGGCTGCTTCTTTTTTGCTCTCTAAGTATAAATTTTTAATGAAAAACAATAAATTAAATTAGTTTCCATACGTTTCCTTAATAAATAAAACGGAAATTGCCCCCAACACTCCAGAAATTCCTGCCGTCAGCATCATGGCTGGCATTGAACATTTTAAGAGTGGAAATAGTACGAAACTCAATAATGAAGCAATAATCTGCGGTAAACAAATTGAACAGTTAAATAATCCTAAATACGTCCCCATATGTTTGCCCGATAAAGCATTCGAAACCAGAGTTAAAGGATAAGTATTCATAGCTGCCCAAGAAATTCCAATCAAAATAAATGACAAGATAAGCAAATTTTGAGATTGAATAAAAAAGATCGAGCCATATCCCACAGCTCCAAGCAATAAACTAATTCCATACCCTAACTTATGATGGTCATTTGGTACTTTTGCCAAAATATATGACCAAATTACGGCAGCAATTGATTGTACAGCAGTCAAAACGCCAAACCAGTTACCTGCAAGTTGGTAACCAACAGAAGCTGGATCAAATGCTTTCCATACATTAGCTGCAATTGCGCCAGTAGCATAAGTTGATAAATATTGAAATGAGAACCAGCAAAATAATTGAACTAATGAAACTTCCCAGAAAACTTTGGGTGCTTTTTTTAATAAGACAAACCAATTTCCATCTTTTTTATTATCTTCTTCATTAATACCATGATAACGTGCATAAGTTTGAGGATCATATTCATGTACCTTTGTTACTGTTAACAAGCTAGTAATAACAAGGATTGCAGCTCCTACATAAAAAGAGATTACAACTGATTGTGGTACCACACCCTTTTTAGCAGTATTAGCAACTCCCAAAATTGTTAATAAAAATGGGAAAAATGCTGCAATTACTGCACCAGAATTTGAAAGCATACTTTGAATGCCATATGCATATGATTTTTGTTCATCATTAACCATATCACCAATCATCATTTTAAAGGGCTGCATAGCCATATTGGCAGATACATCTAAAATAGCAATGGCAATAGCACCAAAAACTAGAGCCTCAACCGATCCATAGCCTAAGCCAAAATTTCCGATATTTGGTAAGAGTAGCATCATAATTACCGCAAAAATCATTCCAATTAATAAATATGGTAATCTTCTTCCCCCAAGCTTAGGTGCCCAAGTTTTATCAGAAAGTGATCCAATGGCTGGTTGAACAACTAAGCCAGCCAAAGGCGGCAAAATAAAGAACCAGCCTAACTTCGTAGGATCTGCACCTAAAGTTTGAAAAATACGACTCATTTGCGATGTTTCAAGCGTAAAAGCAATTTGAATACCTAAATATCCAAAATTAATCATCCAAATCACGCTTTTAGCAAGTTCTGGTAAACCCGCTACTTTATCATTTTCATTCATAGTTTTCTCCCTCATCATTAGCGCACAAGCGCTTTCAACATTTTTATATTAAGTGAGGGTGAAACTGCTTTCAACGGTAAATAAAGTGTTACCGGTAACTAAATGTATCAAAAAAAGCCAAAAATCATTACATCTATATAATGATTATCAGCCTCTTTTATAAGCCTATTATTTCTCTTTTCTTTCATATTCTAAAAAATCATAGGCAAATTTATTCTTCTCATCTGCTTGGTGAGCTTTAGTATTGATTAGTTCAAAATCTTCATAATTTATCTTTGGCATCAAAGTATCACCTTTGAAGACATGGTGAATCTTAGTCTTTTCAATCATATCAACCTCATCCATGAATTCTTCAAAAACTCTTGCTCCACCAATAATATCAATTGTCTGTTCACTATGGTCCTTTATCCAATTCTTTAGTTCTTTAAGTTGAGAAAAAATTTTAACATGTGCGTTATTTTGATATTTACGTTGTAAAGTTGGACTAGTTGAGAGAATAATATGTTGTCTTTTAGGCAACAGTCCAGGGAAACTTTCAAAGGTCCGTCTTCCCATAACAATTATATGATTAGAAGTTAAATCCTTAAAATGTTTTAAATCAGCAGGCAAATGCCAAGGTAATGTCCCTTGGTAACCAATATGTCCATCTTCATCCTCAGCCCAAATAAACCTTATCATTCTCATCCTTCCCCTCTCACAATTATATAAACTAAACAGCTACGGGAGCTTTAATAGTACCATGATGCTTATAGTCAACGAGTTTAATATCTGACATTTCAAAGTCTTCAATCTTTTTCTTATCAGGATTTAGCCAAAGCTTTGGCGAGTCATATGGTTTTCTAGTCAATAATTCTTTTACTTGATCAAAATGGTTTCGATAAATATGCGCATCCCCTAAAGTATGAATAAATTCACCTGGTTTAAGACCAGTTTCTTGAGCAATTAAATTAACTAGTAAAGAATAGCTCGCAATATTAAAGGGAACTCCTAAAAACATATCTCCTGATCGCTGATAAAGCTGAACGCTTAAACGACCATCATTAACATAAAATTGAAATAAAACATGACAAGGTGGGAGTGCTGAATTTGGTACATCTTCTGGATTCCAGGCACTAACAATCAATCTTCTTGAATATGGCGTCTTTTTAATTTGATCAATCACATTTTGAATTTGATCAATAAAACCACCCTCTCGCTTTTGCCAGTGACGCCATTGAGCGCCATAAACATCTCCAAGATTACCAAATTTGACTGCGAAATCCCGGTCAGCTAAGATTCGCTCATCAAATTTCTTCATCTCTTCTTGATAGACTTGCTTAAATTTGGCGTCTTCTTGACTTCTGAGTCCAAAATTAGTCATATCAGGGCCATGATATTCATCACTTTCAACCCAGTTTTTGAACGCCCATTCATCCCAAATATGATTATTGTGTTCTAATAGAAACCGAATATTAGTATCTCCTCTTAAAAACCACAACAATTCACTTTTAATAAGACCAAAAGGAACTCGTTTAGTAGTTAAAATAGGAAAACCCTCACTCAGATTAAACCGCATTTGAGCTCCAAATATACTTCTTGTCCCCGTGCCAGTTCTATCTTCCTTATCATGACCTTCAATCATAATTTTATTTAGTAAATCCAAGTATGGTTGCTCTAAAGTTGCCATTATCTTTCTTCTTTCTATTGCGCATATTATACCTTAAATTATCATATATTTAGTGCTTTGGTAAATACAAATACTATATTTTGTATATTTTAAGATATGGTAGAATTAATTATCTATACAATTTGGAGGGATTTTAATGATTTTAACCTGGGATATCATAAGACGCATTATTGAAATACTTTGGTTAATTAATGTTGGCTTAGCTATTTGGACAGTTTTTCGCAGCCATCGTGATATTGCCTCAACCTGGGCTTGGCTTTTAATTCTATCGCTCTTACCATATATTGGTTTTATTCTATATTTATTCACTGGTCGTCAACTATCTCATGATGATATTTTTTCAATTAAAGCTGAACAGCAAAAATTCCGAGACCAATTCTTAAATGAGCAAAATAAATTATTAAAATTACACGATCTATTACCTAATAAAGATCAAAATCCCCGGGCACGAAGACTTGTTGAATTAAATTTAAATAATGATGATGCCCTCCTGACCTTTAACAATGAAGTAGAAACTTTTATTGATGGAAAAGTTTTATTTAAAAATCTTATCAAAAATATCGACCAAGCAAAAAGTAGTATTAATATTGAATTTTATACTTTTTATGATGACCAATTAGGTAACCAAGTTCTAAAAGCACTAGAAAAAGCTGCTAATCGCGGTGTTAAAGTTAGAGTTCTGTACGATGCTAGTGGCTCTCGCGGTACAAAACCTTCTTTTTTCAATAAACTTCGACAACTAGGTGGAAACGCTCAACCATTCATTTCAACAGCTGGTAATCGTTTCTTTACTACCCCTCGTGCTAACTATCATTTACACCGAAAACTGGTTATCATCGACAATCAAATTGGTTATATTGGTGGTTTTAATATTGGAGACCAGTATGTTGATCGAAGCAAAAAATTCGGTCATTGGCGTGACACGCATTTACGAGTAACAGGACAAGCTGCTCTCCTGATGGAAATTAGGTTTGCAATGGATTGGAATACAAGTTGTCGTAAATCCCATCTTCCTACGTATAGTGTCGATAATTTAATTGAAAAATTCAGATTAAAAGTTGTCCAGGAAAAAAATTTAGTTCCAATGCAAATTGTTTCTTCAGGTCCTGACAACAGTAATTTTGGTATTCGTCGAGCTTATGAAGAAATAATTGCGCAAGCACAAAACTACGTTTACATTCAAACACCATATTTAATTCCAGGTGACTCCATCTTAGAGGCCTTAATTATTGCTGCAAAGAGTGGTGTAGACGTTCGAATCATGATTCCATCTATGCCAGATCATGCTTTCGTTTATCGAGCAACCGAATATTACGCTAAGTACTTAGTTAATCATGGCGTAAAAGTATATAAGTATGATAATGGCTTCATCCATGCTAAAACTATTGTAAGTGGTTCTAATATTGCCTCAGTCGGTTCGGCTAATCAAGATTTTCGGAGTTACCAGCTTAATTTTGAGGTAAATGCTTTTACATACAATCCTGCCCTTGCAACTGAATTAAAAGAAATATTTGAAAAAGATCTAAAAGAGTCAACATTATTAACTAAGCAATACTTTAATAAACAATCTCATTGGCGTAAGTTTAAACAATATTTCTCAAGATTACTATCACCAATTTTATAAAAATGACCAAAATAAAAGAAGCTTCTTAGTTTTTAAACTATAGATGCTTCTTTTTTTGTTATTCTTCTTCATCCACTACAGTAATGCTTTTTCTTTCTTGATATGAATAATATACCCAAGCAATAATTCCAAAGGCTACTGGTCCAATAGCAGTCCAGAAGGATGTTGCATAATCTCCAGTAAAGAGTGGCTCAACACAAGTAAAGATAATACCAATTGCAACTACAAGCCAAACTACAATTGTTACCGTCCAGACACGCTTCTTTCCCTCAATAAATACAAATGGACGATCAATTCCTTGCTTCATCTTAAAGAAAGGATAAGCTCCAATCAAAAATAAGTAAGGTGCTGACGATGAAACATTCATCATATCCATCAAAATAGTATAAAACTGACCTGCTGCATTACCACCAAAAGAAATAAATAAGATAATAACACTAACAATCACCGCCTGAACCCACATTGAACGTTCTGGCATGCCATGTTTATTCAATTTAACCAAGTTTTTAGGTAAAAGTTTAGGATCACAACCTTCAATAAACGATTTAACAGGTGAATAAACCATTAAAAATGCTGCTGAAATTCCAGCCAATACATCAGCTAATCCGGCAAAACGAGAAAATGTAGCACCCAGTGTTAGGGAAGCTGAATGAGAAAGTCCAAAAGCCTTTCCTGTTTCTACTCCCAAATTGTTGATTAAAACATATTCCACATTGGCCAAATCAACATTTTTGCCACTTAATTCGCTACTCCAATTTGCAGCAACTCCACACATTAAAATATTCAAGACATATAAAGCTGTCATCCAGACCATAGCTGTAATCAAAGCTTTAGGAAAAGTCTTTTCAGGTTTATCAACAGAATCAATTACTCCCGCTGAAGTTTCTAAACCGCCATAAGCAAATAATGCATAAACAATGAATGACACCACAGCAATTGGAGACTGGAAAGCCGGATTAGGAGAATGAACTAATGATTGCACAGTCAACGGTTCTGCTAGATGTCCTTGATTCAAAAAGAAAACTAAAATAGATACTAAAGTAAAGCCAATTGTAATAGCTAAAGTAAAAAAGCCACCAACATTACTTACAGCAGCAATTTTATCGACACCTTTAGCGGCAAAAAAAGTCACTACTACTAAAAATATTACTTCTAAAATTCCCAATAATTGTGTCGATGACAAGTTTAAAAAATGCCAATTTTGCGTTGTATCATGACCTGAAATTGCAGTCGACACTGATACCAAGAAAAATTGAGTCGATGACACCAGCCAAACAACCCACGCAGCTAGCCAAATAAAAGTACCAATAAATGCAGTTTTTTCACTAACTGATCCTTTAAGCCAAGAAAAAATTCCACCTTTAACTCCCTTAAAAGCTGCTCCATATTCCGCAAAAATAAGTGCAGAAGGCAAAAAGAATAAAATTGCGGTTATAATATACCAAACAATACTTGCATACCCCATTTGATAATAGGCAGTTAATGAATTGCTAAAGCCAAAAATGGCTGAAAAGATCATCAAAACTAGAGTTTTTAATCCAATTTTGACGGATTTGTCTTTTTTCATAAAAAACTAAAACACTCCCTCTTTCAAACAAACATTAACTATTATGCGCTTTTTATTAAATTAATACAAAACCGATTAAAATTGAGCAAAATAAAAAGGCCTTAATTGGCCTTCTTAGCTCTTAAGCACCGTGGTACTTAACAAGACTGTAAATATCTAAATCAGGGAATTGTTCTCTTCCCTTCAAGTCAGTTAATTCAATATAAAATGCTGCACCAACTACTTCTCCACCTAAGTTTTCAATTAATTCCTTAGTTGCATGTAAAGTACCTGCAGTAGCCATCAAATCATCGCAAATAACAACTTTTTGTCCTGGCTTAATTGCATCTTTATGCATTTCTAAGACATTTGAACCATATTCTAAATCATAAGAAGCACTTTCTACTTCGCGTGGCAACTTATGAGGCTTACGTGCCGGTACAAAACCAATCCCTAATTCTGTTGCAACAGGACAGCCAACAATAAATCCACGAGCTTCAGGACCAACAATTACTTCTGCTCCACGACTCTTAGCATACTCAGCTAATTCATGAGTAGCAGCTCGATATAGCTTCCCATCTTGCAAAATTGGGGTAATATCGCGAAAGATAATTCCTTTATTTGGAAAATCCTTTACACTTGCAATGTGTTCTTTAAAATCAATTGCCATTTAAAGAGAAACCTCCATTTTAGACTTTCATTGAAAAATCAGACCTAACGGCCTTTGACCTGTATATTTTACCAAATTTTCAAATTAAAATCAGTTTTAAACCGAACTTTTTATTAATTTATGACTAGTAATGATCACTTTAAATATTGTTTAACGTAACTAATTAGTTGATCACTAGGCATTGTTCTAAGCTGATTTTTAAATTTAATCTGTGATGCTACACTAGTAAAATATCTTGAAGCTGTTAATTTTTTGCTTTCAGGACTCTTATTGCCAATAATTTTTCCATCAATAAATGAAACAAAACGTAATTCAAAAAATACTCTTAAAATAAACAAAATAGCTTGATAATCCAAACCAAGATAAGAAGATACCACCTGATAATCATCAATAGTCAAGTTAGGGTGAGCATAAATATATTTCAATGTTTTACCAAAAGCATCCCTACTAGGCAAATTATTAATTGGTAATTTATCAAATAAAAAACGTAGGTAGAGCTGATGATATTTATTTTCTAAAGCTGTGTTTAATTCAAGTTGATTACGCGGAGTATCTAATAAAGCTACAATCTCAGAATTTCCATGATAATCTTTAGCAAGGCTAAGCTTTTCCTCTGGAATTCCTAAACCATTTCTAGCCCAAGAAATAGTATTCTTATCAAAAATCAAATACCTGTCAGCAAATCCCATCACATAATCTTCTTGCCTCATGTCAATCACTTGGTCAAAAACTGCTAGTTTAGGTGCTCCATATTCAATTCCAGCCAGCATTCCTTGAACAGTAGAAACGTTTTTCCAGCTATTGAGAGATAAAGTTACATATAATTCTTTAATAAACGGAAGCAAGTTCTGATTCAAAAAACCTTTATTAAAACCTACAATTGTTAGTTTGCCATTATTTTTTTCTGCAGTAAACTTCACATGATTCTTATCTTTTCCCATCTTAAATAGGCTCTTGATGTGCGGTTCGCTGATACTAAATACTGGTTCGGGATTTCCTGTTCCAAAGGGACCGACCAAATTAATTTCCGTTAATGTATCTGGCGTAACTTCTCTTAAATTTAATTCAAAATCGAAATCTTTTACTTCAAGATCCGTATTTGGCTTAAAGCTTTTTTCAAAACGTGAACGCAGTTCTTCAAGTTTATCAGCTTTCAAAGATAAGCCACAGGCAAAATCATGTCCGCCAAATTTATCTAAAAAATCATCTTTCATTGGCTCTAAAGTATCAAATAAATTAAAGCCGTTGCTTGACCGACCTGAGCCTTTTAACTCACCATTTTCATCCTTAGTAAGAACAAGAGTCGGTTTATGAAGCTTTTCAACAACTTTATTAGCTACTAAGCCTAACACACCCTCATGAAAGTCTGGACTATATAATACTAGCGTATTTCGATGCTGCCAAACTTTTTCTTTAACTTGGGCTAAACATTTTTCATAAACTTCAGCTGTAAGCTCTTTTCTTTCATTATTTAATTCTTCTATTTTCGTTGCTATTTCTTCAGCTTGTTCTTCATCGTCACTCAAAAGTAGTTCAACCGCCAAACTAGCATCTGCCAGACGAACAACAGCATTTAGTCTAGGAGCGATATTAAAACCGACATCAGTTGCTGTAATTTGCCCCATGGTTAAACCAGCCTGCTTAATTAAAGCACGTAAGCCTGGACGCTCTGTTTGGTTCAAAATATCTAAACCACGCTTAACGATAATATGTCCTTCACCTGTAACCTTAACCATATCTCCTATAGTTCCGATCATGGCTAAGTCTAATAGTTCTGGCATTGCATCTTGCATTAATGCCCGACACATTGTATAAGCAACTCCGGCTCCGCAATAATCATCAAAAGGATATTTTTGACCAGGATAGTTACAGTGAACTGTACTAAAAGAGGCTGGTTTTTGATCCTGAAATGTATGGTGATCAGTTAATATTACATCAACGCCATGTTCTTGGGCGTATTTAACTTCTTCAACGCCAGTCACACCGTTATCAACTGTGATAATTAATTTTGTACCATCTTCTACTATTTCTTGGTAACGGCTCATACTTGGACCGTATCCATCTTTAAAACGATCCGGAATAAAAAAGTGAACATCGGCACCTAAGATTTCTAAGGTATCCATCATAATGCTAGTTGCTGTAATTCCATCAGCATCATAATCACCATAAATAGTTATTTTTTCACCATTATCAATTGCCTGATTAATACGATTAATAGACTTTTCCATATCATGCATTAAAAAAGGATCAGCCAAATCATTTTCATCTGCATTTAACCAAAAATCTAGCTTCTCTGCGGTATTAATACCTCTTAATGCAAAGAGTTTAGCTTGAATATCTGTTAATCCATAATCCTCAATTAATTCTTGATCTAAATTACTTGCTTGTCTTTGTTGCCATTTCATTATTTTTAGTTCACCTAAATCATTTATAACATCTAAGTTTCTATTATAGCAAAAGTTAAAGAGGATTTACTTCTTCAACAAAAGCAAATCCTCTTTATTTAAGTTTGAAAACTTGTAAATTCTTATCTGTTGCAGGCTTTTCAGCAATTAGTTTTCCTCTAATCGCCCAGCGATTAACACCACCATCTGCACAAGTAATTAAAGTAACAATATTTTGCTTAGTATTATCAACTAGCCAAACAGCAGTTGGGTCTACAACCTTTTTCATATAAATTCGATAAACATAAATCTTATCAAGATTAGTCAAGTATACTTTTTCACCCAATTTAGTATCTTCAAGTGGCGAAAATAAAACACCCTTGGCCGTCATATAGTGACCTGCTAACGGATAGTTTCCTTTTCCCATGACTTGGTCTGGACGCATTGTACCACCACCAGTTGACATGGCATCGTTACTTAGTCCCTTCATAATTGGAAGATACATTTTTACACTTGGAATTGCGATTGCGCCAATTGCATCAGCAGTATTATTGACCCTTGATTTAGTTACCTTTCCAAAATCAATTTCTTCAACTTTTGAAAAATCGAACATTCCTTTTTTTGCTTGATTTTTTTTAACAGTTTCTTTGTTTAATTTCTTCAAAGCAGTAGTCTGATTTTGTCGAACCATCAAATCTCGGATTTGACTATTAAAAATCATCCCTAAACCAATGATTAATAAAATAATTGCAGCAATTCGAACTATCCAAGCTTTTTTAGAAGTATTTCTTGTTTCTTTTGCCATATTGTCTTTGTCCTCAATTTTATTAATGCTGTTATAAATTCTATCACATTTTGCAAAAAAAATACTAAATCAAGTTAGCTATAATTTATTGAGAGACTACTATATATTTAAAAAAACAAATAAAGACGTACCAATAATACTTGGTACGTCTAGAAGTTACAATTATTTACCTTTTATATCGTCATCGTTCATTTTAAGAACAGCCATAAATGCGTCTTGAGGTACTTCTACTTTTCCGACAGCTTTCATTCTCTTCTTACCACGACGTTGCTTTTCAAGTAATTTAGCTCTTCTATCAGGGTCACCAGTATGAATTTTCCAGGTAACATCTTTACGATATGGTTTAATTGTTGCACGAGAAATAATCTTAGCACCGATAGCACCTTGAATATCTACTTCAAAGTTTTGACGAGGAATTAACTTCTTAAGCATTGTTGTCATTTGACGAGCACGATTTTGTGCTTCTTCACGGTGAGCAATGAAACTAAGAGCATCAATTGGTTCCTTATTAAGAAGCATATCAATCTTAACCAAATCGGTGGCACGATAACCTGTTATCTCATAATCAAGAGAAGCATAACCTTTCGTTGAAGATTTCAATTCATCAAAGAAGTCATAGATAATCTCAGCCAATGGCATATTGTAAATAACATTAACACGGTATTTGTCTAAATAATCCATGGTTACAAATTCTCCGCGTTTTCGTTGACATAATTCCATTACTGGACCAACAAAGTCATTTGGCACCATGACTTCTGCCTTAACATAAGGTTCTTGAACTTCTTTATATTCGCCAGCATCTGGCAAATCTGCTGGGTTATCAATCAATTTAGTTGAGCCATCATTCATAATTGCATGGTAGTCTACACTTGGTGCAGTCATAATTAAATCCATCCCAAATTCTTGCTCAAGTCTTTCTTGCACCACGTCCATGTGAAGCAATCCCAAAAAGCCACAGCGGAAACCAAAACCTAAGGCTTGAGAAGTTTCAGGTTCAAACTCTAAGGCCGCATCATTTAACTGTAATTTTTGCAGTGCTTCTTTTAAATCATCATATTTTTGATTATCAACTGGATACATACCGGAATAAACCATTGGTGGAATTTGACGATAACCAGGAAGTGGTTTTTCAGTTGGATTTTCAGCACTAGTAATCGTGTCCCCAACACGTGTTTCACGAACAGACTTGATATTAGCAGTCAAGTATCCTACGTCACCTGCAATAAGCATATCTTTTTTTACAGGATGCGGGCTTGAAACACCAACTTCTGTCACTTCAAATTCTTTTCCAGTATTCATAATGCGAATCCTATCACCTGGCTTTACAGTTCCTTCTTCAATTCGAACCGATAAAACAACCCCGCGATAATCATCATATTTTGAATCAAAAATTAAGGCCTTCAAAGGAGCATTCAAGTCTCCATTTGGTGCTGGTACCTTTTTAACAATTTCTTCAAGTAGTTCAGGAATACCTTGACCAGTCTTACCAGATACTTCAACAGCATCAGACGCATCAAGTCCAATCATTTCTTCGATTTCATTTTTGCACATCTCAGGATCAGCAGAAGGCAAGTCAATCTTATTAATGACTGGTAAAATCTCTAAATCATCATCAATTGCTAAATAGGTGTTAGCTAAAGTTTGCGCTTGAACACCTTGTGTTGCATCTACTACTAAAAGTGCTCCTTCGCAAGCTGCTAGTGAACGTGAAACTTCATAAGAAAAATCCACGTGTCCTGGTGTATCAATCAAGTGAAAAATATAAGTTTCACCATCTTTAGCATGATACTTTACTTCTACCGAATTAAGCTTAATGGTAATACCACGTTGACGTTCTAATGGCATATCATCAAGTAATTGGTTTTTCATTTGACGTTCAGATACAGTATCGGTTAATTCTAAAATACGATCTGCAATCGTTGACTTACCATGATCAATGTGAGCAACGATTGAAAAATTTCGAATATGTTTTTGATAGTCTTGTAATTTTTTGATATCCATGTTCTCACCTTTTTCGCTCTATTAATTATATCAAAGGCTGATACTTAGATAAAATTCTTAATGTAATATTTTTGAAGATAATTTTTACTAAAAATAAAACGCATATCTCATCCTTCATAGAGATATACGCTTTTAACTTTTATTCTCCGTTTAATTTATCTTTTAAACGTTCAAAAAAGTTCTTTTCTTGAGGTGAAATGTTTCCTCCACCGGCTTTAACATAATCAACTAAAGCTTCTTTTTGCTTATCATTAATCTTCTTTGGAATAACAACCTTAACCGTTACTTCTTGATCTCCATTTCCAGTACCATTAATCTTAGGCACACCTTGACCACGTAACTTAAAGTTAGTATTAGGTTGGGTACCAGCTGGAATGGTTAAATCAACCGGTCCATGAACGGTATTTACGCGGATTTTATCACCTAAAGCTGCTTGAGCGAAAGAAATTGGTGCTTCACTATAAATAGTAGTACCATTTCTTCTAAATTCCTTGCTTGGTTTAACTCTAAAGACAATATACAAATCACCGTAAGGACCACCATTTTTACCTGCTTCACCCTGGCCACTTAAGCGAATTTGCTGCCCATTATCAATACCAGCTGGGACCTTAACTTCGAGGGTTTGCTTTTTATCAATGGTTCCTTTGCCATGACAAGTCTGACATGGATGTTTAATGATCGTGCCACGTCCACCACATTTATCACAGGTGGTTTGCTGCTGAATGACACCAAGTGGCGTTTGACGAGTTACAGTCATGACACCAGTTCCGTGACACTTATCACAGGTAATTGGATGAGTACCTTTCTCAGCACCTGAACCATCACAAGTTGGGCAAACTTCACTTCTTGTATAAGTAATATCTGTTTTCTTACCTTTGATTGCATCCATGAAGTCAATTGTCATTGTATAATCTAGGTCCTGACCTTTTTGAGGAGCAGTTGGATCTACTCGACTTCGTCCACCACCAAAGGCTGAGCCAAAGATATCACCAAAGATATCACCAAAATCACCAAATCCTTGCGATGAATAGCCACCTTGGCCACCAAAGCCACCATAACCTTGACCGCCAAAACCAGCTTGACCGTTTACGCCGGCTTGACCAAATTGATCATATTGAGCCTTTTTTTGCTTATCATGTAGAACCTCGTATGCTTCATTTACTTCTTTGTATTTTTCTTCAGCGCCAGGTTCATGGTTTAAGTCCGGGTGATACTTTTTTGCCAGTTTGCGGTAGGCCTTATTAATGTCGCTTTCACTAGCATTCTTATCAACACCCAGCACATCATAATAATCACGTTGTGCCATCTGAAAACTCCTTCATTCATAAAAGAAAAGAACTACAATCACGCAGTTCTTTTCTTGTTTGATTCAATTATAAATCTTTTTACTTATCAGGGTCTACCTTGTGAAAATCTCCATCAACAGTTGAACCACCTTGACCGTTGCTTGAGCCGTTATCATTGTTTGGTTGACCACCTTGTGCTCCTTGAGGACCTGCTTGACCAGCAGCACCTTGAGCACCACCATTTTGTTGGTAAAGTTTAACAGCTAAATCTTGGGCAGCCTTTGATAAAGCTTCTTTCTTTTCCTTCATTTCATCCAAGTTATTATCTTTTTGAGCTTTCTTTAAAGCATCCAAAGCATCTTGAACATTCTTGGTTTCAGTTTCAGGAACTTTACCCTTAGTTTCCTTCAAAGTCTTCTCAGTGGTGAAGATTAATTGATCTACTTCATTACGTAAATCAACTTCTTCCTTACGCTTCTTGTCTTCTTCGGCATGCTCTTCAGCATCCTTTTGCATCTTCTTGATTTCTTCATCTGATAAACCAGAAGAACTCTTAATGGTAATCTTTTGTTCCTTACCAGTACCCATATCCTTAGCAGATACATTTACAATACCGTTCTTGTCGATATCAAAAGTAACTTGAATTTGTGGAACACCACGTGGTGCTGGTGGAATATCAGTTAATTCAAAACGTCCTAAAGTCTTATCATCTGCTGCCATTGGACGTTCACCTTGAAGAACGTGAACATCAACAGCTGGTTGGTTATCTGCTGCAGTTGAGAAGATTTGGCTCTTTGAAGTTGGGATAGTAGTATTTCTATCAATTAACTTAGTGAAGACTCCACCCATAGTTTCAATACCAAGTGATAATGGAGTAACATCAAGTAAAACGATATCCTTAACATCACCAGAAATAACACCACCTTGAATGGCTGCACCTAAAGCAACAGCTTCATCAGGGTTAATTGAGTGGTCAGGTTCTTTTCCAGCCCATTCCTTAACAGCTTTTTGAACTGCAGGAATACGAGTTGAACCACCATTCAAAATAACTTTGTCGATGTCACTTACGCTTAATCCAGCATCACTCAATGCATTGTCAAAAGCAATCTTAGTCTTTTGAACTAAGTCATCAGTTAACTCATCAAATTTAGCACGAGTTAAATCAGCTTCAAGGTGAAGAGGGCCAGCTTCTCCAGCAGAAATGAATGGAAGTGAAATGTTAGTTGATGAAACGCCAGATAAGTCTTTCTTAGCCTTTTCAGCGGCATCCTTTAAACGTTGTAATGCCATCTTATCATTAGATAAGTCAACGCCATTTTCTTCCTTAAAGTTTTGGATTAACCAATCCATAATTCTCTTATCAAAGTCATCACCACCAAGGTGAGTATCACCATTAGTTGATAATACTTGGAAGACACCATCGCCTAATTGCAAGATGGAAACATCAAAAGTACCACCACCAAGGTCGTATACTAAAACTTTTTCATCATTTTCATCCTTATCAAGACCATATGCTAAAGCTGAAGCAGTTGGTTCGTTGATAATTCTTTGAACATTTAAACCAGCAATCTTACCGGCATCTTTAGTAGCTTGACGTTGTGCGTCATTGAAATAAGCGGGAACTGTAATAACTGCATCAGTTACCTTTTCGCCTAAGTAATCTTCAGAAAACTTTTTAATGTATTGCAAAATAAAGGCTGAAATTTCTTGTGGAGTATACTCCTTGTCGCCAACCTTAACTTTGTAACCTTCTTCACCCATATGACTCTTAATTGAAACAATGGTGTTAGGGTTAGTGATAGCTTGACGTTTAGCAACTTCACCAACTTGAATTTCACCGTTCTTAAAGGCAACTACAGAAGGAGTTGTACGATTACCTTCTGGGTTAGTAATAATCTTAGGTTCTTTACCCTCAAGTACGGCAACAGCTGAGTTAGTCGTACCTAAGTCAATACCAATAACTTTTGACATATATGTAACTTCCTTTCTTATTGAGCCACTACAACCATTGCTGGTCTTAATGTTCTATCTTTATATTGATATCCTTTTTGTAAAACTTTAACTACGTGATCCTTCTGATCATCGTTTTCTGCTGCAACAGTTTGAACAGCTTGATGGAGTGCAGGATCAAAAGTTTCACCCTCGGCTTTAATTTCAGTGATTCCCTGATCTTTCATTGATTTAACTAATGAATCGAGCGTCATCTGAACACCTTTTTGGAGTTGCTTAGCTGCCTCATCATCTGCCTTAACAGCTAACGCGCGTTCTAAGTTATCCATTGCTGGCAAAACTTCTTTAGCAAGGCTTTGAGATTCATATTTAATCAATTGTGCACGCTCTTTTGCATAACGTGCCTGCATATTCTGGATCTCAGCCTCACTACGTAGGTATTTATCTTCAAGATCCTTGTTCTTAGCACTTAATTCAGCGATTTCTTTTTCATAATCTTTTGCTGGATCTTCCTTAACTTCCTCTTTCGAAGCTGCTTTGGGATCTTTCTTTGGTGCCTTATCCGGGGTCACCTCGTCTTTTAAATCTTTTTCATGCGGAAACTCTTCTTTACTCACAGCTAACCTCCTTACTTAAATCTACCATAATAATCTAACAATTTCTTTGCTAGTTCGTTCCTAAAATACTCGAGTAATCCGATCATCTGCGAGTATGGCATGTTAGTTGGTCCAAGTAGTGCTATTGTTCCTTTACCGTACTTACCAACGCTATATTGTGCAGTCAACAAACTATAATCTTCAAGTAAATCTGATTGCAATTCAGAGCCTAACTTAACTTGAACTTTCGACTTTGAATCATTTTTAATTTCATCTTTAGGATTAAAACCAATCAAGCTTGAAATAGCATCATTTTGATCAATTAATTTGTAGAGAGATTTAACTTTAGCTAAATCATCGCTCTCATAATTACTCAAAAGATTAATCTGACCATCTACATACATTTGCTCACTAGCAGCATCCTTAATAACATCTTGAAGCAAATCCAAAATTTCAGGTGCTGAGCCTCCAGCAACCAGATGATCTGCAATTCTCTTAAGTAACACTTCATTAACTGAACTAAGTGGCTTTCCAACTAATTGATCATTAATTAGTCGAACTGCTTTTTCAATCTCTTCCCCATTTGTATGATGCGGTAAAGTATAGATTTGATTCTTTACATTACCGTCATCCGTAACTAATATTGCCATCACTTGATGGCTTGAAAGAGGAACGATCCTAAAACCAGTTACTTTAACCGAACGAGTTTCGGGACCTGCGGCAAAAGCAGTGTAATTAGTTAAATCAGACAGAATTTTTGCAGCTTCTTGTACGATTTCATTAACTTGTTGAAAGGGTTGGTCTAATTGATAAATAATTCGGTTATAGACGGATGCTGGTATCTTTACTGGATTAATCAAATGATCTAAGTAATATCGATAACCAGCAGTCGAAGGAATTCTCCCACTTGAAGAGTGAGTCTTTTCAAGCAGTCCCTTTTCTTCTAGTGCCGCCATTTCATTTCGAACTGTAGCACTTGAGACCTTGACAGGCAGTTGATTCATCACGGTCTTAGAACCTACCGGCTCATGAGACTGAGTAAAGTCCATGATAATAGTCTTTAAAATAAGTTCTTGCCGTTCAGTCAACATTTTCTCGCCCCCATCATTAGCACTCTTCTTTCTCTTGTGCTAACAATTAATATGATACCATAACTTAGCAATTGTTCAAGTAGAGTGCTAATTAAATTTATTTTTTATAAAAAAAGCAAGCAACAAGTGCTTGCCTTAATTATTTAATTGGTAATCTAATTACAGTTTTAAGCCTTTCAGTCTTAGTTCTTCTTGGATCGCTTAAATATATTTCATGATGATAACGTGGATTTTGAATATCTATCTGATAATTTTCTTTTTTTACAAATTGATGCATCTCTTCAATTGTGGCAGGCTCATTATCATAACTACCGGTGTGCATTATCTGAACACAAAGTCCCTCATCATAAGTAAAAAATTTGGCTTGAGAGAAATCTTGTTTTTTCTTCTCAGTAGCTGTCTTAATTGCCCAATCAAATTCTTTCTTTGTAACAAAATCCGGCAATCGAATCATTGATATCCAGGCAAAATTTTCTTTATGAGCATAATCAATCTTCTGCTGATCTTTTGACCACCATAATCCTTCAAGTGGTGGCACTACATAATCGAAGTATCCTGGAATTTTATGCTCACCTTTTTTACTCATCTTGATAGTATAAGCAAGTCCATAAAGTAATCCTAAAGCCTTTTGATAAGTCCCATCTTCCTGATTAGGGTCTCCACTTCCTGAAACTGCAATATAATTCATTTTAGGGACCCTAATAATTTCAGGCTGCTTTTTAGGATGATACAAATTTTTATATTCTTTTTTATAATCAAATGCCATTTTTATTCTCTCTATATCGTTTACTAATCAACTATCTTTAATTCTATCCGTTTACTTGCTACTTGACTAATAAAATACTCATCATGTTCAACTAACAACATTGCTGGCTTTGTCTTTCTTAAAACATCAATTAATTGATCTTGGTTAAACACATCCAGGTAATTTGCTGGTTCATCCCATAGATAAAAGTCTGCCTCTTCAACTAATGACTTAGCAATGGATACTCTTTTTTGCTGACCAATGCTCATTTCTTCAATTCTCGTCTCAAAACTTGATCTAGGAAAGCCCATTTTCCTAAGTACATTAAGTATTTTCTCATAAGACAAATGTTCCTTTTGAGAAAATTCTGCCAAAGTACCTGAATACTCTACGAAGTCTTGTGGTAAATAGGAAACCCTTAAGCCATTAGTTAAATTTAAAATTCCTTGATAAGTTACATCTGTACTCTTATTTAAAATGCTTTTCAAAAAAGTAGACTTTCCGGCTCCATTTTTACCTTCAAGGGAAACAATCCCTCGATTTCTAATGATTAAATTTAAGTCTTTAAATAACTTTTTATCTTTAACTTTTAGATCTAAATGTCGAGTCTCTAATAAAGTCGAATGATAATTTGGTTGAAAATTCATCTCTAATTCTGGTACAGATTCAACATTTGTCATTAAGCCCTTTCTATCCTGAATATCTTTATCCATTCTTCTTTCAATGTTCTTAGATCTTTTCATTATTTTAGCCGCTTTATGACCAAAAAAACCTTTATTAATATCTGCATGAATCTCATTTTTATGGGCACTAGCTTTTTTATTATTCTCTGATTGAAGTGAATATCCTTTAATGCGCTGTCTACTTTCATTTAAAGCTTTGATTTGACCACGAAGTTTTTCATTTTTCTCCTGATTAAATTTATCACGCTTTTCTTTAGTATCTTCATAACTAGCATAATTTCCCTGATATAAATGAATCTCTGTATGTTCAATTGCAAGAATATGATTAGTTATCTGATTTAGAAAATCTCGATCATGACTTACAACAATATAGCCTTGTGAATGCTTTTGCAAATATCTAACCACTTGTATTCGCGACTTTTCGTCTAAATGATTAGTTGGCTCATCAATAAGAGGAAAAGCATCCTTATTAATAAAAGATAGAGCTAACAACACCTTGGTCTGTTCTCCTCCACTTAGAGTATTAAAAGGTTGCCAAATAAGATTAGTGTCTACTTGCATTAAATTCAATTCACGTTCAAGTTCCCATTGGTCAAATTGAACGTGTTCTTCTAAAGCATAGAGAGTCAATTGTTCTTTATTTTTCACATTAAGAGGAAAGTAATTAAATTCAAGTTTAGATTGAATTGCTCCTGTTCCTTGCAGTTTTCCTTGTAACAGATTCAAAAAAGTTGTTTTTCCTCTACCATTTCTGCCGACAAGCCCTAATTTCCAACTACTATCCAAATCTAAGTTTAGATTATTAAAAATATTTTCAATACTATCTGAATACTTAAAAGAAAGGTTTGAAATCTTAATATTGCTCATATAATCACCTCACGAAAAAAGCCTACACTCTTGACAAGTGTAGACTTTCTCCTCATTAAGCAAAAAAGAAGATATCCCATCTACGTTTAATCTTGTCAAAAGCGCACAGTCGTCCCTTATAAAAGAGAAAATATTTATTAAAATTCAACTATGCTATTTTGCAAGATTAAAAACGCAATGGCGTAACCTTCTTTCAATATTAGATTTCAATTGATAAAGATATTATATCACATCAATTATAATTTAAATAATTATTTTTCTAAATCATAAAAATACTGCTTAATATTTCGCTTATCTTGATCCAGTTGACGTGATAATTCTTCTATTCCAGAAAATTTTTTATTTGAACGAATAAACTTGTACCAAGATAAAGTCAATGGCTTACCATAGGCTTCTTCATCAAAATTGAAAATATTGGTTTCAATTGTTAAGCCGTGATTTGTTTTAAAAGTTTCATTATAGCCAACACTAGTCATTGCATCATGCCATTTTCCATTTATTTTAGCTCTAGTGGCATAAACCCCTTCAGCAGGTAAAACTTTAGCACCAGAAATTTCGAGATTGGCCGTTGGAAATCCAATTTTATGTCCTCTTCTAAAACCATGAACAATGATACCTGAGGTTTCATATGGCTGGCCAAGTAAAGCTGCAGCTAATTCAACATTTCCATGTTGGATGGCCTTTCTAATATAGGTGGAACCAACTTTAATCTTATCAATTGATTGCTTAGGCTCCACCATAATTTGAAACCTGCCTTGTGCAAACTTAGGTAGATTTTCTACATTAGCAATATCTTTTGGACCATATGTATAATCAAAACCTACAACAACTGTATCTGCTTTGAGTTTCATAATTACTTGATCAACAAAATCTTGCGGTTTAAGCTGACTAAATTTTTTAGTAAATTTAATAATTACTAAATAATCTACCCCCAGCTTTTCCATCTTTTGTTCTTTTTCGCGGGCTGTTTCTAAATAGACAAATTTATGATCATTTTTGTATATCTCTTTAGGATGCTTATCAAAAGTCATTACCATTAACGGCAACTTCTTCTCCTTGGCTATTAATTTTGCATCCTTAATAAGTTTCTGATGTCCAATATGCACCCCATCAAAAAAACCTAACGTTAAGATTACCTTTTGCTTTGTGATAGGTGCAGAGATCGGATAATCTAATGTTATTACTTTCATTTTTTACTCTCGCTATTCATTTTTTAAAAGCATCATCTCAGGGCGATAGATTTTTCCTTGTCGCCGATAAATAGCTTTTATATGACCATTATAAACCAAAGCGACCTTAGCATAACTGGTATTTAAACTAATGCTTGCACCGTTTGAAACCCGTTTAAATTGATCTGGCGAAAGTTGAAGTTGAGGTAATTCAGCAAAAAAGCTATCAATTGGCTGAAGCCATTTTCCTGGAGTATCTATTTCTGCTTCAATTGTTTCTAAATCTACAGCTTGATTTAAGTCATAGCCTGAACTACTAGTTCGCGTAAGACTAGTCATTACAGCAGGTACACCTAATTCTTCACCTAAATCATTTACTAATGACCTGACATAGGTTCCTTTAGAACAGCGAATTGCAAAATTAAAGCTTTCTGTTTTTTCCAATGGATCATATTCTGGATCTTGTGTTAATTCATAGCTATAAACATTGACTTTTCGCTTGGGACGTTCAACTGGAATATTTTCCCGAGCATATTCATAAAGCCTTTTACCATTTACTCTTACAGCTGAATAAATTGGCGGTACTTGCTCAAGCTTTCCTGTCAACTTTTCCATGCCAGCAATAATTTCATTACTTGTAAACGGAGTATTTATTTTTTCTTCAGCAATAGTTTTACCATCTAAATCATAACTATCAGTAGCTCGCCCAAACATTCCGCTTCCAATATAGGATTTAGGTTTTTCATGCATTAATTCAATCAATTTCGTCGCTTGACCAATAGCAATTGGTAATACGCCATTAACTTCAGGATCAAGCGTCCCAGCATGTCCGATTTTTCTAATTTGAAGTATCTTTCTTAATTTATAAACACAATCACTGCTTGTTACTCCACGTGGCTTATTTACTACTACAATTCCATTTAGCATATCTTAATCTCCAAAATAAAAGACGCCTTTCGGCGCCTTTTTACTTATTCTTATTTTCACGTTCTTGATCTTGCTTCTTTACTTGGTTGATTAAATTATCAATCTTTGAACCATAAGCAACAGAAGTATCACGTTTAAAAATCAACTCAGGAACTTTATAAACAGTCAAAGTTTGACCAAGCAAGTGACGCATCATTCCTTTTGCCTTATCAAGTCCTTCAGCTACTTCCTTTTCCTTTGCTGGATCTTCGGTCAACAAGCTGTAATAAATAGTTGCATATGACAAATCATTTGTACATTCTACAGCTGTAATAGTAATATCACTTAAACGTGGATCACGAATATCTTTACGTAAAATTTTAGTTAGTTCACGTAAGATCTCGCCTTCTACACGACCAATTCTATGTTTCATAATTAAGCTCCTTTTTGTGAAAAAAGATGCCTATTTAACAGGTACCTCTTGCATTTCGTAGGCTTCAAGTTGATCGTCAACCTTGATATCATTGAAGTTTTCAATGGTGATACCACAATCGAATCCTTGCTTAACTTCCTTAACGTCATCCTTGAAACGCTTAAGAGATGCAACTTTTCCATCATATTTAACAATACCGTCACGAATTACACGGATACCGGAATCTCTAGTAACATATCCATTATCAACAAAAGCACCAGCAATTGTTCCGATCTTAGATACCTTCCAAGTTTCACGTACAGTTAAGTTTCCAGTAACCTTTTCTTCGTATGTAGGTTCAAGCATACCCTTCATAGCAGCTTCAACATCGTCCATAACCTTGTAAATAATGTTATAAAGACGAATATCTACACCTTCAGCATCTGCTTGACTCTTAGCAGTATTAGTTGGTCTAACATTAAATCCAACAATAAATGCATTTGAAGCACCAGCTAAGGTAACATCAGATTCATTGATTGCACCAACACCAGAGTGAATAATGTTAACTCTTACGCCTTCAACTTCAATCTTTTCAAGAGATTGTTGCAATGCTTCAGCTGAACCTTGAACATCGGCCTTAAGAACGATGTCAACTTCCTTCATGTTTTCTTTCTTCATTGTGTCAAACAAATTATCCAAAGTAACATGTTGGACATTCTCACGTTGTTTCTCTAAAGCATTCTTAGCGCGTTGCTCACCAACACTTCTAGCTGTCTTTTCATCTTCAAAGACTACTAACTTATCAGCTGCTTCTGGAACATCATTCAATCCAGTAATTTCAACAGGAGCAGATGGAGTTGCCTTTTTGACTCTACGTCCCTTATCGTTAGTCATAACACGAACACGACCAAACGTATCGCCAACAACAATTGGATCTCCAACCTTCAAAGTACCTTGTTGAACCAAAACATCGGCAACTGAACCGCGTCCTTTATCAAGACGAGCTTCAATTACAGTACCAATCGCCTTTTGATCAGGATCAGCTTTAAGTTCCATAACATCGGCTTGAAGCAAGATCATTTGCAAGAGTTCTTCAACATTTTTACCTGTCTTAGCAGAAATCTTAACAAAGATTGTATCGCCGCCCCAGTCTTCAGGAACTAAGCCATATTTCATAAGTTGTTCCATTACATGATCTGGATTTGCACCTGGCTTATCAATCTTGTTAACAGCAACGATAATTGGCACACCAGCACTCTTAGCATGGTCAATAGCTTCAATTGTTTGTGGCATTACACCATCATCTGCTGCAACTACTAAAACAACAATGTCAGTAATTTCAGCACCGCGAGCACGCATGTTAGAAAAGGCTGCGTGTCCTGGAGTATCTAAGAAAGTAATCAAACGATCATCGATTCGTACTTGGTAAGCACCAATCTTTTGAGTAATACCACCTGCTTCATGTTCAGAAACATTAGTATGACGTAATCTATCAAGTAAAGTGGTCTTCCCATGGTCAACGTGACCCATGATTGTAACAACTGGAGGACGCTTTTCTTGATGCTTAGAAGCTTTTGATTCTTCCATTTCTTTAGTGTACAAAGTATCAATATCTGAAATATCTTCATGCACTTTTTCTTGTGCTTCAATACCATATTCAGCTGCTAGGAGTTCAATAGTATCTTTGTCCAAAGACTGATTTTGGTTAGTCATGACACCAAGCATAAAGAGCTTCTTAACAATTTCAGCAGGCTCCCTATGAAGAAGTTTTCCTAAATCTTGAGCATTCATGCCTTCTTCATAAACCAATGTTTCTGGCAATGGACGTTCCTTTCTTTGCGTTGGTTGCTTTTTAATTTCTTTACTTTGATTAATACGCTTATTTTTCTTATTTCTACGGCGACGTGCCTTATCAGAATGTTCGCTTCTTTCGCGTTCATAATCTGGCACTTCACGTTTCTTACGAGTAAAGTCTTTTTTGCGAGTTGGTTTTGTTTCTTCTTTTTGAGGAGCAGGTACAACTGGAGCAATTGGTTCTACCTTCTTCACAGTAGGTCTCTTTGCCTTATTTCTTGCCGGCGATGGTTTAATAATCTTTGGACCAACTGGTTTTTGTGAAGCTTGTACACGAGCTTTAACAGCTGCAGCTCCTTCAAGTTTTTCTTCTTTTGGCTTACGAGTATTTTCCACTTTTTTAACCTTTGATCTTTGAGGATTTTGTTCTTGATGCCATTTACGGCGGGAAGCTTCAGTCTGAGCGTTTAATTCACTAGCTTCAGCTCGTTGCTTTTTCTTAAATTTATTCAATAAATCACGTGCTGCAGATTTAGCTTCTGTTTGCGGTTTATTTCGTTCAGCACGACGATCATTTTGTTGTTTTTTAAATTTATTGTTTCTGCGTTTATTATTACCATGGCGATTATCGTGATCATTTTTATTATCACGACGACGAATTGCACCTACAGAAACCTTTATTTTTGTTTTTTCTTTACGACTTGAATTTTTCGAATCCTTTTCAGTAGATGGCTTAGTAGTATTAGCAGACTTAAAACTATCTACTAACTTAGAGACTTGCTTATCATCTAGGGAGGACATGTGGCTCTTTACATCAAAACCCAAATCTTGTGCCTTTTTTACAACAATTTTGTTTTCAATGCCTAATTCTTTCGCTACTTCATAAATACGCTTTTTAGCCATCAAATCACACTCCTTCGTTTAAATTCTTTATCATTGCTTTGCTGAAGCCTGCATCTGTAACAGAAACTAATTTTCTTTCTTTTCCAAGTGCCTGTGTTATTTCAGCGCTAGAAAATACATCAACTAATTTAACATCTTTTTTACGCATCAAAAAAGCAAGCTTATCTTTAGTATTCTGACTCACATCACTACCAACAAAAATTAACTTTGCTTGATTTTTGCTTAAAGATATTTTTACTGCATCAAATCCTGTTGCTAGCTTTCCAGCTTTTTGCGCTAATCCAAGTAAATTCAAAGTTTTTTGTTTGTTGTGCAAAATTATTTATCACCAAACAATTCTTTTCTTGCTTTTTGATGATCAACATATGCATAAAGATCATCATAAAAGTCAGCTGAAACTTTAACACCTAGGCTCTTTTCTAAAACCTGATTTTTTTTCGCTTCTGCGATCTTATCGGGCTCTAAAGATACATAGGCTCCTCGACCTGACTTCTTTCCAGTTGGATCCACTGAAATATTTTTATCCTTGTCAACAACTACGCGGACTAATTCTTTTTTAGGTTGCATAGTATTAGTCAATAGATCCTTACGCATTGGAATTTTTCTTTTTTTCAAAGAAAGTCACCTATTCCTCATCTTTATCTGCATCATCATCTAATGCTGAATCAACATCTTCCCCATTTGGAAAATCTTCGCTTGAATCTTCTTCTAGTTGTTCAGCAGTAGATTCTGTTGCTTCTTCATTTGATACATTACTATCATCGATATCTTGATCTGTTTCAACGTCATCGCCTTCAGAATCGACAAACTCAACTTGAGATTCTGGCTTAATGTCAATCTTATAACCTGTCAAACGAGCAGCAAGGCGAACATTCTGTCCACGTTTTCCGATAGCTAAAGACAATTGGTAATCAGGAACAATTACTAGGGCATTCTTGTCATCATCATCACCACTAAATTGAACTGCAATTACTTCTGCAGGATTCAAAGCGTTGGCAATAAAATCAGATGGATTCTCTTCGTATTTTACAACGTCGATATTTTCTCCGCCTAATTCATTAACAATATTTTGAACACGAGTACCCTTTGGTCCTACTAAGGTCCCAACTGGATCAATATCAGGATCATTACTCTTAACTGCAATCTTAGTTCTGTCTCCAGCTTCACGAGCAATTGATACAATCTCAACGGTTCCATCATAAACTTCTGGAACTTCTTGTTCAAAGAGACGTTTTACTAAATCAGGTGCAGTTCTAGAAACTGTAATTTGAGCTCCTTTTGAATCTGACCCTACTCTAGTTACTAAAACACGAACTTTATCTTGAGGGTTGTAATTTTCACCTGGTAATTGATCATTATGTGTCATTACGGCTTCAACATTACCGATCTTTACGTAAACAAAGCGATTGTCACGTCTTTCAACCGTACCAGTAACGATTTCATCCTTATATTGAGAATATTCACTAATAATATGTTCTCTTTCAGCTTCACGCAAACGTTGCATAATAACTTGCTTAGCAGTTTGTGCAGCTAAACGACCGAAATCTTTAGGAGTTACTTCAAAGCGAATTTCATCGCCAACTTCATACGCACGATTAATTTCAAGTGCATCTTTAAGACTTACTTCAAGACGACTATCTTGAACTTCATCAACAACTGTCTTAATTGCATTAACCTTGAAGTTACCCTTCTTTTCATCAAAAACAACTTCAACATTTTGAGCTTGATTATAATTTTTCTTATATGCAGCTACTAAGGCAGCCTTAATTGCATCAACAATAATTTCTTGCTTGATGCCTTTTTCTTTTTCTAAGGTTGCAAAAGCTTCCACCATTTCTTTAGACATAAGTTTTTGATCATCCTTTCTAAAATTCAACTGCAAAGCGACTAGAAGCAATTACCTTTCGAGGAATTGTTATTTCTTTGCGTCGTGTTTTGATCTTTACTTCTAAGACGATCTGATTTTGATTGAGATCTTTTAAAGTACCTTCATAAGTCTTTTCTCCATCAATTTTTTGATAAAGACTAACATGAATGTATGATCCTTTGGCGCGCTCCCAATCTTTTTCATTTTTAATTGGACGCTCTAAACCAGGAGATGAAAGCTCTAAAATATACGGCTCAGGAAAAGGATCAGGATCTAATTCATCTAGCTTTTCTGATACCAATTCACTCAAATTTGCGATCTCTTCAATATCGATTCCGCCTGGGCGACGATCAACATAAATGCGAAGATAATATTGCTTCTTTTCCTTTACATATTCAACATCGACCAGTTCATCACCTCTTGCTTCAGCTAAAGGCGTAACTACGTCTGCCACCAATTCGGTAACCTTTGTCAAATCTCTTCCTCCGTAATAAAAAGAGTGAGCATTACTGCTCACTCGAATTTGCTATTCGAACTTCGTTCTTAGAATAGCATATTTACTAATATTTGTAAATTAACACACTAAAATAGTGATAATTGATTTTGATCTGGCATCCCTTCAAGAACTCCATTGTTCTCAAAGTATTCCATTATTGTTTGTGATACTTTCCCTCGTGTTGCAAGATCTTCCTTTGAAAGAAACTTCTGCTCTGCGCGCGCAGCAACAATTTGCTTAGCAGCATTATCACCTAAACCTGGAACTGCATTAAATGGAGCTAGAATAGTATGATCATCAATAATCTTAAAGTCCATTGCTTCAGATTCATTCACATCGACCATCTTAATCTTTATACCACGTTCTAAACATTCATTTGCAATTTCAAGAACAGTAAGTAACGACTTATCCTTAGCAGAAACGTCCATTCCTTTATCTTGGATTTCCTTCATTGCAGCCTTTACTGTGTTCTTTCCATGACTCATTGCAACTAAATCAAACAAATCAGCCCGAACTGAGAAATAAGAAGCATAATAAATTACTGGATAATATACCTTAAACCAAGCAATTCTAAGTGCCATTAAGATATAGGCTGTAGCATGGGCCTTAGGGAACATATACTTAATCTTCAAACAAGAAGGAATGTACCAGTCAGGAATCTTATCATTTTTCTTCAGAATTTCCATGTTTTCATCACTAATTCCCTTACCATGACGTACAGATTCCATTGTAAAGAAAGCAACTTCTGGTTTTACTCCCCAGTGAATTAAGTCCATCATGATGTTATCACGACAACCAATTACGTTCTTTAACTTGCAAGTTCCGTTATTAATTAAATCTTCTGCATTTCCTAACCATACATCAGTCCCGTGAGACAAACCTGAAATCTGCAACAATTCTGAAAAAGTGGTTGGCTTTGTTTCTTCAAGCATTCCTCGAACAAATTTTGTACCAAATTCTGGAACACCCAAAGTACCAGTCTTTGACTGAATTTGCTCAGGAGTAACACCTAAAATTTTGGGACTTGAAAATAAGGACATTACTCCTGGATCATCAGGCGGAATAGTTAATGGGTCAATTCCTGATAAATCTTGCAGCATTCTGATCATAGTTGGGTCATCATGCCCTAGAATATCAAATTTCAAAATATTATCGTGAATAGAGTGGAAATCAAAGTGCGTTGTAAGCCAAGCTGCACTTAAATCATCAGCAGGATACTGCACAGGAGTAAAGTCATAAATATCCATATCATCGGGAACAACAACAATTCCAGCTGGGTGCTGACCAGTTGTTCTCTTCACCCCGGAAGCACCGGCAGCTAAACGATCAAGCTCAGCATTTCTTAAATGCAATTCATTTTCATCTTCATAATGCTTTACATATCCATAAGCTGTCTTATCAGCAACAGTCGCAATTGTACCAGCCCTAAATGAATTATCTGGACCAAACATCACACGAATATAGTTATGAGCTACTGGCTGATAGTCTCCAGAGAAGTTCAAATCGATATCCGGAACCTTATCTCCGTGGAAGCCTAAGAAAGTGGCAAAGGGGATGTCCTGCCCATCTTTTACTAAAGGAGTTCCACACTTCGGACAATTTTTATCAGGTAAGTCGTAGCCAGAACCATATTCCCCATTTTCAAAAAATTTAGAATATTTACATTTAGGACAACGATAGTGTGGAGCCAAAGGATTTACTTCGGTAATTCCAGACATTGTTGCTACCAAACTAGAACCAACTGATCCACGAGAACCTACCAAATAACCATCTTTATTTGATTTGGCAACAAGACGCTGAGAAATAAGATAAATAACAGCATATCCATTAGAAATAATCGAATTTAATTCGAGTTCAATTCTATCTTCTACAATCTTAGGTAGTGGTTTTCCATATAATTCATAAGCCTTGTTGTAAGTCAGGTCTTTCATTTCTTGATCTGCATTCTCAATATGTGGCGGATATAAACCACTCTTAATAGGAGCAATTTCTTCAATTTGATCTGCTAATTTATTTGTATTCTCAATTACAATCTCTTTAGCAACATCTTCTCCTAAAAAGCTGAAAGCATCCAACATTTCCTGCGTAGAATAAAAATGCAAATCAGGTAATTTCTTATTACGATTAGGATTTGACTTTTGCGCAGCTAATAAAATTTTACGATAGATGGCCTCATGGGGTTCAACATAATGCGAGTCACCAGTTGCAACAACTGGCTTATTCAATTCTTTACCTAATTTATAAATATTTTGAATAATCTCATGCAATTCATCTTCATCTTTAATCAAATCATCGTCGATTAGCGTTTGATAAGCTGCAGGTGGCTGCACTTCAAGATAATCATAAAAGCGGGCTTTCTCACGCGCCTCATCATATCCTTTTTGCATCATTGAGATGAACACATCGCCCTGCCAGCAGCCACTGCCAAACAATAGTCCTTTATGATATTTTCTTAATTCGGATTTAGGCGTTCTAGGTATACGATAAAAGTATTTCGTACTTGCTAGTGAAACAAGCTTATACATATTCTTTAAGCCTTCTTGATTCAAAGCAAGAACACTCATATGGCTAGGCTTAGCTCTCTTGTATACTTGACCATACTTCGCATAGTCATTCATTTTACCTAAATCTGCTTCATGGAAGCGAGCATTAAAAGCATCAAGTAACTTAAACATCAAATATCCTGTAGCTTCGGCATCTTGATTAGCTCGGTGGTGATGTTCCAAAACAACATTATACTTTTTGGCTAGCGAATCAAGAGTATGTCGAGTCTGCTCAGGATGCAACAGTCTTGAAACTTCAAGGGTATCAACAACAGGTTGAGAAATTTCATCTAAGCCTGCACGACGTAAAGCAGCGTTTACAAAACCTACGTCAAACTGAACATTGTGACCACATAAAGGACGGTCTCCATAGAAATCTTTGAATTTCTTGATTACATCCTTTTCATCGTCAGCTGCTCCAACCATTTCATCGGTAATTGATGTCAAATTAATAGTAGTATCACTTAAAGGATGATGAGGATTAATAAACTCATCAAATCTTTCAAGCACCTCACCATTTTTCATCTTAACAGCACCAATTTCGATAATAGTGTCATAGACAGATGAAAGACCTGTCGTTTCAACATCAAAAATCACATATTCACGATCACGATAATCCATTTCAGTAGGATTAAGCACGAGCAAAGCATGATCATCAATCATATTAGCTTCATATCCATACAGAATCTTCATCTTCTCACTTGCACCGGTATGATATGCTTCTGGGAATGCTTGAACATCAGCATGATCAGTTATTGCAATTGCTTTTTGACCAAATTTTTTAGCGGTTTTAATAAAATCACTAGCAGTACTAGTTGCGTCTAATTGACTCATATTTGTATGAAGGTGCAGTTCAACTCGTTTTTCTTCTCCCTCATACTTTTCTTCTCGACCCTTATGTTCAATTAATTCTAGGTTACGAATATTAAAAACAACATCGTGCTGATATTGGTCGTCAGCTGCATAACCTTGCATACGAGCCCAAACGCCAGGCTTGATTTCTTTTAGATAATCAATCTGCTCCTTATCAGAAACAAATTTTTTAAAGCTGATTGAATCAGTATAGTCAGTTATTTCACCTGTAAAAATTACGCTTCCGGATTTTAATTCATGAATATCGGTATTAAAGATGTGACCTTCGATAGCTACATTGCCGCTTCCATCTTCCAAATCTTTAATCTGAATAAACTTAGCCTTTTTATCAACTTTATTACTACCCATTCTTGTACTTTTAACAGGCATCTTTTTCTTAGGTTCAGCAGGTTGTTTTTCATAGAATTCTTGCATTGCTGATTCATGTTGAGCCTGCACTTGTTCTAAGCTTTTTAGATTTTCATCAATATTTGTTTCATCGACCTTGGTAGTAAACTTGATATTAAAAAAGCCATATCTTCTAAATTCACTATTAAGTTCTGCTAAAACTTGCTCGGAAAGAAGCCCATTCACAACATTGTTTTGAGTTGGAATCAACCATTTTTCTTTTTCTAAATATGGGGCTTGTCCTTGTAAAAATTCCCGAACTGCAGGTTTCAAATTAGTCGAATTTTGAATTGCATATGTCCAATATTCTGGTAAATTCTTACTACTTCCATCCTTGGTCCGGACTATTAATTCAACATTCACAAAAGGTTCAAATGTCTGATGAATAAGTTCATTAAGAGAACGATAAGTTTCAAAATCTAGTGGTGTATCAAAAAAAACGTGGATTTTCCACTTTCTTTCATTAGCGTATACATCCACGTTTTCAATTTCACCATTTTGGACAATATCGTTATCTTCAAACTTATCAGGAAACTTGATTTGATCTAATAGTTTTTTGAAAAGTTCGTTTTTATTTGCCACAAAAATTATCCTAACTCTTTTGTAATCATCGCATCCAAATCAGAAATATTAACTTCCATAGCCTTTTCATCAGTTGGACGCTTAACTTCTACGATTCCATCTTTTGCCTTACGCCCAATTGTAATTCTTAATGGCGCACCGACTAAATCTGCATCATTAAACTTAACACCTGGACGTTCATTTCTATCATCGTATAAAACATCATACTTAGTTGAAAGTTCTTTTTCAAGTTTTTCAGCCAATTCTGTTTGAGCTTCATCTTTCATCTTCATTTGAATTAAATGAACATCAAACGGAGCAATTTCTTTTGGCCAAGCAATTCCGTTTTCAGTTAAATGTTGTTCAACCGCTGCGGAAAGCATTCTTGTAACACCAATTCCGTAAGAACCCATAATTACGGGTTTTGCCTTACCATTGTTGTCTAAGAAATCAGCGCCCATAGTCTTCGTGTAGTAAGTACCTAACTTGAAAATGTGACCAACTTCGATACTTGTAGTAAATTTCAATGGTAAATGATCAACTGGATCTAGTTCACCTTCATTTGCTGTACGAATATCAGCAAATTCATCAACCTTGAAGTCACGATCTAAATTAGCGTTTTGATATTGATAATCAGTTTCATTGGCACCAACAACTACATTGTATAAGCCCTTAACTGTTTCGTCTGCAACAATCTTATCGGCCCAGTCAGCACCAATTGGTCCTACACCACCTTTTTCAGAACCAGTAATTTCTACTAGTTCATCTGCATTTGCAGTTCTCACTTCATCAGCATCTAAAACGTGTCCCAATTTAACTTCATTAATTTCTTTATCACCACGAATCAAAACTAAGACTTTTTGATCATCGGCAATATATAAAATACTCTTAACAATTCTGGTAGCAGGTACTTTAAGAAATTCAGCCAATTTATCAATTGTATCCATACCCGGAGTAGCGACTTTAGTTAATTCCTTTGCGTCTTCTGGATCTTGCTTAAAGGTATCAATACTTTTAGCCATTTCAAGGTTTGCGGCATATGTTCCTTTTTCATTTGTAGCAATTGTATCTTCACCAATTGCAGCAGGAGCTTGAAATTCAGTTGAATTCTTTCCACCCATTGTACCGGAGTCAGCAATAACTGGGTGAACAGTCACACCAGCACGATTAAAGATCTTTAAATATGCACTCTTTTGATCATCAAATTGTTCATCTAATTGTTCACGAGTTGCAGCAAAGCTGTATCCGTCAAGCATCACAAATTCTCTACCACGAAGAAGGCCGAAACGAGGACGATTTTCATCACGGAATTTTGTTTGAATTTGATACAAAGCAAGTGGCATTTGCTTGTAACTCTTCAAATTCTTGGCAACAATTTCAGTAAAAGTTTCTTCATGTGTCGGTCCAAGCAAACTTTCACGACCATGACGATCTTGAAGTTTAAACATTTCTGCGCCATATTTTTTATAACGACCAGATTCTTGCCATAAAGTAGCAGGCAATAAATGAGGCATAATCATTTCAGGCACATTAATATTGTTCATTTCCTCTTCAATAATATTTTCTGCCTTACGTAATACACGATAACCTAATGGTAAGTATGCATATACTCCAGCAGTTACCTGACGAATATAACCACCTCTAAGCATTAATTGGTGACTTTTTGCTACAGCATCAGAAGGTGCCTCTTTTAATGTTGGCATAAAAAATTTTGATTGACGCATTTATTCCTCCAAAAATTTACTTAATAAAATATCGATAAATATCGTTTCCAGTTACAGCAACGATTAATAGTAATAGAATGACAAAACCAATTACATCTACAATAGCTTCTTTATCTTCAGGAATTGGTTTTCCAATAATTAGCTGAATTAGGTTAAGTAACAACTTACCACCATCTAGTCCTGGAATTGGAATTAAGTTTACAATTCCTAAGTTGATAGAAATCATTGCTAAAAATGCTAGCAAATAAGTAAAACCCATATTTGAAACTTGAACTGTTTGTGAGTAAATTCCAACTGGACCAGAAAGCTTATTTAAACTAAAATGTCTAAACAAATTTCCAACTGCATTAAATATTAAACCAGTAGTACTAATACTTGTATCCCAGCCCCGCTTTAGCTTAGCTCCAAGACTATTATCGGGTTTGCCATAAAATCCTAATTGATAAATTCTTTGACCATTTATTTTTCTAGCTTTGGGTTTTACTGAGAAATCTTTAACTTTGTTTTCTCTCTTTACCGTCACTTCAACAGTCTTTCCCTTGCTTTTTGCAAGTTCAGAAGCAATTTGATTGAAATTACTAATTTTCTTGTCATTAATTGCAATAATTTGATCATTAGCTTTAATACCAGCAATCTGAGCTGGTTGATTAGCAATTGTGTTTCCTACTGTTGTAGTCGGAGCACCAGGAGCTGCTAAAGACCAAATAATAAATACAATAAAGCCCAAAATAATATTCATAAAGGGATCAGCGAAATTAGTAGCTAGTTTTTTTCCAACACTTGCTTCTTGAAATTGCGTATCACGTGGCGCAATTAATAATTCAGTACCATTTTGTTCGATAATCGTTGCATCATGATCAACAGCATATGTTTTAAGTTGATCTTCATTTCCATTTTCATAACCTTGAATAGTTAGATCATCTACCAAATCCGCTGAATTAACCTGCACAGGAATACCTTCAATAGGCATTTGAGATCCGGAAGCATCGATTCGCTTTACCTTATTTTGCTTATCTAACTGCAAAACTACGGTAGTACCGGGATCAATCTTAGCAGCATCATCAGGGCCAGCTAAGCGAACATATCCCCCTAATGGAAGCCATCTTATCGTATAAGTGGTCTTAGCACGCATTTTTTGGAATAGTTTTGGCCCCATACCAATTGAAAATTCACGAACTAGAATACCGCATTTCTTTGCAACAATAAAATGTCCAAATTCATGAACAAAAACAAGTATCCCAAAAACAACTAGAAAGATTAAAATACCTTTCATTTAGCAGTTCTCCTATAAAATACCCATAAATGCAACAACAGGTAAAACGAAAAGCATGCTATCAAAACGATCTAAGATTCCGCCATGACCGGGCAAGATTTTTCCTGAATCTTTTACACCATAAAAGCGCTTGTAGGCAGACTCAACTAAATCTCCCATTTGTCCAATAATTGACAAGAAAAAGGCCAAGATAATCATTAAAACATTATTTCTACCGGTAGGAACTAAAGCGACATAAACTGCTGCAACAATTACTGCACAGATAACTGCGCCAATGGAACCTTCCCAAGTTTTATTTGGGCTAATTACTGGCCATAACTTATGCTTTCCAATCTTACGACCGACCATATAAGCCGCAATATCTGTTGACCAAACTACAGCAAATACATAACCTAAGATTGCTAATCCAAGATGAGCATTTCTAATAGCTGCCATAAAGTGGAAACCAGTACCAATATATAACGCTGCAATAGTATAAACACCAGCGTCATCAAAAGTTACTCTATTCTTAGATAAAACTGTTCTTACCAGCATTAGCATTACAAAAATATAAAAAACATTATACTTATTCAAAAAAGCTGGTAAAAACTTAAAGAATGAGTCAGGCACTGCCATAGTCAAAGTGGCCAATAATGCCAAGATAAAATCCCAAGAAACAATAATCTGTTTCTTCATGATAAAAATTTCGCTAATTCCAACTGCTGCAAAGGCACAGGCAAGGACATCAATCCAGATGCCTCCCATTAAAACAATCGGAATAAATAAAATTAAAGCTACAATAGCTGTTATTACACGTTGTTTCATTTAAAAATCTACAGTTCTAATAATTTTACAATTTTCCAAATCGACGATTACGTCCGTAGTAATCTTTAACTAAGTTTTCCAAATCATTTTTATCAAAATCTGGCCATAATTTATTTGAAAAACTAAATTCAGTATAGGCCATCTGCCATAACAAGAAATTTGATAAACGTTCCTCTCCTGAGGTTCTAATCAATAAATCAGGATCGTCATATGGAGTTAAGGAATGAGTTAATAAATGATCAGAAACCATCTTTTCATCAATATCACTAGGATTTATTTTTCCTGCTTTTACTTGACGAGCAATTTCTTGGACACCAGCAGTTATCTCACGTCGAGATCCATAATTAAAGGCAAAATTTAAGACCATACCGGTATTATTAGCCGTTTCTGCCATTGCCTTTTGTGTTACTAGATAAGTCTTCTCAGGTAATTCATCTAAAAAGCCCATGATATTTACCCGAACATTATTTTCCATTAATTCAGGCATAAACTTATCAAAAAAGTCAATTGGCAAACGCATCAAATAATTTACTTCATCCGTGGGTCTTGCCCAATTCTCAGTTGAAAAGGCATAGAGAGTTAAGACTTTGATTCCCATCTCATTTGCTGCTAGAGCAATATTTCGAATATTATCCATTCCATGACGATGACCAACAAACCGAAGTAAATTTCTTTTTTTTGCCCATCTGCCATTACCGTCCATAATTATGGCTAAATGATTAAGTGATTTTTTTGATTCTGACATAGTTTATCAAGCCCTAGATTAACCTTGAGTAATTTCTTGACTCTTTTGATCTGCTAATTTATCAATTTCTTTAGTAGCATCATCAGTTACCTTTTGAACTTGTTTTTCTAAACTACGTTGTTCATCTTCAGTAATATCGCCATTTTTTTCTTGACGCTTTAAAGTATCCATTGCGTCACGACGAACATTACGAACTGCAATCTTTCCTTTTTCAGCAAGCTTACCTACTTGCTTAGCAATTTCTTGACGACGTTCACCAGTCAATTGTGGAATAACAATTCTAATTACAGTTCCATCGTTGGCTGGTGTAATACCAAGATCAGAAGCTAAAATAGCATGTTCAATATCATCTAAACTTGACTTGTCATAAGGAGTCACCATTAATACACGTGCTTCCGGAATACTTACACTAGACATTTGTGTAAGAGGGGTTGGAACACCATAATAATCAACCTTAATTCCTTCTAGTAAGCTTGCGTTTGCAACACCAGCACGAATACCGCCTAATTCTTTTTGAAAGACAGCGATAGACTTTTTCATATTATCTTTTGCTTTTTCAATTACTTCATTAGCCATTATTTATCACCCTTAATTACAGTACCAATATTTTCGCCCATAACAACTTTCTTAATGTTACCAGGCTTATTAACATTAAAGACAACTAAAGGAATATTATTATCCATAGATAGTGAACTAGCTGTACTATCCATTACCTTTAAGTTCTTTGAAATCAAATCAAGTTGGGTTAATTCAGAATACTTCTTGGCATTTGGATCAACCTTTGGATCAGCTGAGTAAACTCCGTCAACCCCATTTTTAGCCATTAAAATGACATCAGCATCAATTTCAGCTGCTCTCAAGGCAGCAGTAGTATCAGTTGAGAAGTAAGGATTACCAGTACCACCACCGAAAATAACTACACGACCTTTTTCTAAGTGACGCATAGCTTTACGACGAATATAAGGCTCCGCAATTTGACGCATTTCAATTGATGTTTGAACACGAGTTGGAACACCTAAATTTTCTAAGCCATCTTGCAAAGCTAAGCCGTTCATAATTGTAGCCAACATACCCATGTAGTCAGCTTGAGCTCTTTCCATACCTAAGTTTGCACCAGTTTCACCACGCCACATGTTTCCACCGCCACAAACAATACCGATTTCAACGCCCATATCATGTACAGACTTTATTTCCTCAGCTAAGTGCTTAATAACTTCTGGATTAATGCCAGTACCTTTTTCGCCAGCAAGAGCTTCACCTGAAACTTTTAAAATGATACGCTTGTACTTAATTTGACTCATAAATTTACCTCCTCATATGCTTTTATCATTTTACCATAAAATCACTGTAATATATTATACAGAAAAAAAGGGAGCAGCGCTTTAGCGTTACTCCCTTTTAAGTAAATAATTACTTCATTTGTTCACGTACTTCAGCAGCAAAGTCTTCTTGCTTCTTTTCAATACCTTCGCCAACTTCATAACGTTGGAAAGCAACTAACTTAGCTCCCTTTTCCTTCAAGAATTCACCAACAGTCTTGCTGTCGTCCATAATGTAGTTTTGTGATAAAACTGCGAATTGCTTATCAACTTGAGTATTATCGTCAATAAAGCGTTGCATCTTACCAGGAATAATCTTATCCCAAATCTTTTCAGGCTTACCTTCTTCTTTAAGTTCAGCCTTGATGTCTTCCTTAGCCTTAGCTAAAATCTCATCACTTAATTGCTTTTCTGAACCATAAACAAGGTATGGCAATGGTTTCTTGTTTACCAAAGCACGACTTTCATTATCTTGATCAATCTTGTGGTTCATCACAGCCAATTGATCAGTAATGAAATCATCATCTAATTCTTCAGGTGAAATAACCTTAGGACTCATAGCAGCAATGTGCATTGCTAAGTGTTTAGCAGTAGCAGCATCAGCACCTTCTAAAACAGTGATAACACCAATTTGGCCACCATTATGTTGGTAAGCACCAAATTCTTGATCATCAGTCTTTTCTTCTAAAGCGAAACGACGCAAAACAATCTTTTCACCAATTGTAGCAGTTGCATCTACAAAAGATTGAGCTAAAGTAGTACCATCAGCCATCTTTAATTCTTCAGCTGCTTCCATGTTGGCAGGTTTACCTTCAGCAATAGTCTTAGTAGCTGCATTTACCAAGTTAACGAACTTATCGTTTGAAGAAACAAAGTCAGTTTCTGAGTTAACCTCAGTGATAGCTGCAACATTACCATCAACGTAAACACCAGTTAAACCTTCAGCTGCAACACGGTCAGCCTTCTTAGCAGCTTTAGCCATGCCTTTATCACGAAGATATTGAACTGCTTTATCCATGTCACCGTCAACTTCTACTAATGCTTTCTTAGCGTCCATAACACCAGCACCAGTACGTTCACGTAATTCCTTAACTAATTGAGCAGTAATTTTTGCCATTAATATGTCCTCCTACAGAACTAACAGTAAAAACAAATTAGTCTTCTGATTTTTCTACAACTTCTTCGATAGATTCTTCGTCATCGTTTTCAGCTGCAGCTTTGTCAGCCATTTCTTTTTCAACGTCTTCGCTGTCATCTTGACCTTGCTTACCTTCGATAATTGCGTCAGCCATAGCACCTGAAATTAAACGAATTGCACGAATTGCATCGTCGTTTGCAGGAATAACAACGTCGATTGGATCTGGATCAGTGTTAGTATCAACCATAGCTACTACAGGGATACCTAAAATGTTTGCTTCGTGAACAGCGATCTTTTCTTTCTTAGGATCAACAACAAACATAACATCTGGAATTCTAGGCATATCTTCGATACCACCTAAGAATCTTTCAAGTTTTTCCATTTCCTTAGTCAAAAGAGCAACTTCCTTCTTTGGTAATACATCGAAAGTGCCGTCTTCTGACATTTCTTTTAATTGCTTTAATCTCTTAACACGGCTTTGGATAGTAGTCCAGTTAGTCAAAGTACCACCTAACCAACGTTGGTTAACATAGTATTGACCTGCACGTGTAGCTTCTTCTTTAACAGCGTCCTGTGCTTGCTTCTTAGTACCAACGAATAAGAATACACCGCCGTCTTGAGCAACTGCCTTAACGTAGTTGTAAGCGTCATCTAACATCCTGATAGTCTTTTGCAAGTCAATGATGTAGATTCCGTTTCTTTGAGTGAAAATGTAAGGAGCCATCTTTGGATCCCATCTTCTAGTTTGGTGACCAAAGTGGACACCTGCTTCAAGCAATTGCTTCATAGTAACAACTGTCATAAAAAATTCCTCCTGGTTAATTCCTCTCAAGAGGTCGTATTAAATTCTGACCAAAAATTGGCACCTAGGAATTTAATCGCTCTTGATGTGATATAAATTTAAATATGCAAAATGCATACTCGAATATTGTAACGAATAAAGTTCTTAAATGCAATTAAAATTTTACATTATGTTCTTTTAAAAATTCTTCTTTCCACTTTCTTGAATGATGCTTAAACCAATATTCTCTTTTTAAAGCCAGCCTTTTATCAGCAAACTCTTCATGGTAAATCATCTTTACCGGTCGGCGTGCTTTTGTATACTTAGCACCCCTTCCCTCATTGTGCATCTTTAATCGGTGCTTTAAATCGTTTGTAAAACCGCCGTAGAAACTGCCATCATTACATAATAAGCAATAAAAATAGTATCTTTCTTTCTTTTGTTTTTTATTTTCAGAAATAATTTGCTCTATCTCAGGTGTAAATGATCCATCCGGATTGTGAACAACAATTGCATCCCTTAAAGTTAAACCATCGCTAGCTGTATTTCTAATTGCCTCAACTACCACTAAATTTGCATCTGCATTTCTCTTTGAAACAAATGGCTGTACCCATTTCACACTTAAATGGTTTTCTAAGCAATAATGCATGATTTCACCCAAACGTTCTGGGCGATGAACCATAAACATTTTTCCTTTCATCTTTAACATATCGCTTGAAACTTTTATTATTTGTTCAAGATTAATTGCTAGTTCATGTCTTGCTAAAGCCTTCTTTTCATCTGGATTAATAACATGTCCCTTAGGAACTTTAAAATAAGGTGGATTAACAACCACCATATCATATTTGTCTTTGCCTAACTTCTTAGGCGCCTCTAAAGCATTTAAGCAGTGCACTTCGATCCGATTTTCCAACTTATTCAACTTAATACTACGGCTTGCTTGATCAGCCATATCTGCTTGTATTTCTACAGCATCATAATGAGCTCGATTAAAATAAGACATATAAATACTGGCTGCGGCGTTTCCACTACATAAATCAACAACTTTATAGTTATCATGTATTTTTATCTGTGCAAAGTAGCCAAGAAGAAGTGTATCTAAAGAAAAAGAAAAAGCATCTTTTTCTTGAATAATGCGTAAATCATCATTATACATATAGTCAATTCGTTCATTAGGTTTTAATAGATCCATTTTCTATACCCTTCTAAAAATTCTTTGCTGTATTGTATAATACTATACATAAAATTGGAGGAAACAATATGTTTTATAAAATTATTCGCCCAATTGCACGTTTTATTGTATGGGTACTTAATGGACATCTGCATGTCCATCACAAAGATCGGATTCCAAAAGGAAATTATATTTTAGTTGCACCGCATAGAACTTGGTGGGAGCCAATTCTTTTTGCTCTAGCTGCTAGCCCAATGGAATTTATGTTTATGGCAAAAAAAGAACTTTTTAAAAACCCTGTATTGCGCTTTATTTTAGTTCATGCACATGCTTTTTCAGTAGATAGAGATAATCCCGGACCTTCTGCAATTAAAATTCCAGTTAAAGGACTACGAAAAAGTGACCTCTCTTTAATTATCTTTCCGTCTGGAACTCGTCATTCTGAGGAACTTAAAAGTGGCGCCTTCGTGATTGCTAAAATGGCCAATAAGCCCTTAGTTCCTGTTGTCTATCAAGGGCCTCTCACTTTTAAAGGATTACTTAAAAGACAACCATTAGAGGTTTGTTTTGGCGATCCCATTTATATTCCGCGTAAAGAGAAAGTCAACAAAGAAACTACGCCAGCCTTGTATCAGCAATTAGAAGATGCATGGGATAAACTAGATAAGGAACAAAACCCTAGTTTTCATTATATTGCAAAATAATTTTTTATTATTTAAGATTTTTAGTGTTAGAATAACATAGTCTAATGTAGAAAAGGAGAATCAGTAATGTTAGAAAAACCTTTATATAAAATGATGCTTAGTCATTCATTCAATATTCCAGTAAAAGTTACTTACTGGGATGGAAAATCAGAAGTTTATGGAAATGGCACACCGGAAGTGGAGGTTATTTTTAACAAAAAGATTCCTTTTAAAGATATTACAAGTAATGCATCTTTAGCTTTAGGTGAAGCTTATATGAATAAGGACCTTGAAATCAAGGGAAGTATTCAACAGTTAATTGAAGCTGCTTATGAAAGTAGCGAATCCTTCATGCGTGCTTCAAAGTTCAGAAAATTTTTACCTAAGCAAAAGCATACTGAAAAACAAAGTCAAGAAGATATTCAAAGCCACTACGATATTGGAAATAACTTCTACAAATTATGGCTTGACCCAACTATGACCTACTCATGCGCTTACTTCACTAACGGAAATACAGATGACCTTGAAGCTGCTCAAATTGCAAAAGTTCATCATATTCTTCAAAAGCTAGATCCCAAGCCAGGTAAGACCTTGTTAGATATCGGCTGTGGTTGGGGCACTCTAATGTTAACTGCAGCTAAAGAATACGGATTAAAAGTTACTGGTGTTACCTTGAGTCAAGAACAATTTGATCTAGTTAACAAAAAAATCAAAGATATGGGGCTCGAAGACCAAGCAGAAGTTTTACTTGAAGATTATCGCGAATTAGGTAATCGTAACTTTGACTATGTAACTTCTGTAGGAATGTTTGAACACGTTGGCTCAGAAAATTTAGGCGAATATTTCAAAGATGTTGCTAAGTATTTAAAACCACATGGTGTTGCTTTGATCCACGGTATTACTCGTCAACAAGGCGGTGCTACTAATGCTTGGATTAATAAATATATCTTCCCAGGTGGCTACATTCCTGGTTTAGTAGAAATTGTTTCAAGAATTGAAGAAGCTAACTTGCAAATTGCTGATATGGAAATGCTTCGTCGTCACTATCAAAGAACTCTTGAAATCTGGGATAAGAACTTTAATGACCACCGTTCTGAAGTTGAAGGAATGATGGGTGAACGTTTTGCAAGAATGTGGGACATGTACCTTCAAGCTTGTGCAGCATCTTTTGAATCAGGAAACATTGATGTTATTCAATATCTATTTAACTAAAGGCCCATCAGGTAAAAGCTTACCAATGACTCGTCAATACATGTTAAACGATAAATAATAACTTAAAAAATATACAGTAAAAATGCTCGGTCAGTTGACCGAGCATTTTATTTATTACTATTTTGTTGTAGCTTATAAAGATTGTAGTAGTAACCTTTCTTTTCTAGTAACTCTGTATGTGTTCCTCGTTCTACAATTCTTCCTTTATCTAAAACAATAATTTGATCAGCATCTGCAATTGTAGAGAGTCGGTGAGCAATTGCTAATGTTGTCCTTCCTTGACGAAGTTTCTTCAACCCTTCTTGAATCAAATTTTCTGTTTCAGTATCAACATTCGCTGTTGCCTCATCTAAAACCAAAATTTTAGGATCCGTTACTAAAGTTCTAGCAAAAGAAATTAACTGCCTTTGGCCTTGGCTAAGCTCTGATCCGCCTTCAATCACTTTAGCATGATACCTACCAGGCATCTTTTCGATAAAAGAATCAGCTTGAACTGCTTTAGCTGCTTTTTTAATTTGTTGATCAGTAATTTGATCATTATATAAACGAATATTTGAAGAAATATCGCCATAAAACATGAACGGTTCCTGTAAAACCAACCCTAATTTTTTGCGTAATTCTTTTTTCGAAAACTTTCTAATATCAATATCATCAATTAAGACTTGTCCACTACCAAATTCATAAAATCTCATCATCACGTTGATGATCGAACTTTTTCCTGATCCAGTATGACCAACAATTCCTAGAGTCTCACCAGGATTAACTACAAAAGATACATTATGCAAAATCTCATGCTTGCCATCATAAGAAAAACTAACATTTTTAAATTCAATCTTGCCTTTAGAGATTACTGCATTTTTATCATCTTCTTGCTTAGGCTCATATTCTGTTTCATCCATAATTCGAAAAATACGTTTTCCGGCCACAATTCCATCTTGAAAGAAAGTCATTCGATCCATCATAGTAGAAATTGGATTAAAGAACTGCTGTACATATTGAGAAAATGCATAAACAATTCCAGCTGGAACAAAGGTCTTTTGAAGTGGAAAGCCAAAGTACATTAAGACTAGTGCTAATGCTAAAGAATAAAGCAAACTAGTCATTGGAGACAACAATAGTGAGTTGACCCTAATCATGTTAAAGCGAGTTTTCATCAATGTGCCATTTTCATTTTCAAAATGATTAGTCATTCTTTTTTCTTGCTTAAATTGCTGAATTAAGGATACACCTTCTATCGACTCATTTAAATTCGTATTAATCCGGCTTAAGCGTTCACGAAAACCACGATATAATTTTGAGCTTTTCTGCGTATAAATCCAAAAAACAAAACCTAAAATTGGCAAAAATAATAGCACGATCAAAGCGGCAACTTTATTGGTCACATACATTGCTACAAAAGCAGTTACTAATGAGAAGACCCCAATAACTACCTGACAAAGTACTCCCAAGAAATCGCTCAAAGTCATCGTATCATTAGTAACTCTTGAAACAATTGAACCAGCTGGAGTCTGATCAAAATATCGCATCCCTAGGCTGTGAAGCTTATGATACAAATCTTTTCTGACACTCTCAAGCGTCTTTTCAGCACCAAGGGCATACAAATACTGGTACACGAATTGAAGAAGCGCCTTAATAATTGTTCCTAGCCCATACAACAAGCCAGCCCAAATAATAATTTGAACTGTTGCTTTTTGTTTAATCAAATAATTATCTAAGAAAAATTGCAGCCCTCTCGGCAAAAGCATATTAATTACACTTACTAAGAAAGCCCCAAAAACGGCGATCCCCATCTCAACTTTAAAAGGTTTAACATATTTTAAAACACGTTTAAAAATCTGAACTTGTTCTTTAAACGGTATTGCCTTTGACCAAACTGATTTAGTTTCTTCATTATTGCCCATCTACTTCACCCACCTTTGCTTGTAATTCTTGTTTACGCCACATTTCAGCATACCAACCATCTTGGGCCAGTAGCTCATCATGCTTTCCTCTTTCAACAATTTTTCCATTCTTTAGAACTAGAATTAAATCAGCATCCATTACTGAAGTTAAACGGTGTGCCGCAATCAATGTCTTTTTTCCTTTTCTCTCAGATCTAAGTGAATCCAAAATAGCAGTTTCTGTTTTCGCATCAACTGCTGAAAGAGCATCGTCCAAAATCAAAATCGGACTTTCTTTTAATAATGCTCTAGCAATTGATAACCGTTGCTTTTGTCCACCAGACAAGGAAACACCGTTTTCTCCAACTAAAGTTTGATAACCCGCTGGCATCTGCATAATATCATCATGTAAATCACTCTTTTGAGCTGCAGATTCTATTTTACTTTTAGCTGCGTCTTGATCTGAAAATGCAATATTCTTTTCAATTGAAGTAGAAAATAAAAAGTTATTCTGCGGTACATAAGAAATTTCATTTAACAATAATTTTAGCGGAATATTTCGAATGTCATGTCCGCCTAAAGTTATTTTGCCCTGATAGCGATCGAATTCTCTAAGTAAAAGCTCAATAATTGTAGTTTTACCAGCTCCAACCTTACCAACTAATCCTAATGTTTGTCCTGGTTTTAAGGTGAAATCAATATTTTGTAAGACGGGTATTTCCTTTTCATCAGGATAAGAAAAAGATTGAATATCATATTTCAGATCACCTTGAATATCTTTAGCCGTTAAACTTTGATCAGCGTTTTCATCTGTAATTTGCGGTCTTTCATATAAGAGACGTTCAACACGATCATAAGAAGCTGATCCTCTTTCTAAAATATTAAATAAATAACCAATCGCAAACATTGGCCAAACCATATTGGAAATATAAGCAATAAATGAGACTAACTGTCCGACCGATAAAGTATGATTTGTTACTAATAAACCACCATAAATAATTGTAATTACATAAGTGGCCCCAATAATTAAGGTTCCTAGTGGATCAAACATTGAATCCCATTTAAAAACTTTCTTATTGATCTGAATAGTTTCATCTACCATTTTGTTAAAGGCGGCAGAATCCTGCTTACTTTCGCCAAATGCTTTCAATACTTTAATTCCAGAAACAGATTCTTGAGTTTTATTATTTAAACGAGAAAATGCCGCCTGTGACTTATCAAAACTATAATGAAGTTTATCTCCTAATTTCCAAGCACCTAAAGCAAGAAAAGGAAGCGGCAAAAGTGCAATAATTGTTAAGCGAAAGTCTGTAAAGATAATCATTGCAATCATCGTTGTTCCACCAGTGACTAATGAGTCGACTAAAGTTAAAATACCGTCTCCCGCAACATTTTGAATAGAATTAATATCATTTGTTGCATGCGCCATCAAGTCACCAGTCCGGTGTCTTTGATAAAAAGTTCGATCCATTACCATAAAATGTTTAAATAAACGTGACCGCATTTGCCTTTCTAATTCAGCAGCACCACCCCAAATCTGCTTACGCCAAAAGTAACGTAATAAATACAAAACAATTGCAGCTGCAACAACCGCTAAAATTAGAGCGCCGTATTCGCCCCAACTAATTGATCCCTTATCTAGTTGATCCGCCATCAATCCTAAAATTCTCGGAGGTACTAAATTTGCGATCGAAGTTAAAGCCAAAAAACTAATTCCAATAATATATCTCTTTTTTTCTTGCTTAAAAAACCAGCCCAATTTGCTGAAAATATTCATCTTTTCACCTCACAATATACAAAAAAACAGAGGAAACCGGTCCTCTGTCTATTACCAAATATTAGTAAAGTAAGCTACTACTTTTGTTGTTGATGCTTCATCATATTCATAACTTGATTAAGCTTCTTAGTGGATGGTTTTTGTCCCATTTGCGCCATCATAGCTGCAATCATATCTTCACTAATAGGAGGATTGTCTTGGAAATACTTCTTCATGTATGCACGAGCACCGTAAAATCCGCCGACAAGACCGATTAATAATGCGATAATAATAAGAAAAATTGCTAAACCTAAATTCATTTCCCAAAAACCTCCGAAAATTAATGTACTTTTTCAGCATACCAAAAAAACAGCTATTTTTAAAGTAGAAGATTAATCTTTTCTTAATCCTTTACGACGTTGTGCCTCTTTTGCTTTTTCTGAGGTTACTTCTTTACCATTTTCATCAATAACTACCGTGTCTTCTAATTGCTGTCTAAAGCCTGCACGGAAGTTTTCTAGAAAAGCGGATCTTAATTTCTTTCGTTCTTCCACTTCACCAGGAGTTAATTCACGTTCTCTACTAATTTTAGTTAGCTCATTAATTCTTTTAATCAGCTTTTCCTCTTCTTTTTTATCCATAAATAAACACCTCACTAAACAATGTTAGTTTACCTTAATTATAGCAATAAAAAAAGACTCAACTACCAAGAACGCCTGTTTGCTGAGATAAAGTTTTTTTGTTAGAATACTAGTAAGTAACTATATGGAGAAAAAATTATGACTGAACCACATGCAAATAAACAATTAGAAATTTTACGTTTTATTTACGATACTGTTGAAGAACGAGCTTTTCCACCTACAGTTAGAGAAATCTGTAGTGCAGTTGATCTTTCATCAACTTCAACTGTTCATGGTCATTTAGCTCGCCTTGAAAAGAAAGGATATATTTTAAAAGACGCCACTAAACCAAGAGCAATTGAAGTAACTGAAAAAGGACGAGAAGCTTTAGGAATTAAACCTAAAGATATTCCAATTGTTGGCGTAGTGACTGCTGGTCAGCCAATTTTAGCGGTTCAGGATATCGATGAATATTTTCCTCTTCCACCCGATCTTGAAAATGATGCTGGCGAACTTTTCATGTTACGCGTTCATGGTGAATCAATGATTAATGCTGGGATCCTAAACGGTGATCATGTAATTGTGCGCAAGCAATCTAGTGCAAATAATGGCGAAATAGTGGTTGCTATGACTGAAGATAACGAAGCAACAGTTAAGAGGTTCTTTAAAGAGGATGGATATTACCGTTTACAACCTGAGAATGACACTATGGATCCAATTATTTTACCTGTGGTTCAAATTTTAGGTAAAGTTGTCGGTCTATATCGTAACAATATTGATTAAAAAAACTGGTCAGGAAATTAATTCCTACCAGTTTTTATTTTTTCTAACTTAAATTAAAGGTTTTACATTTAACCAATCTTGAGCAATTATATCGGTAAGTTTTCGATTATAAAAAACTGCTGCCGGGTGATACTGCGGTACTACCGTATACTTTTCTTTAGACCAAACATAGCCATCCTTTTTATCGTTTAATTCTAAAATCGAGGTATTTTTAATAATTTTACCATGTACTTTACTAATTTCATATTTATGGTCAAGTAATCGGCTCAAAGCAGTCGTACCCACGGTTACAATAACTTTAGGTTGAGCATATCGCAACTCGAAATCTAATAAAGGAGCATGCGCTAAAATTTCTTTTTTAGTTGGTTTTCGATTAGGGTATTTTGTGACTTCTTTATTTTCTTTCTTACTAAATACCTTCTTCACGCTATAAGGTCGACTTCTTACTGCGCTAGTAATATAGACATCTTCTCGTTTTAAGCCAATTGAAGCTAACGACTTCATTAATTCTTTTCCGGAAGCACCATGAAAAGGAATCAGTGACTCTATTTCTTCTCTTCCTGGCGCTTCACCAATAATCATTAATTTAGGATGAGCTGGACCAGCTCCAAAATTGATTCCTTCTAATCTCATCCCTTTTGATCTTTCCTTGACTTCAGCTAATAACTTATCTGGATATTTCATTTTTAATATAGTCCTGCGCTTTTCTTAAAAGCTCATTCAATTCTTCATAATGCAAACAACTACTAGCCGCTTCTAAATTTACCCATTTAAAAGCACCTATTTCACTTTTTTGTAATTTAATTTTCTGACTCGGAATAAATTCACTTAAGAACAAAGTTACTGTCTTTAAACGATCACGAGCTATTTTATAAGTAAGACTTTCTTCAAAACTAAAATCATAGTTTGGCCTTAATCCAACTTCTTCATAAACTTCTCTTTTTGCCGCTTGTACATTATTTTCTCCAGCTTCAAGATGTCCTTTAGGAAAGCCCCATGTACGATTTAGCATGCTTTGAACTAGTAAAAACTCTATTTCATTCTTATTAATTCTATAGATAATGCTGCCTGCTGAGTACTCATGCACTGTCTTCATTATGTGCCCTCCTTTTAATTTGCAGTTTACTTTATTATAAGCTAAATTATCATTTCAAACCTTTTGGAGATTTATTACTTTTCTATTTTTTCTCTCTTATTTTTAGTTTAATCGACAAAATGCAAATTTAAGGTTACACTTTATGATGAAATAGATTAAATAAGGTGAAAAAATTGAAAAAACAAGAACAAACTGAAAGTTGGGGGCAGTGGATTCTCCAAGTACTAATTTTAGTAGCGATATTTTTTGGTATATTCTTTGTACTAAATAAATTTGTTTTTGCTAATTTAACAGTATCTGGAATTTCAATGCAGCCAACTTTTGAAAATAATGACCGTGTTATTGCACTTCGGCATGCTAAGATTAAACAAGGCGATATTGTAATTGTTGATGCTCCTGATGAGCCTGGAGCTCTTTATATTAAAAGAGTTATTGGACTACCAGGAGATACCGTTGTAAGTAAAAATAATCAAATCTATATCAATGGTAAAAAAATTAACCAACCTTGGTTGAAGGCTGGTCAAAAACTAATTGACAATGGTGAAGATGGCATTTCTGGTACTAAATATACCAATACCCAAAACTTTACCCTCAGTTCTTTAGCTAAAACACAAGATTACCGCCAATTCTATACCTCTAAGCAGCTAAAAGAGATGCAGAAAACTAACAAAGTTCCTGCTAATACTTATTTTGTAATGGGAGATCATAGAAGCGTTTCAAAAGATAGTCGTTACATCGGAACAATTCCGAGAAGCAAAATTGTTGGCGTAGTAAAAATGCGGTACTGGCCATTAAATCATATTACATTTTATTAATAATTAAGAGTTTCATTTTTGAAACTCTTATTTTTTATACAAAAAAAGCTATCTCTTTCGAGATAGCTCTTAATATTGTTTTGATTAATCGAATTAACCGCGACGCTTTTCAGCAATTCTAGCTGCTTTACCATGACGTTCACGTAAGTAGTAAAGCTTAGCACGACGTACACGACCGTGACGAAGAACTTCAACTTTAGCAACACGTGGGTCATTTACTGGGAAAGTACGTTCAACCCCAATACCAGATGACATCTTACGTACAGTGTAAGTTGCGCTAATACCAGCACCCTTACGCTTGATTACGACACCTTCGAACATCTGGATACGTTCGTGAGTACCTTCAACAACACGTACGTGAACACGAACAGTATCACCTGCACGGAAATCAGGCATGTCATCACGTAATTGTTCTTTAGTTAATTCTTGAATTAATGGATCCATTATTTTCTCTCCTTCTACGGCATTCATCAACACTCAGTGCCAGCGGAATACCCATAAATAAGTGGCTTATGCCACAACGACTAGTTTACCAAATAGAAAAAAACTTGTAAATACTAATTCTCTTTTTCAAGTTTAATTTCTTCAAGCATCTTCTTTTCTTCATCTGTTAGTATTCGTTCAGCTAACATATCTGGACGATGAAGATAGGTTGCACGTAATGCTTCTTTATGGCGCCATTCAGCAATTTTTTGATGATTTCCAGATGTTAACACTTCAGGCACCTTTTGCCCTTCAAAATCAGCCGGACGAGTATATTGAGGATATTCTAAAAGTCCATGAGAAAAACTTTCTTCAACTGGGGAAGCAGCATTTCCTAAAATCCCAGGCAATAAACGTACAGTTGCATCAATCATACTCATCGTTGGTAACTCGCCTCCAGTAAGGACATAATCACCAATCGAAACTGTTTCATCAGCTAAGTCATATACTCTTTGATCAAATCCCTCATAGTGGCCACAAATAAATGTTAGATTTTCTTCTTTAGACCAATCTTGCGCCATCTTTTCATTAAAAGTCTTTCCTTGAGGAGCTGTAATAATTACTTTTCCTTTATTAGTTAAAGAATCCAATGCTTTTTTTATCGGCATAATTTGTAACACCATGCCAGCCCCTCCTCCATATGGAGTGTCATCAACATGATGGTGGACATCTGTAGTAAAATTGCGGAAATTAACTAAATTTAACTCCCATTTTTTATCTTCTAATCCTCTTCCTAACATTGATACTTGCAAAGGCGTAAACATATCTGGGAATAGGGTTAAAACATTAATTTTCATCTCGTAATCCCTCAAGTAAAGTTACTTCTATTCTCTTATTAGCTAGATCAACCTTATTAACGACTGATTCAATATTTGGAATCCAGAAACTTTTGCCATGTTCTGGTTTTATCTCCCAAATATCGTTAGCACCAGGGGTTTCAATGTTTGCTAAAACTCCAAGCTTTTCACCAGTTTCAGCATCATAGACTGGGCAATTCAAAATATCTTTGAAATAGTAGCTACCCTCGGGTAATTCTTGTTGATCTGTTTCTGCTACATATAATTCTTTACCACAAACTTTTTCAGCTTGATCTATACCATCAATTTCTTCAAATTTAACTAAGTAAAACTGTTTATGACGACGCGCACCATCTACAATTAATTCTTGGTACTGATCACTATTCTTAATAAATAATCTGCTCCCATTAGCTAATCTTTCCTCAGGAAAATCAGTTGTCGCATTTACCTTAACTTCTCCCTTTAAGCCATGAGGAGATAATATCTTTCCAACTTCAAAATACTCAGTCATTGTACTTGTTCTTTCTAATAAAAAAAGTTTGGGAAAAGCTTTCCCAAACTTCTAAGTTGCAATAGTAAATTACTTACCGTACTTTGCGTCGTGGTATCTAGTCATCAAACCAGCTTTTGAAAGTAAGCTTCTTACAGTATCTGATGGTTGAGCACCTTTTTCAAGCCATTCAAAAATCTTGTCTTCTTCAAGCTTAACTTCATCAGGATTAGTAAGTGGGTTGTAGTAACCAACTTCTTCGATGAAACGACCATCACGTGGCATACGTGAATCAGCAACTACGATACGATAAAAAGGTTTTCTCTTTGAGCCCATACGGCGCATACGAATCTTAACAGACATTAATTAATTCCTCCTAAATTTCTTGACTTAAATAATATAGCATAAAGCCAAATAAGTGTAAAGTGTTTTTCCTTAACAGTTAAAAATTATTTTGAGCGATAGCGTTTAATCTTCTTCATGCGCTTCTTTTTATTTTTCTTAAAACGTTTATTCATTGATCTCATTGCCATCTTACCCATTGGTGAATTCATGCCTGGCAAATTAGCAAATTCGCCCATATCTCCCTTAGTCATCTTTTGCATCATTTCTTTTGATTGCTTAAATTGTTTAATCATGCGGTTAACTTCGGCAATTGATCTACCAGAACCAGCAGCAATTCTGCGTCTTCTTGATGGATTAAGAATATCAGGATTTTCACGCTCTTCAGGAGTCATTGAGTAAACAATAGCTTTAATATGAGAAATTTGTTTTTCTGGAATTTGGATATTCTTTAAAGCAGGGTTATTTCCTAAGCCGGGAATCATTTTAATAATTTGATCTAATGGGCCCATCTTCTGCACTTGATCCATTTGATCAATGAAGTCATTGAAATCAAAGGTATTTTCACGCATCTTCTCAGCCATTTTTTCGGCTTCTTTAGCGTCATAGTCTTGTTGGGCCTTTTCAATTAAGGTCAGCATATCCCCCATACCTAAGATACGTGACGCCATTCGATCAGGGTGGAAAGTTGAAAGATCAGTTAATTTTTCACCTTGTCCAGTAAAGATAATCGGTAGCCCAGTAACAGCACGAATTGAAAGAGCTGCACCACCACGAGTATCACCATCAAGTTTAGTTAAGATAATACCAGTTAAATCTAAATCATTATTAAATCCTTCAGCAACTTGAGTAGCTGCTTGACCGGTCATTGCATCAACAACAAGTAAAGTATTATCTGGATGAGCAACAGCTGTTACACGTTTTAATTCATCCATTAACTGTTCATCAATTTCAAGACGACCAGCCGTATCAATTAAGACATAATCATTTTTATTCTTATCTGCTTCTTCAAGACCATGCTTGACAATCTCTGCTACATCTTGATTGTCTTCACTATAAACTGGTACATTTAACTGCTGACCAATTTGCTTTAACTGATCGATCGCAGCTGGACGATAAATGTCGCCTGCAATTAACAAAGGCCGAGCTTTTTCGTTTTTCATTAGATAATTTGCAAGTTTACCAACGGTAGTAGTTTTACCAGTACCTTGCAAACCAACCATCATAATAATGGTAGGAATATGTTGAGACTTATTAAGAGAAACAGCCTCTTCTCCCATCATCTTAGTTAACTCGTCATCAACAATCTTGATAATTTGTTGTCCCGGGTTTAAGCTTTCTTGAACTTCTTTACCTAAAGCTTCTTTCTTAATCTTTTTAATAAAGTCTTTTACAACTTTGAAGTTAACATCTGCTTCTAGTAAAGCCAATCGAATTTCACGACTTGCATCGTTAATATCAGCTTCAGAAATTTTCCCTTTACCTGTTAAATTTTTTAATGCTTTTTGAAGTCTTTCACTTAAATTTTCAAAAGCCATACTATTCTACTCCCATTTGTTTTAATAATTTTAAAAGTTCAATCTGAGCTCGGTTAATTTTGCCATGTTCAAGTTCATACACTGCTTCAGTAATTTTTTCTTCTATTCTGGTATAATCACGTTTCATATGAAGTTTATCTTCATACTTTTCTAAAGCCTTACTGCTTCGTTTTAAATTATCATAAACAGCTTGACGAGAGACATGGTGATTATCAGCAATTTCACCTAAAGATAGATCATTATAATAATAATCCTCAAAATAATCTTGCTGGCCCTTAGTTAATAATGGACCATAGTAAGCAAATAAGTCGCCTAATCTTTCATTTTTTTCAAGTTCATCCATTTTGCCTCACCTTGAACAAGTATAGCAAAAAAAATGTTTTTCTAAAATAAAAGCAATGTACTTTTAAATCAACTTTTAGCTTATTTCTTTCAAAAAAGAAGGTTAGGCACCTATTATCGCCTAACCTTCTTTAGCTAATGATCTAAAATTATAGATTTGGATCCATCTTAAATGTTAACTTAGACATCTTAATAGCATCCGTGAACATTTGACCCATCAATTCTTCACTGTCTTTCTTAGTATGAGCAACAGTCTTTTGATTCTCACGAGTTAAGTAGTCAGTTAATTTTTCACCATTCAAACCTTGGGCATTCTCAATAATCTCTTCAACTCTACCGCGGTAATAACGGTTAAGTTCTTCAAGGTATTTAGTGTCAAGTTGAACAAATTGTGGATAATGACTTTCAACCAAAGCAGCAAGAGACTTGTAATACCACCAAGCATCTTCTTTGTTGTAAGTCATTGAAGTATTGTTAAATGATGGATCAGTTTCATTCATATTAGCAAAGAATGGAATATATGGAGTAAATGTTGGTCCACCAATACATAACCACATAATACCCGCCATTTCTTCAGGAACATCACTTCTAATTTGCAAGATATGTGAGTTTTGAGTTCTGTTTAATCCAATTGGACGGTAACGGTGCTTTTCTTCTTCAGTTCCATGACCAAATGGATCAAATGGCGTATCTTGATAATGAGAACCTAGTGCAAATTCAATATCTTCTTTAGCTAATTTCTTAGAAGCTTTTCTAATGAAAGGAATATCTGGATCTTCAGGATCTTGTTCAATTTCTGGGTTGAAAAGTTTTTGAATATACCATTGACGACTAGTGTTGTAGTGACGGTCTTGTTCAGTATATGTTCCAAAAATATGACGGAAATTCCAACCTTCGTGGTCAGGATTTAAGTGGTGCTTTTCAACAAATTCTTGAATTCCTTCACTCCACATAAAGTTATCAGGATCATCAAAATTAACTTGTTGGATAGCTACACGGTTACCTGTTGCTGCATAACAATCATCTGGAATACGTTGAGCAACCCAGTGGTGACCAGTAACAATTTCCATGTACCAGATTTCATCTTTATCACCAAATAAAACTGAGTTCCCAGCAGGAGATCCATATTTCTTAATTAAAACACCAAGACGCTTAACACCGTCTCTAGCAGAATCAATGTATGGTAAAACTACAGTTTGCATACAATCTTCATCTAAGCCATCTTTAACTAATGGATCAAAGGCTAAAGTTCTTTCATTACCATAAGTTGATTCAGTACATGACATGGCGACATTTTTTTGATTAATACCGCTTTCGTCATAGTAACCTAATTTTTTATAGTCAACGTTTGGAACAGCTGGTACTCGTTGAGCATCTTCGGGAAGATCCATTTCAAATTTATTAAGCCAAGACTTAATTTTACGTCCTTTTTCACCATGAGCAGCTGGTTCAATAATAAATTTTTGTGGTGTAATTGCACCTGCTGTATCATCATTACGTGAAATCATTACTGAGCCATCAATTGAGGCTTTTTTACCAACTAAGATAGTTGTACATGCACTTAAATGCTTCATTATTTACTCCTTTTATATTACTTATAGCTTCACCTATGATTAGATTAATCCTTGGAAGAGACCGATTGCAAATTTTTCTGCGTCAAAGTTTGCTAAATCATCAACCTTTTCTCCTAAACCAACTAATTTAACTGGTAAATCCATTTCATTTCTAATCGCTAAAACTACTCCACCTTTAGATGAACCATCAAGCTTGGTTAAAACTAGACCCGTAAGTTTTGTAGTTTTATCAAAATCTTTTGCTTGAAGCAATGCGTTTTGACCAGTTGAACCGTCAAGAACCAAAAGAACTTCATTAGGTTGATCTGGCAAAATTTTCTTTATTGTACGCTTAATTTTATCAAGTTCGCTCATTAAGTTTACTTTATTTTGAAGACGACCAGCTGTATCAACTAATAGAAAGTCGATTCCTCTGTCTTTAGCTTTTTTAACACCATCGTAAACTACAGAAGCAGGATCAGCTTTTTCGGGTCCAGTGACTACCTCAACGCCATCACGTCGTCCCCATTCAACTAATTGCTCTACAGCACCAGCTCTAAAAGTATCGGCTGCTACCATCATGACAGACTTACCTGAATCTTTGATTCTCTTAGCCAATTTACCAATTGTCGTTGTTTTGCCAGCACCATTAACCCCTACAAACAAGTAGACATTTGGTTTTGCATCTGGATCATCAGCTAGTTTTGAATCTTCGCCTTCGCCGCCCTTGTCATAAATATCAACTAATTTTTCAACAATGACTTGTTTTAAATCGTCATGACTTTTAGCATTTTGAAGTTTTGCTTCATCCCTCAAAGAATCGGTTAATTCTTCAGCAGTTTCAAAACCGACATCTGATTCAATCAATAAGTCTTCAAGGTCATCAAAGAAGTCTTCATCAACTGTTCTAAACTTAGCGAAAAATGCATTCAGACGAGCTCCAAAAGAATGGTTCGTCTTTTCCAAACCCTTATCATATCGCTCTTGCTCATCTTCTTTTTCAGCTACTTTTTCATCGGATTCTTCTTCAGTATTCGCAGCTAATTCAGTTCCTGTCTCAGACTCTGAAATCTTATCTTCATATTCTTCAGATTTTTGCTCTTCTTCTGAGGAAGTATCTTCAGCTTCGGCTGTTTTTTCTGCTACTTCATTTTGACTTTCTTCAAAAGCACTACCAGCATCACTCCAGCCAGGAGTTTCGTCAGAGCTTTCAGTTTCTTCTTTATCGGTCTTATTAGTTTCTTTTGAAGCCAGGTCTGACTCATTTTCAGATACTTCAGTTTCAGTATTTATTTCAGAATCTTGAGTTTCCTTAGTCGCTTCTTCATCTACTTTATGTTCTTCTTTCTCTTCTTGGTCTTCATCCTTATGACCAAAAAGAGATTTTTTAATCTTATCAAATAATCCCACTGCTAATTCACTTCTTTCTTAATTTCGTTTAATGATACCGATAAAACCTTTGAAATACCAGATTCCTGCATTACAATTCCATATAAATTATCTGCCTTTTGCATTGTCCCACGACGGTGAGTAATTACAATAAACTGAGTCTTCATATCATAGTGATTCAAGAATTGAGCAAAGCGATCAACATTTGTTTCATCTAAAGCTGCTTCTACCTCATCTAAAATACAGAATGGCACCGGATTGACTTGTAACATTGCAAATAGCAAGGTAATAGCAGTTAAGGCTCTTTCACCACCAGACAAAAGAGTTAATTTTTGTGACTTTTTGCCAGGCGGCTGGGCAATAATCTCAATTCCTGTTTCAAGCAAGTTCTTGGGATCAGTTAGTTCTAATCTTGCATGTCCTCCGTCAAACATAATTGGAAAGATCTTTGAAAAGCTCTTTTCTATTTGATGGAAAGTTGTACTAAAGCGATTCTTTACTTCGTCATCCAGTTTAGACATCGATTCCTCAATATCTTTTCTAGCCTTTAATAAGTCAGTTTGCTGCCCATTTAAGAAATCATACCGAGTTTTAACATCTTCATATTCTTCAATAGCATTCAGATTTACTTCGCCGATATCTGCTAATGACATCTTATGTAAGTGAACTTCACGTTCTAACTTTTTACGCAATTCTGTTGTATTTTGTCCCTTAGACAACTGCAAAGCTGCTTCAAATGTCAAAGAATACTCTTCACTCAACGTACCAAGTTTTTGGTTAATTTGAGATTTTAATTCTCCAAGTTTTGCAGAATATTCTTCTTGCTCAGCAGCTGTGTTTTTACGTAAGTTATAGTTTCTAGTTGCTACTTGATCAAGATTATTTATCTGGGCATCAAATTTACCTAAATCCTGATTTATTTCAGCTAAAGCCTGTTGCATCTGCTTTTTCTTTTTACTTAATTTAGCGACTTGTTCTTCTATCTCAGATTCACTTTGACCATTCTGAGATAAAGCAAGAGCCTTAATTTTTTCATCAATATCTTTAAGTCTAGAATTAGTGTTTACCAATTGTTCAGCTAATTCTGCTTTTTTAGCATTAAGATTTTCAAGCTTGTTCTTGACTACAGCTAAGTCAGAATTTAAGTTACTTAATTTAGTCTGAAGTTTTTGATAAGCTTCATCAAAATCATGCAAATCATGCTTTAACTGATCCATCTTTGATCTTTGTTTTTGAGCTAGCTCTTCAAGTTGAACTTTTTTAGTCTGTTCCTTTTCAAGACGACCAGTAAGTTCAGCTTCTTCTTGCTTTTTCTCAAGCTCAGCTTTTTGTTGTAGATCGTTTAACTGTTTTAACCGCTTTACTTCCTTTTCTTCATTCTCATACTTAATTGTCTGTTCACTAATCTTTTGATTTAAAGAACTCAATTCAGTATTTTTGGCTGCTAATTCAGTTTGTAAATCAGATAATTTGTGATTTAGCTCATTCAAAGTCACTTCTAATTCAGCAAATTTTTCTTTACCAACTTTAACTTGTTTGGTTAATTTATCAATTTCTGCATTCGTTGCAAGTGGAGAATTATTTCTGGTATTTCTCGTTCCCCCCGTCATACTTCCACCGGGACTAATAATATCTCCGTCTAAAGTAACGATCCGATAGTAACGACCAATTCGGCGTTGAACACGTAATGCTGTATCAATAGTATCAACTACTAAAACATTTCCTAAAAGATAGGAAATTGCATTTGAAATATTAACTTTAGTTTTAGCAGTTACTAAATCTGCTGCCACGCCTTTAAATCCTTCGATGCTTTGAAGAGAATTTAATGTAGAAGTTGCAATTTCATTATGACGTAAGCCATCTAGAGGTAAAAAGGTAGCTCTCCCGCTTCGAGTTTGTTTCAGCAAATTAATTGCATCTCTTGCGCTATTCTGGTCAATAGTTACTAAATCTTGGGCTCCACCGCCTAAAGCAGTTGATAAGGCTGCTTCTAATTCAGCTGGGAAAGAAATTAACTCGCCAATAACACCAACAATTCCATGAAAATCACTTTGATGGTTTAAAACGTATTTAACTCCGTAATAATAACCTTCATGGCGATCTCTAATTCGTTTTAGCCCTTCTACTTGTGCAGAAATCTGTTGTAACTTATTTCTAACACTCAAATACGTTTGTTCATTTTGATCTTTAAGCTTACTTGCTTGAGCGATCTTTTGATCAAGGGACGCAATAGTTTCGTTTAATTGTTGACGCTTTAAAACAAGATCATGTCCTTGTTTCTTTAGTTCTGCAAGAACTTTTTGCGTTGCTGCTAATTGCTCTTCAACCTCTTGCTGACGATTATTGCTTGAGTTTTGGCTTCGCGTCAATTCATTTTTTAGGTAAACAATTTCATTATTATTGCTAGTCTGATCTTGCAAAGTTTGAATATAGTCAGATCGAACTTTCTCTAATTGATTATTTAATTGCTCTGGTCCTTGTTTAAGCTCCTGCTTTAATTCCTTTTGTTTCTTTAAAAACTCTGCAAGAACTTGATTCTGACTCTTTAGATCTTCTTCATTAGCTGTAAGTTGCTTAGATAAATGTTTTTGCCGTTCTTTTAATTCTTCAGCCTGCGCATTATATTCTTTCTGGGTAGCAACATCATATTCTCTTGATTGTTGATGCATCTGAAGATCAGTATTAAGGGCAGCAAGTTTTTGCGTTAAAGACAATAATTCTTGTTGCTTTTCATCTTTTTCAGCATGACGTTCATTTGATTGTTTACGTTTTTCTTCTAAGTCAGCCTGCGACTGCTTAACTTCATCGTCTAACTTATCAAGTATTGCCTGATTAGCCTTTGCTTTTTTAGCAACATCTTTTTTCTCTTCATTTAGACTTTCAATTTCTAAGCCTAAAAGTTGTTTCAACTTATGATCTAATTGTTCCTTTTGGAACTTATATTCCTTGGCTAAAGAACTTTGCTCATGAAGTGGCTCAATTCTGCCTTCTAATTCCTTAACTAAATCATTAATTCTAATCAAGTTGGCATTGGTCTTATCTAATTGTTTTAAAGCAGTTTCTTTTTGTTGCTTAAAATGAAGCACACCAGCTGCTTCTTCAAAAATTCCGCGACGCTGCTGCGGCTTAGAATTAAGAATCTCGTCAACTTTTCCTTGAGAAATAATACCCAAACTGTCAGAGGACATCCCCGACTCAATAAAAAGGGTCCTAACATCTTTTAATCTTACGGGATGATGATTCAAAAGATAATCACTTTCGCCGTTACGCAAAATTTTTCTAGTTACAACAACTTCTTCGTCATCAGAAGCAAGTTGATGGTCACGGTTATCAAAAACCAGCTCAACTTCAGCATGATTCATCGGCGCACGCATTTGACTACCAGCGAAAATAACATCTTTCATATTTTCGCCACGTAAAGATTTGGCAGAACCTTCACCCATTACCCAGCGAATTGCTTCAGTAATGTTACTTTTTCCACTACCATTTGGACCAACGATTCCCGTAATACCATTATTAAATCTAATTGTCGTCTTATCAGCAAAAGACTTAAACCCATTTAAAACTAATTGTTGTAGTGGCACAGACTCACCTTTTCTTATTTATTTTTATCTAATGCAGCTTGTGCTGCTTGCTGCTCGGCAGCTTTTTTATTGCGGCCTTGTCCTTCAGAAATCTTTTTATCATTAACAAGTAATTGTACTTTAAAGGATGGCTTTGATTCATCTTCGGCAATTACTTGATATTCAATCTTCACTGGCCCATTTACTTGCAGACGTTCTTGAAGCTCAGTCTTATAATCACGTGAAGCATTAAAATCTCCTTCGGCAATCAAAGGATAAACTGTTAAATGCAAAAAATGTTGTACAGCTGGCATTCCTTGATCTAAGAACAAGGCTCCATTAAAGGCCTCAAAGACATCTTCAAGTAAGGTCTTACGTTTTCTAGCGCCAGCCTTCTCTTCTCCTTTACCCAGATTAATTTCTGCAGGGAAACCACATTCAATCGCAAATTCAGAAAATCCCTCAGTTCTAACAATATTAGAACGCATTCTCGTTAATTCGCCTTCATTTAATCTGGGAAAATGCCGATACAAATAATCAGATACAGCTAATTCAAGAACAGCATCCCCCAAGAACTCTAGCTTTTCATAATCTTTTCTTCCAGGATGTTCATTTGCATAAGAAGAATGAGTAAATGCATCTTCAAGTAAATTTTCGTTATTAAACTTTATTCCGTATTTTTCTTTTAAGTTTTTTTTAAAAGCTACTGAAACCATAGTTGCTTCCTTTCTTTAACCCTTTAATTATACCTATTTTCTGCTATTAAAAAAAGCTAAAGAAAAAGGCGCGATCATCAGTCGCACCTTTGTTTATTTGATTTATTTAGCATAACCAACGTAGTACCAGTTAGGGAATCCGCCACCCATACTCTTAGATGGAGCTAATGAATAACCAGTTAACTTGTTGTTAACAGCATAAATACTGTAACTATTTGAAACTGGAACAACGTAAGCTTCCTTGTCCATATATGCTTGCCATTGGTGGAACTTCTTAACTCTGTAGCTGTTATTAAAGGCTTTTTGAGAATCAATATCGTTTAATAAATCAGTATTTTCTTTAGTAACAAATCTACTGTAGTTAAATGGAGCCTTAGTACCATACAAATCTTGAGGTGAAGGTTCTGAAGAAAGTGACCATGCACCAATAAACATATCAACGTCTTTAGAGTCATTTTGAACTTTATCATAGAAAGAGTTCATTTCCATCAAACGACCACTAGTTAACTTAACATTCAAGCCCAATTTCTTCCATTGCTGGATGTAATTTTGAATAATTGGTTCTTGAACCTTACTACCAGTCATCGCAGCTAACCGAATAGTCAAAGGCTTGCCATTTGGTTGAACACGGTAAGTCCCCTTCTTCTTGTAGCCTGCCTTATCAAGTAATTCGTTACCCTTTTTAATGTTATAAGTATAACCCTTAACATCCTTATCGAAGTAATCACCGAATTGCTTTGGAATTAAAGTAGGAATTCTAAATGAAAGACCATATGAATATCTCTTGTAAACTTGATCAACATTCATGCCGTAGGCAATAGCTTGACGCAATGCTTTGTTATTCATCTTAGCATCCTTGTTCATCACATTTTCGCCCTTAGCCGAATCCCACTTACCTACTTTGAAGCCTAAGTAAGAATATGAAAGTGGAATATTTGCAATGAAGTTTACTCCCTTAGTTCCTTTAATATTTGGCCATTGCGAATTACTTACTTGAGTTACATCAAACTTATTACTCTTAATTGATTGAGCAACTGAAGCTGGTGTAATTACCGAAGCTGTAATCTTATTTAAGTGTGGCTTACCCTTGTAATAATGTTCATTTGGAACCCATGATACTGATTGTCCACGAACAACCTTATTTACCTTGTAAGGGCCATAGAACAATGGATTCTTACGAACCTTATTACTTGAAATCAGCTTGTCAAACGGAACATCTTTTAAGTAATGGTAAGGAGCAGCTGCCTCCCAAATATAACCATTACCACTTTGGTTCATGCCAGGCTTCATTTCTTTAAAGTGAAGTACTACTGTACGACCATTTTCACCCTCAGGCATTTCAATACCAGAAATAGTATCAGATTTTCCTTCATGATATTCTTCTAATCCTTCAAGTTCAGCCAAACTTGACGTATAACGTTGAGAATGAGTTGCCTTGTTAGCAATAATTTCATAGGCATATTCATAATCTTTAGCAACTAATGGCTGGCCATCTGACCACTTAACTTTTGGATTAATAGTAATTGTTGCAGTTTTTGCGTTTTTATTAATCTTAATATCAGCAGCTCCACCTTTAATATACTTATAGGTGTCGTTAGTTGCAAACAATGACTCATCACCATATTGCATAACTTCTGAGTCGGTATTGTTAGTCGATAACTCATCGTTAAAAATTCCTGTAAAAGGTGTATCCGTAACTACAGCAACACTAACGCTACCACCATTCTTAATTGCTTTCTTAGGAGTATACTCCTTAAAATTAGGGTGACTCGTATCTTGATTGTTATTACCACAGGCTGCTAGAGTTAAGGCAACACCTGAAAGCAAAGTTAATGTGCTAATTAATTTGCCTTTCTTCATTAAATTTTCCTCCAATAATATTGGACAAGTTGATATATTTAATTTTAGCACTGAAAAAATTTTTAACAAATCACAAAAAAGATCGTCAACTTGACGACCTTTTCGAAAATCTTTTTTAAATTGTTATTTTGCAATTCCAACATTGTACCAAAGACTGTTGGCAGCTGAAGGTTTCAATGAGTAACCAGTAATCTTGCTGTTAACAGCATTTACATTGTAACTGTTAGATACTGGAACAACATAAGCTTCATCATTCATGTACTTTTGCCATTCATGGAACTTCTTGACACGGTAGTTTGTGTTAAATGACTTTTCAGAATCCATTTCCTGAAGTAACTTAGTATTCTTAGCAGTTACAAAACGAGTAAAGTTGTAAGGAGCCTTTACACTGTACAAGTCATTTGGTGATGGTTCTGAAGATAATGACCATGCACCCATGAACATGTCAACGTCTTTAGAATCATTTTGAACCTTGTTATAGAAGGAGTTCATTTCCATCAAACGGCCACCAGTTAACTTAACATTCAAGCCTAACTTCTTCCATTGTTGAATGTAGTTTTGAATGATTGGCTCTTGGGTAGAGTTACCAGTCATAGCGGCTAAACGAATAGTTAAAGGTTTGCCATTTGGTTGTACACGATATTTACCCTTCTTCTTGTAGCCTGCTTTATCAAGAATTTCATTACCTTTCTTGATATTGTAGTCGTAACCTTTAACATTCTTATCGTAATATTTACCAAATTGTTTTGGAATTAAAGTTGGAATATGGAAAGTTAAGCCATTAGTATAACGTTTCGTTACAGCAGAAACATTCATACCATAAGCAATAGCTTGACGTAATGATTTATTGTTCATCTTAGCATCCTTATTCATTACGTTTTCGCCTTTAGCTCCATCCCACTTACCTACTTTAAAGCCTAAGTAACTGTAAGCTAATGGAATATTTGCAATCCAGTTAACGTTATTGGTATTAGCCACATTCTTCCATTGCGAGTTAACAACACCCGCAATATCATACTTGTGACTCTTAATAGCTTGAGAAGCAGAGTTAGGGTTCAAAACTTGAATAGTAACCTTATCCAATTTTGGAGTACCTCTCCAGTAATACTTATTAGGTACAAAGGTTACGGCTTGACCACGAACCACCTTACTCATCTTATATGGGCCAAAGAATAGTGGGTTCTTTCTTACTTGATCAGAGGATTGTAACTTATTAAATGGAACATCCTTTAAGTAATGGTATGGTGCTGCAGCTTCCCAGAAATAACCATTACCACTAAACTTCATACCAGGTTTCATTTCCTTAAAGTGAAGTACTACAGTTCTACCATTTTCACCATCTGGCATTTCAATACCCGAAATAGTGTTAGATTTTCCATCGTGATATTCACTTAAACCAACAATATTTTGAAGTGATTCAGTATAACGAGAAGATTTTGTTGCTTTATTTGCAATAATTTCATAAGAATATTCAATATCCTTAGCAGTTACTTGCTTGCCATCTGACCACTTTACACCTTTTTTAACGGTGATAGTAGCAGTTTTATTTTTATTATCTAATTTTAAGGTAGCAGGTCCCTTATCATTAATTTGATAAGTATCATTTGTATCAAATAAAGCTTCATTACCAGGAGCCATTGCATCAGAGTCAGTTTGAGTATCTGAAAGTTCATTTAAAAAGATACCGGTAATTGGAGTATCAGTTTCAAGAGCTACACTTACAGTACCGCCCTTCTTAACGGCCTTCTTAGGAGTAGCTTCTTTAAAACTCTTAGTTGGGTTATCTACTTTTGAATTTGAATTGTTACCACATGCTGCTAATGTTAAAGCAACACCAGAAAGTAAAGTTAAACTTCCAAATAGTTTGGCTTTCTTCATAGTTATATTCCTCCATCTATTTGGGACAAGTTGATGGTTTAATAGTATCATCATCAAACTCATAATACAACGCTTTTGCTCAATTAATTTTAATATTTCTTCATTTTAATTTATTCTTTTCAGCCACACATCTTGATATATCAACGTTAAGCAATTGTTATCAATTCCATAAAAATTTTATTTTCAAAGTCAAAAATTAAGCTTATGCCCATTATTTAAATAAATAAATTAGTATATTAGCTGCATTTTTAGCTATATATACAAAAAAAGCAACTCAATTATGAGTTGCTTTTTAATGTTGATACAATTAAATTTAATTTTCACGTTGACGAGCGTCTCCAGCTCTTTGAAGAGCACGACCAACGTAGTTAATACTCAATGAAATAATTAGCAATAAAAATGTTGCTGGCATCCATAACCATGGACGAGTAGTAACGTTAACTGGGTCGTTAGCAAATCCAATTAAAGTACCAAGTGATGGCGTAGTAGTTGGTAGTCCATATCCCAAGAAAGATAGGGTAGTTTCAATACCAATGTTACCAGCGATCATCAATACGACATCGATAACCAACGCTGAAGTAATGTTTGGCAAAACTTCTCGGAAAATAATTGTTAAATTAGACGAACCAGAAGTCTTTGAAGCTAAAACATACTCACGTTCTCTCTGTGAAAGAACAAAGGCACGGAAGTATCTAGCAGTCGATGTCCATCCAAACATAGAAATTAATAATACTAAAGTTCCGGCATTGTAGTTAGGAATAACAGTAGTCAAAACAATGATAATTGGGAATTGTGGCAAAATTTGGATAAAGTCTACAATACGCATAATAACTGCATCAGTAACTCCACCAAAGTAACCAGAGAATAAACCAACTAAAAGTCCAACACCTTCACAAAGTACAGTAACAGATAGACCAATTAAAATAGAGTTACGTCCACCCATCATTAATAACTTCAAGATGTCACGACCACCGTCATCAGTACCAAAGATGTGACCTGATTCACCCCATCCATAATATGCCTCAGCAATATTAATTTCTGTTACTTGGCTCTTGTTTAGGAACAATGAGCCAACAAAAGTAAATAGTAAGATAGCAACGATAATACAAAATGAAGCAAATGCTACCTTATCACGCCAAACCTCGCGAACGATAATCTTAAATCCAGATGGTGGTAGAGAGGTTTTAGCATTTTGATCTTTTTTCGATGTATTTTTATCTTTAGCCATAATTTTCTACTCCTCCCTACTTGATCCGAATTCTTGGGTCAATGATACTCATGATAATATCAGATAATAAGTTACCAATTAAAGTTAACACACCAAATAATAAAATTAAGGCTGTCAAAGTAGTATAGTCACGTTGTCCAATAGAGTCTAGGAACAACTTACCCATACCAGGGTAACTAAAGACTGATTCAATAACCATTGAACCTGACAATAAACCAGTAATAGTGTTACCAAAGAAAGCAGCGATTGGTAAAAGTGAGTTTCTTAAAATATGTTTATTAAAGACAACATTTTCTGGAACACCTTTACTACGAGCAGTTCTTACGTAATCTTCAACCTTGTTGTCAACAATACCAGTTCTCAAGTATTGAACGATTGCTGTAGTAGAAATCAAAGCACAAAGAATTGAAGGTAAAATCAAGTGATAGAACCTACTCCAGAAGTAAGCCAAAGTTCCTGGATTAACATCAGCACTAACGGAACCAGAAATTGGGAACCAACCTAATGTAAATCCAAATAGCCAAATACCTAAAATGTAGAAAACAAACGGAGGCACAGCGTAAGTAATGTAGTTAAATATTTGTACACCGTGATCTTGCCATTCATCTTGGTGACGACCTGCTGTAACACCTAATGGAATTGCGATTAAGTAAGTTAAAACAACAGTCATTAAAGACAACCAGAAGGTATTAACTGCACGATCCCAAATTAAAGAAGTAACTGGAACCTTCTGAATGTATGATTGCCCTAAATCACCATGGAACATATTTCCTAGCCAGCGAGTATATTGCACCCAAACTGGATCATTTAATCCATATTCTTGTCTTAATCTTGCAATTTCCTTAGGGTCTGAATTCGGATTAATCATTCCAGTAAATGGGTCACCAGGCATCATTTTAGCCAAAATAAAGACTAGTAAACTCAAGATAAGTAACTGGGGGATCATAATCAGGATTCGACGTAAAACCGTTTTCCACATACCTATTCTCCCTCCTTCAATTCTTGCTTAATCATTTCTTTAGGCAATGCAACGAAATGACGATCGCCAACTTTTTGAAGTGGTAAGACACGACCATCTTTTTCGTACCATTTGTCTTGATCTTGCAAGAATTCTTTTTCTACACGTTGACGCTCTTCCTTGTGTTGTTCTCTATGTTCAACGTCAACAACAGGAATTGCTGAAAGTAAACGTTTAGTATAAATATGCATTGGATTCTTGTAAATTTGATCACGTTTACCTATTTCGACAAAGCGTCCGCGGTGCATAATCGCAATGTCTTCTGACATGTGCTTTACAACACCTAAATCGTGTGAAATGAAGAGGTAAGCAATATTGTATTCTTGTTGAATATGCTTCATAAAGTTCAAAACCTGTGCTTGCACTGATAAGTCCAAGGCTGAGGTTGGTTCATCAGCCACAATAAGCTTAGGATGAGTAGCAACAGCACGTGCTACACCAATTCTTTGACGTTGGCCACCAGAGAATTCGTGTGGATACTTATAAATTGCATCACTAGGCATTCCAACGATATCTAAGAGTTCCTGAACTCTCTTTCTTTCTTCATCAGTAGTTAAATTTTCGAAGTTTCTAATTGGCTCAGCAATAATATCTTCAATACGTTTTCTAGGGTTCAAACTAGACATAGAATCCTGGAAAATCATTTGAACATCTTTGTTATAGTTAAGTCTCTTACGGTTTGAGGCTTTAGTTACATCAACGCCCTTGTATAAAATTTGTCCACTGGTTACCTTTTCAACCCCAACAATTGCCTTACCAGTTGTTGATTTACCTGAACCTGATTCACCAATTAAGCCATAAGTTTCTCCTTCTTTGATAGAAAGATTAATTCCATCTACGGCTTTGACATATCCAGTAACTCTATTCCAGAAGCCAGAACGAATTGGATAGTGAACTTTTAAATTTTTTATTTCGATTATTTCATCGGCCATAATTTCCTATCCTTTCTTTTCTTCATCTTGGAAATGGAAGCTTTGCCAGCAAGTACATCTTACAAAGTGTCCTGGTTCAACTTCATGAATCTTAGGGTTCTCTTCATGAGCACTAGCTGGAATCCAAGGAATTCTTGCGGCAAATCTGTCACCAGTTCTAGGCATATTGATTAGCGAAGGAACTGTTCCATGAATCACGTGAAGATCTTGGCTTTCATCATCTGTCTGTGGCATTGAATGAAGAAGTGAACGTGTATATGGATGAAGTGGATTTTCAAAAATTGTTTTAACATCTGCTTTTTCAACAATTTGTCCAGCATACATAACTGCCACTTGATCAGCGGTTTCAGCAACAACACCTAAGTCGTGAGTAATCAAAATAATTCCTGAACGCGACTCTTTTTGAATTTCCTTAAGTAAATCCAAAATCTGTGCCTGAATAGTAACATCTAAAGCTGTAGTTGGCTCATCAGCAATGATGATTTCTGGTTTACATGCAATTGCAATCGCAATTACCACACGTTGACGCAATCCACCAGATAATTCATGTGGATACATCTCATACATTTCTTCAGGACGTGGCATACCAACTTGGTTAAAGAGCTCAATTACGCGTGCATGACGAGCTTTCTCGTCCATATCAGTATGGTAGTAAAGTGTCTCAGCAACTTGATCTCCAACCTTCATTAAAGGATTAAGAGATGCCAATGGATCCTGGAAAATCATTCCAATATTGTTTCCACGAATTTTGTTAAACAATGATTCATTTAAGTTAACTAAGTTTAATTCATTGTACAAGATATCTCCGGTTACTCTCGTATTTTTGTGGTCATACAAACCAATAATGCTTGAAGCAATTGTACTTTTACCACAACCAGATTCACCAACAACTGCCAAGATCTCATTTCGTTTCAAGGTTAAGTTAATGTCATCAGCGGCATCATAAAACTTACCGTGCAAACGATATGCGGTATGCAAGTGTTCGATATCTAATAAAAGATCACTTTGCTTTTCCAAAGGCCATTCTCCTCTCAAGCCTTACGACATTATTAAAAGTCAATTAGATTTTCAATTTAATGTCATTATTATAAACAAAAGATACTGCTATTTCAATAACTTTTATAAAAGTAAATGAAAAATGACAGTATCTTCTGAAATTTCAATGATTAAAATTTTAATTTTGGTGATTCTTAATATACTCTACTGCTTCACCAACAGTTTGTAATTTTTCTGCGTCATCATCTGGAATTTCTGCTCCAAATGTATCTTCAAGATCCATTACTAACTCAACGAAATCAATTGAATCTGCATCTAAATCATTCTGAAAATTCAAATCTTTAGTGATCTTATCACGATCAATGCTAAAACGTTCTGAAATCATATCAGCAATTTTATTAAAAATTTCCTCTTCGGTCATTTCTTTAACCTCCAAAAAAGTTTAGTTTAATTCTAAGGCATTTTTTTATTAAAGTCTAGCGAGATTCACTAAAGTATTTTTTATATTCACCAACTAAATCTTGACTAAGCATTTTATCAATTTGTAACAAAGTGTAGTAGATGGGCCGAATATTAGATCTTCCATGTGTTTTAACAACAGGCGCATTAACGCCTAATAAAACCGCACCACCGTATCTCGCTGTATCAAATCTTTTCTTTAAGGCAGTTAATCCTGGCTTAGCAAGCAAGGCGCCAACTTTTGGACGTAAGCCATTATTTAAGAGTGAATCTTTGAGTAAACGTAGAATCACACTAGCAGTTCCTTCAATAGCTTTAAGAGTAGCATTTCCAGTAAAGCCATCAGTCACAATTACATCAGCCTTACCTTCCATTAAGTCATTTCCTTCAACGTTGCCAATAAAGTTAAGTTTAGTCTCTTTTAAGAGCTTATAGGCTTCTTGATGAAGCGGATCTCCTTTATCATCTTCTGCACCATTATTTAGCAAAGCAACAGTAGGATTTTGAATATTTCTAACTTTTTGAGCATAAAAGTTAGCCATTTGAGCCCACTGGACTAAATATTCAGGCTTGCTCTGCGCATTAGCACCAACGTCAATAATATTAAAGCCTTGTTCACTCTTAGCACTAGGTAGCGTTGGCATTAGCGCTGGACGTTCAACACCCTTAATTCTGCCAATAATAAAAATTCCGCAAGCAAGCAGTGCTCCAGTATTTCCTAATGAAAATAATGCATCTGCTTTTCCTGCTTTAACATAGTTAGCTGCAACTACCATCGAGGAGTCTTTTTTTCGTCTAATAGCTCTTACAGGCTCGTCGCTGTCGACAATAACTTCACTCGTAGCGACAACTTCGATCCGTTCTTTTTGCTCATTAGGGATCAATTGATTAATTTTCTCTGCATCCCCAAATAAAATAAATTCTATATCTTTTAGTTTAGGTTTTGCCTTTAAAACAGCATCAATAATGGCCTTAGGGGCATTTTCTCCGCCCATCGCATCAATTGCAATCTTTTTCATACTTACTCCGTTTAATTTCAATCATTATTCAAATCTTTCTTATATTTTAGCACTTCTAGTAAAAATTTATTTTCTGGTCTTTCTAGATTAGGATCAGCTTTAACTAATGCACGAGCTTCTTTTTGAGCTGTAACCAAAGTATTATAGTCATTTACCACATCTCCAACCTGAAACTGAGGTAAACCAGACTGCGCTTTACCAAAAACGTCTCCTTCACCTCGTAGCTTCAAGTCCTCTTCTGCTAGTTTAAAACCATTACTGGTAGATGTAATTATATTCATCCGCTTTTTACCAATTTCAGTTTTAGGATCACTCACAAAAACGCAGAAACTTTGCGTCTGGCCTCGCCCAATTCGTCCACGCAACTGATGCAGTTGACTCAAACCAAAGCGATCAGCGTTAAAAATTACCATCATATTTGCATTCGGAACATCGACGCCAACTTCAATTACACTAGTCGTAACAAGAATATCAATCTTTCCAGCTGCAAAACTATCCATGATTTCATTCTTTTGATCGCCCTTCATTTGACCATGAAGTAAAACTACATTTTCATCTTTAAAGTAATGAGCAAGTCTAGCTTGCAGATCTTCAGCGTTTTTCAAATCGCTTTTTTCTGATTCACTAATCAAAGGAGTTACAACATAAATTTGAAAACCTTTTTCAAGCTGTGAGCGCATTAATTCAAGAACTTCTTTTAGCTTACTCGACGTTGCCCATGAAGAAACCACAGGTTTACGTCCTTTAGGTAAATGACGAATCTCTGAAACTGCCATATCACCATATACTGTTAAGGCTAAAGTACGCGGAATCGGCGTTGCCGTCATTGCTAAGACGTCTGGCGCAACTCCCTTTTTGATTAATGTATTTCTTTGATTAACACCAAAACGATGTTGTTCATCAATAATTACAAGACCCAGGTTCTTAAAATGGACATCCTTTTGAATTAAAGCATGTGTTCCAATTACTACATTGATTGTTCCGTCAGCTAATTCACGATAAATTTCTTTCTTTTCTAATTCTTTAGTATCACCAGTTAATAAGGCAACTCTAACTCCCAAAGGCCTTAATAATTCGTCCACTTTAGCGAAATGCTGCTGAGCCAAAATTTCTGTAGGAACCATCAAAGCTGCTTGAAAGCCAGCAGTAATTGTGGCATAAATAGCAAAAACTGCTACAACTGTTTTACCGCTACCAACATCTCCTTGAAGCAATCTTTTCATTTGCCTTGGAGAATGAAGATCAGCAAAAATTTCATTAACTACCTTTTTTTGATCATCTGATAATTCAAAAGGAATAGCTTGAATCAATTCTTTTACAGCAGCTAAATCATATCTTTTTTCTACCCCAGGCACATCTTCATCCCTTTGAGAAAGAAGCTGTGCAAGCTGCACTTGAAAGAGAAAAAATTCCCTAAAAATAGCACTTCTACGCGCTAATTTTGCTTCATTACCATTTTTAGGATGATGCATTTTTTCTACTAAAATTTGGTCAGAAAGCAGACGATACTTTTCTCGTAAGGCTGCTGGAATTGTTTCTCCAACTTCAGGTAAAACTTCCTCTAAGGCAAGATCAATTAATTTTTGCAACTTATTTTGCTTCAAATGCCGATTAACAGAATAAATTGGGGCAAAGCCTGATTCTTTCTTTTCTGCTACTAACTTAAAGCCACTTAGTGATTGTCTAGCCACCTGATACTTACCATAAACGGCAACTTCCTTGCCTGATTCAACCTTATCTTTTAACCAAGGCTGATTAAAAAAATTGACCATGATTATGTCATGATCAATTTTCATTTTAAAGCTGAGCCTTGTTTTTCGATAACCAAATCGGCTAACAAACGGATCTGTTACCACTATTCCCTTTAATAAGACTTTTTGACCATCTTCAATCTGATCAAGAGGGATAGTCTCTAAGTCATCATATCTAAAAGGAAAATAAAATAGTAAATCATAAATTGTATTGATGCCAAGACCAGCTAAAGCCGTAGCAGTTTTAGCTCCTACGCCCTTTAGCTCAGTTACTGGTTCAAATAACTTACTCTGCTTATTATTCATATTTTATTCCACGGATACCAAGAAGTAGTAAACTGGCTGGCCACCATCATGAATTTCAAATTCTAAATCGTCGTGGCTTGCTTCTAGTTTTTTAACTACTGCATCAGCTTCTTCTCTAGTAGCATCGCTACCATACATAATAGTGATTATTTCACTATCTTCATCTAACATCTTTTCAATCATCGATACAGTAGTATCAACTAGATCTGGATTATCAACCTTAATTGTACCATCAACAATTCCAAGATAATCATCTTTCTTAACTTGGATATCATCGATCTTAGTATCACGAATTGCTTTCGTAACTTCACCAGATTTAACAGTATCTAAGTCTTCAGACATTGCTTCAACATTTTCTTCGACTGAAGCGTCAGGGTCAAATGAAAGCATCGCAGTTAAACCTTGAGAAATTGTCTTAGTTGGCACAATTCCAACTGGAATATCGCTAACCTCAGCAGCTTGCTTAGCTGCCATAATGATATTGCCGTTATTTGGTAAAATAATAGCTTTTTTAGCACCTGACTTAGTGATTGCGTCCATAATATCCTTAGTGGATGGATTCATCGTCTGTCCACCGGAAATGATTCTGTTTACGCCTTCACTCTTAAAGAGTTCACGAATTCCGTGACCTGAAGCCACTGCGATAACTGCAAAATCAACATTTTCTTCTTGTTCTTCGTTATTTTCTAAGATAGTTTCGTGTTGAATTCGCATATTATCAATCTTAATTTTGCCTAATTGGCCAAATTTTTTGCCATAAGTAAAGACATCTCCTGGGTGTTCAGTATGAACGTGAACTTTAGCAACTTCGCCATCAGAAACTGCTAATAATGAATCACCTAAATTAGAAAGATGCTCTCTGAATTGATCAAGGTCAAACTTCTCTTTGTTTGGAATGTCCGCAGTCAAGTCGACCATTATTTCAGTACAGTAACCGTTCTTAATATCACTCGTTGACAATTGAACTTGTGCAGATTCAGCTTGATGGTGAGCTGCATTAATTAACTCATCCATTTCACCTTCATCAAGTTGATAATCATCATTATCTTTTTCACCAAGTACTCCTTCTAAAAAGCCCTGATAAATAAATACGAGTCCTTGACCACCTGAGTCAACTACTCCAACTTGCTTTAAAACTGGCAATAAATCTGGTGTAGTCTTTAAAGCTTTTTTAGCACCATCAACTACTGCTCTCATTACTTCACTGACATCATCAGTTTCATTTGCCTTGTTTTTACCTTCTTCAGCCGCAACACGAGCAACAGTTAAGATAGTTCCTTCAACAGGCTTCATAACTGCCTTATAAGCAGTTGAAACACCATTAGCAAAAGCATCAGCTAAATCTTGTGCAGTTAAGGTCTTTTTACCTTCTGTAGCTTTATAAAAGCCTCTAAAGAGTTGGGAAGTAATAACACCACTGTTACCACGAGCCCCCATTAACATTCCTTTTGAGAGACTTTCGGTTAAGTCGCCAACAGATTCACTAAGGTTTTCATTAACTGCCTTAGCTCCACTTTCGATGGTTAAGTTCATATTAGTTCCAGTATCACCATCAGGTACTGGGAAAACATTTAATTTATTCACAAATTCAGCATTTTTGCCCATGCGATGAGTTGCTGCACGAACCATATCTCTGAATTGATCACTATTAATTTCAGTTAAAACCACAATTAGCTCCTCCAGATTGCATTAATCGTCTAAAATCTTTACGCCTTGAACAATGACGTTAACAGATTTTGTTTTAATGCCTAAAAGATTTTCAAGATTGTATTTTACACTATCTTGTACATTGTGACTTACTTCTGAAATTTTTAGACCATAACCCACAATAATATATACATCAACGACTATTTGATTATCATTAGTTTTAATTACTACACCGCGCCGATAATTTTCGCGATTTAAAATAGTGTAAGCTCCATCTCGCAAAGCGTTCTTTGAAGCCATTCCAACTACACCATAGTTAGAAGTTGCTGCGCCACCAACGACAGTAGCGATCACACTATTTGAAATATCAATTAAGCCATACTTTGTTTTAATTTTAACAGCCATCGTATTCCTCCATTAACGAAGAACAATTTTTTCTCAATTTATTTTAACACAGCAAGCTTTTATATCAACAATGTTAGTTTTAAGAAAATGAAAAGACAATATTGCACAAATTTGAAAGCTGTGATAAATTAGATAAGTACTACAACACAAATAAAGGAGGGTTTAGCACAAATGGCAAAAGACATTATTACTGGCCGCAAGACGGTCTTTGGTAACAAGCGTTCAAAGGCTTTGAACTCCGTGCGGCGTTCATGGAAGCCAAACCTTCAAAAAGTTCGCATCCTTGTTGACGGTAAGCCAAAGCGTGTTTGGGTATCTGCTCGCGCTTTGAAATCCGGTAAGGTTAAACGTGCCTAATTAAGAAGTAAAAAATAAAAGGGATCAAGTTAATTCTTGATCCCTTTTATTTTTTATCTCGGCTATTAATTACAATTAAAACACCCAATTTACAAGAAACTGTTACTGCTTGCTGACGTAAATATTCATTTGAAGAATACATAGTTGGCACCTTCAAATCAACCGGAGCTAAATCATACTTAGCATCTCTAATACTAAAATCTTTTACCTCTGTTAAAGTCCCGATTCCCAAATATTTGTAGTCAGAATTATAAGAAATTAGATGTCTTCCTTTACCAAAAAAGCGCACAATATTTTGTTTATCAACAAACTTAATTTGTTCCTTAAATTGGTCAAAAGGAGCTTTTAACACAGCATACATATTAACTAAAAAATGATCTAATCTTCCACCTGTAGCACCATATACAATTAGATCATCGACCCGATAATCAATAAATGCGGCATAATACAGCATTTCTGAGTCTGTAAAATCCTTAACAGGATTTGAGTAGCGCATATCTTTTACTTTACTCTCCACTAATTGTCTTTCATGATTAGTTAATGAATCATAATCTCCTAATGCAACATCAGGAACTATCCCTAGTTCTAACAAAAAAAGGCTGCCCCGGTCACTAGCCATAATTAGGGCGCCTTTTTTTTGTGCTAATTTTATTTTATTGGCTAAATTTTGCGGCCATTCTTCTTTTGGGCCACCTAATAATGCAATTGCTTTCATTTATCTTCTTTTTTCAACTTGATTACTTGATCTTCAATACTGCCATTTTTAAAAATATAAGATCCAGCGACAAAAATTTTAGCCCCAGCATCGCGCGTTAATTTTAAAGTTTCACGATCTAGTCCGCCATCTACCTCAATTGGTAAATCCAGATTTTCATCTTTAATCATATCTTGAAGTTCAGCCAAACGTTCAACTGCTGCTTCTTCAAACTTCTGACCACCAAAACCTGGTTTCACAGTCATTAGTAGAACTTGGTCTAATTTGTTTAAAAAGGGCTTTAATTTATTAACTGGTGTCGAAGGATTAATTGCCATTCCGCAACGAACATTATGGTCTTTTAGATAATCTAACCAGTAATCAGGCTTATTTGTGGCTTCATAATGAAACTCTAGAATATCAGCTCCAGCTTCAACGAAAAGCGGCAATGTAGTATCTAAATTATTACTCATTAGATGGATTTCCGCCTTAGTAAAAGGAAATGAACGCTTAAAATCTTTTACTAATTCTGGACCATAAGATAAATTAGGAACAAAATGGCCGTCCATTATATCAATATGGAACCTTTCAATGCCACTCTCAATGGCTGCTTTAATATCACGACTTAAATGCATATTATCTGCATTTAAGATTGATGGTGCTATCATTTTTTCACCTATTTCTTTAAATACTCAGGCATTCTGTTTTCAGAAATTTCCTGTCTAATCTTTAAATAGGAATCATAGCGACTTTTAGCTATTTTTCCTTCTTCAATCAATTTTTTAACCTCACAACCAGGCTCTTTTATATGCTGGCATCGTCTAAACTTGCACTTAACGCTTGCATCTTTTAAATCATAAAAATAATTTTCTAGTTCATCAACTTTAATTTTGAATAAGTCAATTGCTGAAAATCCAGGAGTGTCTGCAATAAACCCAGATGAATATTTAAAAAGTTTAACTTGTCTTGTTGTATGCTTACCACGGTTTAAAGCTGTTGAAATTGCACCTGTCTCTTGATTTGCCTCGTTTTCCAGCTTATTCAGCAAAGTTGACTTTCCTGCTCCAGATTGCCCTGCTAAAGTCCAAATTTGATCTTTTTGAATCATAGTAGGCAATTGACGTTCTAATTCTTCTGCATCTTCAAAAACAGAATAGCCAATTTTTTGATAATAATCTAACTTACATTTGATTGCTTTTAATTTTTCAGTAGGCGTAATATCAGCTTTTGATAAATAAATGACTACTCCCACATTTTTCCAAGCAAAAAAGGTTAGATATCTATCTAGCAATTCAAGCGAAAAATCTGGTTCGACTGCTGAAATGACTAATAATACTTTTGATACATTGGCAACTGCAGGACGTCCAATCTCATTGGTTCGAGGTAGTATTTCTATTAAGTAATTCATCCCTTGATTATCTAATTGAACTACTACTCTATCACCTACCAATGGCTTTTGCTTACGATCTCTAAAAACTCCACGTGCCCTAGTTCTAACTACTTCGTTCTCAATTTCAACGTCGTAATAACCAGAAATAGCGCTAACAATAGTTCCCTGTGCTTTATTCATTACTTATTAACGTCCTCATCTAAAATAGTGTTGCCATTTCTTAATATTTTTATATGTCCATTTTTCTTGGTTAATTTAAAAGGAACTGTAAAACTTTGCTCAGAAGTAATATTCATATCACGATAAATATTATTAATCGAATGGTCATCATCAGAAACATAAACTTGAATATGATCAGGCGTCTTTTGCGAGTTAGCTTGACTAGAATCTGCTGGATAATTTATGGTGTATGACTTAGTAACCGTCGTAGTTGTAGTAGAGCTACTTGAGCTACTGCTTGCATCCGCCTTTTTAGACTTAGCTACTACGACAGTCAAGGTAGAGCCTGAACTTACGTCAGTACCCGATTCTGGCGATTGACGTAAGACAGTTCCATCATTCTTATCATCTGAATCTTCTTCTTCAACTTTAAGTGTTAAATGATTCTCACGAGCGTAATCTTGGGCACCCTTTAAAGAATAGCCTACAATATCTCTTAACTTTACTGTATGTCTTCTAGATCGGGTACTACTCGCCGAAGAAGGTCCTTTAGAAACTAACAAAGTTACAGTTGCTTTATCAGGATTAATTTGCTGGCCAGGCTCAACATCTTGAGCATTAACTTGATTCTTAGGGCTGCTAGAATATTCTTCAGTTTTAGCAACCGAAAAACCTAATTTAACTAATTGTTTTTTAGCAACTGTATATGATTCACCAATTACATTAGGCATCTCGACAAGATGAGGGCCCTTAGAAATAATTAGATTTACTTTTTGCCCATCTTTTATTTGCGAACCAATTGGAGGCTTAGTTCTAATCACTTTTCCTTTAGGCACAGTATCAGAATATTCATAGCTAATTTTTCCAAGTTCTAAACCTGAAGAATTCAAAGTGTTTTTAGCTTCTGTTTGGGTCATCTTATTAAGATTAGGAATATCTACCATATCTTTTCTACCAAGAGCAAAAAAGAGAATTACCATAATCACGCAAAATGCAATTAAAGCACCTATCCACCACCACTTATGGCCTTTTAGGTTATCTAAGAAATTCTTTTTTTCTTCTTTTGGCTCTGACTTTTCCTGTACTTCATGATCCTTATTATGGACGCTTCCTTCTAACGGAGGAATAACGATAGTTTCATCAGCTGCGGGGTCGTGTTGAGGCTTATAGACCGGCTCATTCTTACGCTTGGGATCCAAACAAGTATCTAGATCTTCTTTCATATCTAAAACAGTTTTATATCGATCTCTCGGATCTTTAGCGGTAGCTTTAAAAACAACGTTTTCTAGTGCCTGAGGAATTGAAGGATTTTTAGCTCTTAAAGACGGTGTTTTTTCTTGAAAATGTTTCAAGGCAACTGCAACCGCATTTTCTCCCGTAAAAGGGACTGTTCCAGTCAATAACTTATATAAAATGATTCCCAAAGAATAGATATCAGATTGTTTTGTAGCCATACTGCCGCGTGCTTGTTCAGGAGACATATAATGTACTGATCCCATAGCAGTATTAGTTTGCGTCATGGTACTTTGATTTAGTGCAATTGCAATACCAAAATCAACAATCTTAATATTACCCTTTTTATCCATTAAAATATTTTGTGGTTTTAGATCGCGATGGATCACATTGTGTTTATGTGCTAAAGCTACAGCACTCAAGATTTGATCCATGATATTAATCACTTTAGGCAAAGGAATTGGATTATTGCGTTGAATGTATTCCTCTAAATCAGGTCCATCAACATAATCCATTACCAAATAATGGCAATCTCCTTCCGTTCCTACATCAAGAATAGAAACAATATGAGGATGACTTAATTCACTAGTTGAAAGTGCTTCTCTTTGAAAGCGTTGAATAGTTTGAGGATCTTTTTGCAAATTAAGCCGTAATACTTTCACAGCAACTTTTCTTTGCAAAATTATGTCCTCAGCTAAATAAACATTAGCCATTCCACCTTCGCCTAGAACAGAAATGATTTTATAGCGACCACCAAGTAAATGGCCCTTTTCCATCGCTATTTGTCACCATCCTTTTCTACATAGGCAAGTAAACAAACAGTGATATTATCTCCGCCGCCTAAACGATTTGCTTCATTGATCAGTTTATTGCAACGCTCTTTTAAATTTAAATTCTTAGTGGCAAGAATCTGTTGAATCTGCGGATCTGTTAAAGAGTTTGTTAACCCATCTGTACAAAGGAGGAAAATATCACCTGCATGTACTTCAAGTATATCAAATTCAGGATTCACAGTACTTGAAACACCTAATGTTTCAGTAATGATGTTTTTTTGAGGATGATTTCTAGCTTGTTGCTCAGTTATTTGTCCCATCTTAACTAATTCGTGAACTAACGAATGATCCTCAGTGATTTGCTTAAATTCATTTCCGCCATACAAATAGCAACGTGAATCTCCTAAATGAGCGATTAAGATTTTTTCGGTAAAAGCAATTGCCAAAACAATCGTAGTGCCCATCCCATTTAAATCAGCAAAACGATCTGCTGTGCTTAAAATAGTTTCGTTTTCTAACCGCAATTGTACAGTTAGCCATTTTTGAGCTAAATCAGGATCAGTAAAATCTGTCTTTTCAAAATTGTGACCTAAGTGGCTAACAGCCATCGTTGAAGCAACATCGCCGCCCTGATGGCCACCCATTCCATCACAAACGATCCCCATAATAATATTATTTTGATTTTTAAATACTTTTACAAAGTCCTGATTAGTTTCTCGGACTCTACCAATGCTTGAAGCAAACGCTGTTTTAATCAAAATTACTTACCCTCGTTTTTTTAATTTTGCAATAAAAAATCCATCACTGCCATCTGCACTAGGAAAAATTCTTACCATATTTTGTTTTGGAAGCTTTCCCACTTGAACTGGAACTAATTCAAAATCAGGATGCAGTTTCAAAAATTGATTAACTACTCCTTCATCTTCTTCAAGGCTAATTGTGCAAGTTGAATAAACCAGCTCTCCGCCTGCAGTTAAAAGTCCACTTATGTTTTCTAAAATGGACAGCTGAATTCTAGCTAAATTTTTAATATCATTTAATGACTTTTCACATCTAATCTCTGGCTTACGTCTTATTAAACCGAGACCAGAACAAGGAGCATCTACTAAGATTTTATCAAATTGCCCTGCTGTAAAATACTCTTGAGCTTTTCTAGCATCCAGAGCCTTTGTCTTTACTTTATCACTAACATGAAGTCTTTTAGCAGCATTTTTGACGAGTCTTAGTTTATTTTCATGAATATCTAAAGCAATTACGTTACCAGTTGTTAATTTCTCTGCAATTTGAACAGTCTTTCCCCCTGGAGCACTACATGCATCTAAAACCTGTTCATCGCCAGTAAACTTAAAAGCATCTACTGCAAGCGAGGCAGCCGCATCTTGAATAGTAATTTTACCATCCTTAAACAAGTTAGTTTGAGCTACTCCGCCCTTATTTAGGTTCAAATTATGCGCTGTTAAACAAGATTCTTTAAAATCAAAACCATCTTTTTTCAATGCTTCTTTGATTTCTTCAAACTTGTCTTCCTCTACAGCCATCCTGATTGAGTTAGCCGCTGGCTGATTACTTCGCACCAATATTTCTTTAGTCTGATCTTCACCAAAGTTATCTAATAAATATTCTACCAGCCATTTAGGAAAGCTCTCTTTGATACTCAAATAATCAACTAAATTATCAGGCGCTGGCAAAACTTTTCCTTGGCGCTCTAAAGCACGTAGAATTCCGTTAACTAGTTTATAGCTACCACTATTTTTCTTAGCAAATTTTTTAGCTAATTTATTTGCTTCATCAAAAATTGCATTTGCTGGTACTTTTTCTAGAAAAAAATATTGGTATGCAGACATTAAAAGTAATGGCATTAAAAACTTATCGCGCAATTTGGTTTTAATTAGTGGTTTTAATTGATATTCTAAAAATATTTTATATTGAATAGTTCCATAAACAATTCTTGTAGCTAAAGCTTTATCAGCTGGTTTTAATTCATGTTTTACTAGTTCATTATTTAAAGCAATATTAGAATAGCTCTTTTGATTAAAAACCTTAATCAAAGTTTCTAAAGCAACTGTTCTTGCATTACTCATCGATTATCTTTTCTCCACTTGTAAAATGACTGCCTTGGCCGTTTAAGTAGTCCTTAATATTCATTTTTTTCTTACCAGTTGGTTGAACTTCAAGTAGTTCTAATTCGCTTCCACCAGCCATGCTAATTACAAATTTCTTTTTATTAGTAACTAAAGTTCCAGCAGGAAAACTTGTCTTCTCAGCTAAAGGTTTCGCCTTCCAAATCTTAAATCTCTTGCCATCAAGCATTACATATGCACCTGGATCCGGATTAAGGGCGCGAATCAAATTATTAGCTTGTTCAGCCGTCATTGTTAACTTAATTTGCTCTTGTTCTTTAGAAATATTTGGAGAAAAGACTACTTTATCTTCATTTTGAGGAGTACGTGTTACTGTTCCATCAATAAACTTAGGCAAGGTTTCTAGCAGTAAATCTCTACCTAAAATACTTAACTTATCAAATAAAGTACCACTGGTATCATCATCTTCAATTGGTAAAGCTTTTTGAGAGAATATATCTCCTGCATCCATTTTCTTAACCATTTCCATTATTGTAACCCCAGTTTCTTTATCTCCATTTAAAACTGAGTATTGAATTGGTGCACCACCACGATATTTAGGCAAGAGTGAACCATGAACATTAACTGGTGCAATCTTAGCAGACTTCAAAAATTTAGTTGGCAAAAATTGTCCATAAGCTGCAGTTACAATAAAATCTGGTTCAATCTTCATTAATTCTGCGAGCTCATCTGATCCAGATAACTTAGCTGGCTGGTACACTGGAAGATTATGTTTTAGTGCAGTTTGTTTAACAGCAGATTGATGAACTACTTGCTTACGCCCTACTCGTTTATCGGGTTGAGTAACTACCGCTTTAACATCATATCCTTGATCAATTAAGCCCTGTAAAACAACACTACCAAAATTTGGTGTTCCTAAAAAAATAACTGATGACATAGATTCAACTTCTTTCTTAATTACATTATTCTTTCTGGTTCATTATCTATATATATATTTAAACCCCGTTTTTGCGCTAATTGTGCATCATCTTGAATCTGATGAAGCAAATCATGCAATTTAGGCTCATGCTTATATTTTACCAAGATTTGGTAATAATATTGATTTTTTATTTTTGCTACGCTGCTTGGCGTCGGCCCCAAAATAATTGTTGGGGCATGTAGATGCCGCATCAACTTTCTTTTTATCACAAATGCTTCTTTAGCAGCTGATTGTTCATTTTTTGATGTAATTGTAATTAGTGTGGTATAGAAGAAAGGTGGATAATTGCCTTGAAATCTAACCCGCATTTCTTTTTGATAAAAACTTTCGTAATCCTGACTTTGAGCTAATTTTATCGCATAATTATCTGGATTATAAGTTTGAATCATTACCCTACCTGTTTTTTCTGCTCTTCCTGCTCTTCCTGATACTTGCGTTAGCAAATCAAAAGTTTTTTCTGAAGAATTAAAATCTGGCAGCGAGAGAGCAGTGTCGGCATTAATTACGCCAACTAATGTTACATTGGGAAAATCTAGTCCTTTGGCGATCATCTGTGTCCCTAATAAAATATCAGCTTGATGATCTCCAAAACTATCTAGGATCTTTTTATAACTTCCCTTACGTCTAGTTGTATCAACATCCATTCTTAAAATTTTTGCTTCGGGTAATAAATTCTCAAGTTCTTCTTGTACTTTCTGCGTTCCAGTACCTAAAAACCTTATTTTTTCACTTTGACAATTTGGACATCTTCTTGGAATCGGTTCTTTATGACCGCAATAATGGCACTGCATCTGCTGTGTATCTTTATGGAGCGTTAATGAAATATCACAATTTGGACATTTTAAGACAAAGCCACAATTACGACAAAGCATAAAACTAGCGAAACCTCGGCGATTTAAAAGTAGAATGACCTGCTCTTTTTTAGCTATTTTTTCTTTAATTGCATCCACTAAAGGAATCGACAAATCAAACTGAGCTCCAGCAAATTCAACTGTTTTTAAATCTATCAAATCTACTTTTGGCAAAGCTTTTTGATTGGCACGTTTAGTTAAAAGTAATAATTCATATCTTCCTTTTTGAGCTCGAGCACGACTTGCTAAAGAAGGCGTAGCACTTCCTAAAACAACAGGACATTTATGAAATTTACTTCTTAATAATGCAACGTCTCGAGCATGGTAACGAGGAGTATCATTTTGTTTATAGGAAGATTCATGTTCTTCATCAATTACTATTAAGCCAATATTTTTTAAAGGTGCAAAGATCGCACTTCTTGCTCCGACTACAACTTGAGCTTCTCCACGACGAATTCTGCGCCACTCATCATATTTTTCTCCTTCAGATAAGCCACTATGCAAAACTGCAACGTTATCTCCAAAACGTTCTTTTACTTGCTTAACCATTTGCGGAGTTAGAGAAATTTCTGGAACTAGCATTAAAGCATTCCGCTTTTGTTCAAGTGCAATACTAATTGCATGAAGGTACACTTCTGTCTTACCACTACCAGTAATTCCCTCAAGAAGAAAAGTTTTTGCTTCTCTTTTTTGAATACTTTTTCCAATCGAATTCAAAGCATGAGTTTGTTCTGAATTTAACTTAATTTGAATTTTCTTTTTTCTAGGTTCAAAGTCTTTTAAAGGATCACGATACATTTCCTGCTCTTTTTTTACAAGCCATCCCTTTTTTACAGCAGCTCTTAGAACAGAACTTGACACATCTAATTCAGACACTATTTTTGAGCCTAATTTTGGATACTCATGATAATTTTTTACGATATTATCCAATAAAACCTGCTGTTTTTTAGCAGTTTTCCTTAGTCCTTTTAAAATCTGTTGATATTCTGCTTTCGTTTTAGTCAAAAGATAAATTGCAATTTGCTTTTTCTTTGCTTTATTTTCAACTAGGTATTCAATCTTAGCCTGATTATTTTTAATTAGCTTTTTAATTTCTATAATAGTATTAAGATTTGAAACTTCATTTAAATCAAGTGGTTCACCTTTAAAAATTTTAAGTTTTTTTGCTTCTTCAGTAATTGGAACTAAAATTTTTCGATAGTTTGCCCTCATTACCCTTGGCAGCATCGATTGCAGGATTGTAATTCGGTACGCAAAAATTTTATCGGCTAAAGTTTTAGACAGAGTAATTAATTCTGGAGTAAGAGGTGGCAATTCATCAACTACAACAAGTAAATCTTTTAATTTTCCTGTATAAGAGGTTGTTTTACTAATACCAACAACGAAGCCCTGTACTTTTCGCCGCCCAAAGGGAACGACTACTCTTGAGCCAACTGCTACATCAGTTAGTTCTTGAGGAATATGATATTCAAACACGCGGTCAGTTTGCTTAGCAGCCACATCTACACTAACTTGTGCGATCATCTAACTTATCACCTACTAAAAAACCTTCATTGCTTAACAATGAAGGAAAAGATTCTAGCCAATATCTTCACGATGCTCAGGATCAATTGTAACTTTACCAGCAGCAATTTCTTCAAGTGCTTTGCCAACTGCTTTGTCAGACTTATAATGCTTTAAAGCTAATGGTGCGCCTGCTTGAATTTCATGAGCTCTTTTAGCAGCTAAAACTGAAAGAGAATAACGAGAATTCACTCGTGACAGCAATTTATCAATAGATGGATATGTAATTTTCATCTGTTAATCCTCCTTAACCATATTTCTATAATCATTAATTACTCGCGGTACACGCACGTGTTCTGCTTCAACAATAGATTTAATATGATCAACCACATTAGCAACAGTATCATTAACTACAGCATAATCATAATCTTCCATCATTAAGATCTCTTTACGTGCCTGCTTCATTCTCATCGCAATTACCTTGTCGGAATCGGTTCCGCGGTTAACAATTCGATGCTTTAATTCGTGCAAATCTGGTGGTGTTAAAAAGATAAAAACACCATCTGGCATCAACTTACGCACTTGTTTTGCTCCATTAACATCAATTTCAAGTAAAACATCTTTGCCCTCTTTAAGCATCTTTTGAACAGGTGCAAGAGGAGTGCCGTAGTGATTACCTACATATTCATTATATTCCAAAAGTTCGTTATCTTTAATTGCCTCTTGAAAACGATCTTCCGAAACAAAATAGTAATCCTTGCCATCAACTTCACCTGGACGAGGCTTACGAGTCGTCATTGAAACAGAATATTCAAATGAAAAAGCTTTTTGCTTAACCATTGCACTTTTAACGGTCCCCTTACCAACACCTGAAGGACCAGATAGAACTAATAATAAACCTTGATGTGCCATTTTTGCTCCTAAAAATTATAGTAACAAGAATATATTGCACTAAAAAGCGAGTAATTTCAAGAGTTTCGCAAAGAGATATAAATTCTGCTTGCAATTAAAAACATTTGTTCGTATAATACATAGTGCAAACGCAAGTTCGGGATATACGAGGAATGAGATATGAATTTATTAAAATCACTTAATAATTATAGCAAACAAATCTACAATTATTTCTTTACCTATAATATTAATAAGCTTACTACTTTTGCACAAGATCCAGGTAAAATTATCAGAATTTTAGAGCATGCTCTCTTTCATAAAGAATACATCTTACTCACTTATCAAAATGGAAAAACAGAAATCGGTCAACTAATTAAACGAACATCGGCTGGACGTTTTGTACTGGATAGCTATGATAATAATATAATTAGAATTATCGACTTAAATGACATCTTTAATGTTGAAACAGCATAAAAATAAAGGACTTCTTAAAGTGATGTAATTTTTAAACATCATACGAGAAGTCCTTTATTTTATTTCTTAAAACTTTCCATCAAATCAGCAGCATTTCTTTTAGCCGCATCGGTTACATCAGAACCAGCCATCATTTGAGCAATTGCCGTAATTGCTTCTTCTTGAGTAAGCGGACCAACTTGAGTATAAGTTGCTCCATCTTTAACTTGTTTTACAACTGAGTAGCGTTGATCACCAGCAGCAGCAACTTGGGGTGAATGAGTTATCGTAATAACTTGTTTTTCTTGACCAATTGCATGCATTTTTTTACCAATAGCTGCTGAAACACGTCCAGAAACACCAGTATCAATTTCATCAAAAATCATTGTTCCAACCGGCTCTACACGACTAAAGATCGCTTTCAAAGCTAAAATTAAACGAGACTGCTCCCCACCAGACACAATCTTGACTAAAGGCATTAAAGACTCACCAGGGTTTGGCGCAATCATAAAAATTACTTGATCTGTTCCTAATTTTGTAAAAGAATTGGTTTCATTAATTCGAATAGAAAAACGAGCTTTTTCCATGTAAAGATCAGCTAATTCTTTTTTTATCTTTTCTTCTAGCTCGCGAGCAATTTGTTCTCTTTGCTTATGTAGTCTTTTAGCCTTCTTGCTGAGTCTCTTCTCAACATCAGCTAATTCTTTTTGAATTTTTTCTTCGTCCAAATCTCCAGTTTCAAATTCACCAAGTTCGCTCTTAACTTTTTGGGCAAATTTAAAAACATCTTCTAAAGTTGGTCCATATTTCTTTTTAAGAGTATTCAGAGTATCTAAACGGTTAGAAACATACTGATATCGCTCTTCGTCAAAATCCATCTGATCCATTAGAGAAGATAATTCACTACGAGCGTCGTTTAATGAATAAACGCCATCATTAAAACTAGTAGCAAAATTTTCAAATTTTTTACCATAATTACTTAGATCTTCTGCTGCATTTTGTGCATCCCCAAGTAAAGTAGCTAATCCATGCTCATCATCGTCATATAATTGTATAAAATAATTAGCTGTATCAGCAATTTTTTGATAATTATTTAATTCATTAAATTCTTCTTCTAACTTTTCATCCTCATCTGGATCAGTTAAATCGGCACTCTCAAGCTCATTATTTTGAAATTCTAAAATATCTTGTTTCTGAGCAATTTCTTGCGCATCTTCTCTTAATTTACGCAATTGCGAAGTAAGATGACGCCATGTTTCAAAATCAGCTGCATAATCTTGCAACTCGTCTTTAAACTCAGGTTTAGCATAATTATCAATCAAGTCAATTTGCCGTTCTGGATCCATTAAGATTTGTTGATCATTTTGACCATGAATATCAACTAAATTTTTACCGATTTCACGTAGTACATTAATTGTTGTTAGCTGACCATTAATTCTAACTACATTTCTTCCCTTATGCGTTAGTTCTCGACTAATTATCAATTGATCATCTTCAAATGGAAGACCATACTTTTCATATAATTTTTCAATTAACTCTTTTTGTTCACTCAGCACAAATAAGCCCGTGATTACCGCTTTTTCTTCACCAGAGCGAATCATCTCACTTTGTGCTCGACTTCCTAATAGGAGAGACACTGCATCAATAATAATCGACTTTCCTGCACCTGTTTCTCCAATCAAGACAGTCATTTTTTCTTGAAAACGAACTTTAAGAGTCTTAATAATTGCAAAATTTTTAATATCTAATTCAACTAACATTTTTCTCACCTAAAGGCCACTAACTGCACGTTGAACCACATCAGCCGGATTTCCCTGCCACAAATCTTGTCCTGGATTTGCTAGATCTTTACCTAAATGAATCAAAAATTCAATATTTCCTTTACCACCTTTAATCGGTGAATAATCTACTCCGAGAACATTAAATCCAATCTTTTGAGCCATTTGCATTGTATGTTTAATAACATTAGCGTGAACTTCGTGATCATGAACAATTCCGTGCTTGCCTACATTTTCAGGACCAGCTTCAAATTGAGGCTTAATTAAGCAAACAGCATCACAATGATCTTTTAGAATCTCATACATTGGCGGCATGATTAAATCTAACGATATGAATGACACATCTGTCATTGCAAAATCAGGAAGTCCGTCGGTAAAGTCAGCAGGCTTACTATAGCGGAAATTTTGTTTTTCCATAACTACAACTTGCGGGTTATCACGTAATTTCCATGCAAGCTGGTTATAACCAACATCAAGGGCATAAACTAACTTAGCACCATTTTGCAAGGCAACATCGGTAAATCCACCTGTTGAGGCACCAATATCAAGGCAAATTTTATCTTTCAAGTTAATATTAAATACTTGCAAAGCCTTTTCTAATTTAAATCCACCACGAGAAACATATTTTTTCCCATCATCTTTAATATGAAAAGTCTCATCTTCAGGAAACTTTTCACCGCTCTTGTCGATTCTTTGATGATTATGGTCATTAACTAAACCCGCCATAATAGCTCTCTGTGCTTGACTGCGAGAATTAAAAAGGCCTTGTTCAAATAATAAAACATCTGCACGTTTTTTAACCATTTACTATAATACCTTCTGATATAAATTAAAAAATTCCCCTAATAAAGGCTGCTTAAAGATTTTAACAGCTGCTCTTCCCGCTTCAATCATCTTTAAAAGCTGCTTACGGCTAGCTTCAATTCCAAGTAAAGTTAAGGTATTGTTTTTACCTTCATCAGCATCTTTATGTGTAGCCTTACCTGCTTCTTGTTCTGTTTCAACTACATCAACTAAATCATCATAAATTTGATAAGATCTGCCAAATTGCTTACTAAAATTATCTAGACGATCAACTTCATCAGTGCTAGCACCAGCATAAACAGCTGCCATTTTAACACTTGCTTCAATTAAGCAGCCTGTCTTTAACCACTCCATCTGATCAATAACTTTAGCATTTTCTTTAACTAAATCATTATTAGTCGAATCAATATCAAGATATTGACCACCTACCATTCCGTTTGGACCAACTGCTTGTGAGATTATAATAGCTAAAGCTGCTGAATTACTACCTTCTGTAATCCATTGAATTCCTAATGGAAGCAAGGCATCCCCAGCTAAAATAGCTTCAGCTTCTCCCCATTTCTTATGAGAGGTAAGCTTTCCGCGACGGTAATCATCATTGTCCATTGCTGGCAAATCATCATGAATCAGTGAATAAGTATGGATTAATTCAATTCCGCATGCGATTCTTAATTCTGATTCACTAATTTTATAGTTCAATGTCTCAAGTGTTGCTAAGAAAAGGAGCGGTCGTAATCTCTTACCACCAGCCATAACTGAATATGACATAATTTTACTAAAAATTGGATTATCAACTTCACTTGCTAAGTGATCCTCTAAAAATTTATCAATTTGAGGTGTATATTTCTTTTGAAAATCTTTTAAATTCATTTATTCTTCCTCAGGAGCTGACGCATTTTGGGGATCGAGCGTCTTTTCATTTCCATCTTTATCAACCAATTTAGCAACTGTTTGTTCGGCATCATTAAGTTTCTTTTCCAGTTCACGACTCAACTTAACTCCAGCTTGAAATTCGTTTAAAGCATCTTCAAGAGGAACATTACCACTTTCAAGCTTATTAACAATTTCTTGTAATTCATTTAATTGTTCTTCAAAATTATTTTTCTTGGTTGCCATCTTTTTCTCTCCGAATATTTTCTACATTTACTTGTACTTGACCATCTTTGAAATGCAACTTTAATTTTTCATCAATTTCTAACTTATCAACAGAAGTAACTGTATTTCCTTCCTGATCCGTTGTATAAACGTAGCCCCGACCAATTGTCTTCAAAGGGCTAATGTCATCTAGCTGCTGCATCGTTCGATTTAGTTTATTTCTCTGATCCTTTAGATAAGCTGTCATTGTTGAAAATAAATTAGCAACTATAAAAGTTCGCTCACGTTCTAGTTGTTCTAGTCTTCGACCAGGATTAAGCGCCTTTAACCGTTCTTGAAGCAAGCGTACACTTGAACGATCATGCTGAAGTTGGTTAGATATTGCTTGATTAAGTCGATGACTAAGCATATCAACCTGTTGAATTTGTTGATCGTAAATTCTAGTTGGCTCTTGTAGAACTGGGGCTTTCCTCAAACGGTCTAATATCTGCCGTTTAGCTCGAATATTAGCCTGCATTGCCGCATAAAGACGAGCACGTAATTGAACAATCTTAGTTAATACATCAGCTAAATTAGGAGTTGCATATTCTGCAGCAGCTGTTGGTGTTGCCGCACGAGCATCGGCAACTAAGTCAGCTAAAGTAGTATCAGTTTCATGACCCACAGAACTAATAACTGGCATTTGCATTGCATAAATTTGACGCACAACCTTTTCTTCATTAAAAGGCCACAAATCTTCTAATGATCCTCCACCACGCCCAATAATAACTACATCATACTTATCACCTTGCGCTTGAATCTGCTTTAGAGAAGCAACAATAGTATCGGCTGCTTCATCTCCTTGAACTTTAGCTGGATAGAGATCAATTTCAGCATGCGGAAATCGTCGGTTAGCTGTAACCATAATATCGTGAATAACCGCACCAGAAGCACTAGTTACAACTGCAATACGATCTGGAAACAGTGGCAACCGCTTTTTATGATCTTCGTTAAACAAACCCTCTTTTGCAAGTTTTTCTTGTAGCTGTCTTAATTGTTCATAAAGAGCTCCCAATCCAGCTGGCTCCATTGTTTGCGCATAAAACTGGTATGAGCCTTGTGGTCCATAAACATCTACATAACCACTTACATAAACTTTCATTCCCTCTTCAGGCTTGAACTTTAACTTTTCAAAAAAAGAGCGGAACATAACTACATTAATTTTAGATTTATCGTCCTTTAATGAAAAATATTGATGGGAATGCATTCTGAATCTAAAATTAGATAACTCTCCCTGTAAAAAAACCTTATGTAGATAAGGATCGTTTTTAAATTTTTGTGAAATATAAAAATTTAAATCACTAACAGAAAGGTAAACTGGATTATCTGCCATGCTGTTTCCTCGTTAAAATCACTGCTTGTTTCATTAAACTAGCAACTGTCAATGGGCCAACTCCTCCTGGAACTGGTGTAATTGCATTAGCCTTGGGAGCTACTGTATCAAAATCTACATCACCCATTAATTTACCGTTTTCACGGTTCATTCCAACATCAATCAAAACTGCTCCATCTTTTACCATATCTTCAGTTACTAAATGAGCTTTACCCACGTCAGAAATGATTACATCAGCATTTCTTGTCAAATCTGCCAGATTCTTAGTCTTTGAATGAGCAATAGTTACAGTTGCATCTCGTTCAAGTAAAACAGCAGCTAGTGGCTTACCAACAATTACGCTCCGACCAATAATCACTGTATTCTTTCCGGCCATCTTAATTCCATAATAATCAATCAATGTTAGAATACTACGAACTGTTGCTGGAATAATATCACTTTGTCCTTCCCAAAGACGGCCTAAATTAAGTGGAGAAAATCCATCAGCATCTTTTTCAGGAGCAATAGTTTCAAAAATAGCTCTCGGATCAATTTGAGGTGGAACTGGTAATTGAACCATAATACCATTAATATTTGGATCTTGATTAAGTTCCTTAATCTTTCCTAGAAGTTCAGCTTGAGAAGTATCAGCTGGAAAATGCAATCCAACTTCATTGATACCTACTTTTTTAGCTAAATTTCTTTTAACTCGCAAATAAATTTTACTTGCAGGATCGTCTCCAACTTCTATTACGCATAAAGTTGGATTTATTCCGTCATTTTTCAAATTTTTTATTTCTTTTTTCAAATTTTCTGTAATCTCATTTGCAGGAGTTTTTCCTTCTAGTAATTTTTTCACCTAATCACCTCATCAAAAAAAGTCGGCTCAACGAGCCGACTCATTAGTTAGTCTTTCTTAATGAAATTGGCCAAGAGACCATTAACAAACTTTTTGGATTCTTTAGAGCTAAATTCATCACATAAATTTAACGCTTCATTTAAAGCAGCTACTGGTTCAATCACTTTACTATTTTGCATTTCGTAAAGAGCCACTTCAAGGATTGCCAAGTCAATTTCGTTAATTCTATTTAGACGCCAACCCTTTTTTAAGTATTTACTTAATTGCTCATCAAGCGCTTTTTTGTTAGCCAAGACACCATTTACTATTTCTGTAGAATAATCTGGAAAGCTCTTGAGCTCTAAAGCTTTTAGTGCTTTTTGACAAACTTCTTCCGCATTAGTCAAGTTTCCTTGGTTAGCCAAATAAATTGCTTGCATTGCAATTCTTCTCATCTCATGCTGTGTCATTTAGTCTTTAGCCTCGTCCTCTTTATCGTCTGGGAAAAGTGCTTCTGTGTCAGCCTTTACTTCAGATTCAGTTTCTTCTGTTTCTGAAACTAGACCAACCACATGAACATTAATTTGAGTTAAATCTAAATCTGTCATTTGCTTCAATTGCAAAGTCAAGTTTTTTTGCAGTTCGACGCATACTTTTGGCACATTTACACCATAGTCAAGATAAGCATAAACATCAGCAGTTAACTTATCATCTTCAACACTTAAGGAAACGCCTTTACCTTGGTTAGAACGACCAAAAAGAGTATTAATGCCAGTCTTCAGCGTCCCACGCATTTCGCTGACGCCATCGACTTTTCTGGCAGCAATTCCTAGAATAACTTCTAAAACACCAAGATCAACTCGGGTTTCATCGCCTTTGTCATTGCTTGATAAAAGAATCGTTGAATTATCAGCCATATTTTTACCTCAAAAATTATTTATTTGCACGAGAAACGTAAGTACCATCAGCAGTATTAATAGTTAATACATCACCTTGATTAATAAAGAATGGTACATTAACTACTAAACCTGTTTCCATAGTTGCAGGCTTACCACCACCAGAGGAAGTATCACCTTTAATGTTAGGTTCAGTTTCAGCAACTTCAAGGTCAACCGTGTTAGGTAAGTCAACACCTAAAGTTTCACCATCGTGCATAATGACATTAACTACCATGTTTTCTTTTAAGAACTTAGATTCTCTTTCAACTTGAGCTTCTGGAATTTCAAGTTGTTCATAAGTAGTAGTATCCATAAATACAAAACTTGTACCATCGTTGTATAAGTATTGCATAGCTTTGGTTTGAATATCAGCAGTATTAACCTTAGCAGTTGAACGGAAAGTATATTCTTGTACTGCACCAGTTCTTAAACTCTTAAGCTTTGAACGAACAAAGGCACTACCTTTACCTGGCTTAACGTGTTGGAATTCAACAATACGCCATAAATCGTTGTTATATTCAATAGTTAATCCATTTTTAAATTCATTAACTGAGATCATTGTCATAGTAAAATTACCTCATTTCTACACTTACTTATCTTACCAATCTTATCCATTGTTTCGCAACATTAACCGCATAATTAGATAAAATTATAGAATTAAAAGCTCATCTTTTGGCAATTGTGACATTACATAAGGATGATCGTCCTTAATTAACACGTCATCTTCAATTCTAACACCGCCGCGATCCGGCAAATAAATACCAGGCTCAACTGTAATTGCCATATTATTCTTCATAACTTCTTTTCCATATGGCATTGCTGGCGTACAAAGTTCATGTACTTCTAGTCCGATTCCATGGCCAATCCCATGACCAAAGTATTCCCCATATCCTTGTTCTTTAATATAGTTTCTAGCAGCTTGATCGATATCTTTTCCAGTATTTCCAGCAATTCCGCGCTTTTGAGCTTCTAATACAATATAGTATATTTTTTCTAATTCTGGTTCTACTTGTCCTAAAGCTACTGTTCTAGTGATATCCGCAGTATATCCATGATAAAAACTACCAAAGTCAATTACAATCAATTCGCCTTGTTGAATTTTCTTATCGCTAGCAACGCCATGTGCCCAACTACCACGATATCCAGAAGCAACAATTGTTTCAAAAGAAGGGCCATCGCCGCCATTCATTTTAAATAAATAGTCTAATTTAGCCCCGATAGTTCTTTCACTAACTCCTGGTTTAATTAAAGGCAAGATCTCTTTAAAACTTTGAGCAGAAATATCAATCGCTTTTTGTAAAGTAGCCAACTCTAAGTCGTCTTTTACATTGCGAACTTTCTCAACTAATTCAGCACTTAAGACAAAATTAAGATCAGGACAGGCCTCTTTTAAAGCTTCAAATTGAGTTGCAGAAATAAACTCTCCTTCAACTAAAACATTCTTTACATCTAATTGTTTTAATTGCTTAGCAATCTCTTTAACCACATCCATTGTCTGCATTACGACCTTCATTTCACCAGGAGCTTGATGGCGAATTTGATCTTTAAAGCGGGAATCAGACAATAACACTCGATCTCCATTAGCAGTTAGAATAAGCTCAGCTTCTTCACCAGAAAAATTAGTTAAGAAACGATAATTTGCTTGATTAAAAATAATTAAGGCATCTGCTTGTTCTTCTTTAATCAATTTAGTAGTTTTATCAATTCGATTATTAATTAAAGTTAGCAACTCTTGATCTGAAGACATGTAACCTACCTCCTGAGTAGATAAAAAAAGACCGAACGTTCCTTAGGGACGTCCAGTCTGCAAAAGAAATAATTATTTTGCTTCTTCAACTGGGTAAACAGAAACTTGTTTACGATCTCTGCCCAAACGTTCGAATTTAACAACGCCACTAGTTAAAGCAAACAAAGTGTCGTCGCCACCGATACCAACGTTCTTACCTGGGTGGATCTTAGTACCGCGTTGACGGAAAATGATTGAACCTGCGTTGATCTTTTGACCATCAGCACGCTTTGCGCCTAAACGACGACCAGCTGAGTTACGACCGTTAGCAGTTGAACCACCACCCTTGTGGTGGGCAAATAATTTAAGTGCTTCAAGATTGTTAATCATCATAATTTGTTTCACCCCTTAATTAAGCTTCAATGCTTTCGATAGTTACCTTAGTGTAAGGTTGACGGTGACCGTACTTAGTGTGTGAGTGCTTCTTAGGCTTGTATTTGAAAGTAACAACTTTCTTTTCTTTGCCTTGCTTTTCAACTTTAGCAACAACTTTAGCACCTTCAACTACTGGAGTACCAATTTTAGTTGACTTACCATCATTTACAAGAATAACTTCATCAAAAGTTACTTCGTCGCCAGGCTTAACTTCAAGTTTTTCAACAAAAACGCTGTCGCCCTTAGCAACCTTGTATTGCTTACCACCGGTTTTAATAACTGCGTACATTTGTACACCTCCGAAAAAATACTTAGACTCGCCGTATGAGGTGGAATTAACGTTAATTCTCTTCTTACCCCATAAACGTGCGGTTGCAGATGTGAGGTTTCCACAAATACAACTCTTACAGTATACTCTCATCCCTCTTTTAAAGCAATTCAATATCAAAATTTCTAAAAAAATACTAAAATAAATTTACAATTATTTATAACAAGGAGAAAAAATATGCTTAAATTTTATGGCTATAAACGTTGTTCAACTTCTAAGAAAGCTCAAAATTGGCTTGATGATCACCAAATTGCTTATCAGTATCAAGACTTAGTAGAAAAACCACCTAAGCAAGAGGAACTGCTTAAGTGGTTAACTGATTTTCAAGATCGCGGATTAAGATATTTTTTTAATACGTCTGGTCAAGTTTACCGCCAAATGCACTTAAAAGACCAAATAAACAAGATGACGCTTGAAGAAGCAGCCAAATTACTTTCACAAAACGGTAAATTAATCAAAAGACCTTTAGTTACCGATGGTAAAAAATTAGCTTGCGGCTTTAAAGAAGACATATACGAAAAGACTTGGTTATAATCCCCATTGGCCGCCATGAACACGCGCAACTGTGTCAGTGATAATAAAAGCATCAGAATCAATCTCGTGAATTTTATTGATTAAAGGACCATATTCACGAGTATCAACTACTAATAACAGCTGCTTTTTGTCATCATCACTATAACCTCCAACAACATCATAAATTGTTAAACCGTTGTAGTTATCAAGCAGCATTGTCTTTAGTTCTTCAAAATGCTCGTTACTCATCACACGCACCTGATATTTACGATCAAAACCAGCTTCCGCATAATTCATAGTCATGGCTGTCACTACTTGCGACAAAGCAGCTAATAAGAATGCACTCCAGCCGTCAACAAAGATATTAAGAAAAATAATGATCATATCAATCGCAAGTAGTCCAATTGCTGGATTAATATAAAAATATTTCTTTAAAATCATTGGTGGAATTGTTGTACCACCACTTGATGCATTAACGCGGTAAAGTAGAGAAACGCCTAATCCCATTAAGGCCCCACCATAAATTACCGCTAGTAACTGATTATTAGTAATTTTAAAACTAGGCGTAATTTCCATTAATATTGGAAGCAATAAACTACCTAAGACAACGTTTTTCGTTGTCTTTTTTCCTAAAAAGATTGCTGCCAAAATGAGCATTAAAATATTAACAATTAAAACAGTAATTGATCGATTAATACCCCATACTGCATCAACTAAGATCGAGATACCCGTTGAGCCACCAGCTGCAATATTAATTGGACCATAGAAGAAATTAATAGAAATGGCGATAATTTCTAAGCCAGCTAAAAAAACTAGCCAACTCATCCAAGATTTCTTTTTGATGTTTTTTGTCATTTCATCATCCTTCCTAAAAATAAGTTATTAATATTTTATCTAATTTTCATGCATCTTGTCAGCTACACTGCTTACTCCTAATTGTTTTTTAACATTTTATATTCTAGTTGTTGGCTTCCTTCATAAGCTGGCATTCCATTTTCTGCTCGATATAATGCACGCTCAAATGCTTGATATCCCTTGCTAGAACTAACAGCAAATTTAACATTATACTTACTTGCGAACTCGCTAATATTCCAAGTACTATCATGAGCGGCAAATGCAGTAACCAAAATTACAATGTCTAAATCTTTAATTTGATTTTCAATTACTTTTTTCTTACCTTCAAATGCATCAATCGGAATTGGAATACCATTATAGCGGTTAACAATCCCTTCTAAAATCGCTTCATTTTGATTATCGCCAACAGCAATACCTACTCGTTGATAATGTAAATTCATATCTAACTTAGCTAATTCTTGGGTACTTACCGCTGCCTTTGTCTTTTCTTTCTTAGTCTTAGAAACTCGCCTAGGTTGCTCAGTTTCATAGATCCAGCGAACCTGAACTGCACTCGCTGGATCTTTTTTTAGTCTAACATCGCCTGTATACCAAGCTAAGTCAACAATTGCACCGTCTTCTAAATGAATATTTCTATTCTGATAGTAACTAGAATCAAGCGCAACGATTACTGGCTTACGGTTGATAATCAGTTTTTCTCCATGGATATTCCGTGAAACACTTAGATTGCCTGGACTTCCTTGTACTACTCCATACTTAAAATCATCTATCTTGTCATAATCACGGCTCCGTAATTTTCGATATCCAACTACTCGTAAAACTTCAGCTTCATTTAAGCTATTTGCTAAAGGTAATGCTTCAACAATATCGCCGCTTTTTAAATTTAAATCATGGATTTGTCCTTCATTTACTTCAAAGACAACTTCCCCATTATCATTGATCAAATCTGCACCCTTCAATGCACGGATAACAGTATATCGTCTACCCTTTCGATAATCACGTGCTTTCGCTTTTTTAGGCTTTAATGCAGCTTCAAAGATTTTTCGATTAACTGTAGTACTCGTTTCTTCTGAATTTTGAATTGCTTGATCTAATAATCCCAATTGCTTTCCAAAGTTTGCAGCAATATCATGATCAAAAGTTAACTTATGAAGCGCTCCTAAGGCAGTACTTTTTGCATTTTTATCACCTGGGCGTTCAATTAATTTAGTTATTCCCTGAAGAAAAGTATTTATTTGGGCAACAACTTTTGCATCCATTTTATTACTTGACGGTGTAGACTCTCCTTCACCTGTCATACCTAATACCACTTTAATTGCGTTTAAACTATTTTGAAGACTTTTTTCATCGCCTGCAGTATTATTTAAAATTCTTTTTAAGTTATTTCGATAATCAAACATTTTAATCACTCTTTTACTTACTTTTTATCTATTATATCGATTTAATCTAGTTCAATTCAAAATTTCTATATCAATCTCTCAAGAAAGTGATATATTAAAGGTAAACATAAAAAGTGAGGGAAAATTATGACTAAGTACACTGTTAAATTATCTGAAGAAGATTACCAAATGTTAAAAGATTGTCACTCAAAGAACCCTTCAATTATGAAGGCTTTAGACGAAGCTAAAAAAGAAGATTAATCTTTAGCTATTTTTACAAAATAAAACTCGTGATTAGTTTATTTTACTAATCACGAGTTTTTGTTTTAAGCTCTCCATTCGCCGCCTTGACCATAGGTATGCTTATCAAGTTCATTAATAATTACGTGAATGTGTTCTTTTGGCGCACCAGTATTCTTATGCACAGCTTCAGTAATATCCTTCATCATTTGAGTTAATTGCTCATCACTTCTACCCTTAATTAATTCTACATGTACAAATGGCATTTAAAATTCCTCCTTTTTTAACCAAAATTATAGCAGACTTATTTAAGCTATACACTCTTTCTTAAAACTCTTTTTGCACCATCGCGCACTGCAAAATACAAAATTGGCGTGCAAATTGCAGTTGAAATTGAATTAATAACCGTTGCCGGTAAACTCACAAAAGAGCTAACTAAAGCTACATTTAAACTAGTTCCAACCATCAATGCTTCTACAATTGAAACACAGTAAGTTGTAAAAATTTTAGTTATCCCCGCGATAATTCCTAAAATAATAATATTTCTTTTACTATCTTGATAGTGCATCCCTTTGTATACTGCCGTTAAGACACTGGCAACTATCACCACTTCAAGCATTGTTAACCAAGAGGTGGCTGCATAACCATTAAGTAAGTCAAAACCGCCTAAGCCAATAATTCCCGCTAACATTCCATTTCGATATCCTAGATACAAAATTGCAACAGCAGTTAAGGTATTACCAAAATGAATGAATGGTCGACCAACTAAAGCTGGAACTGGGATTCGTAAGACCCAGACACCTAAATAAATTATCGCAGCAAATAAGCCAGTCATAATTATTGAAACCAGTGAATTTTCTTTTGTCCGCATTTTCTATCCTCTTTCTCTACTTTTATTCATTAACCAAGGCAAAGCACCTGCATAATTAGGTCCTAAACGCTTATCCTGAGTTAAATCTGTTACTTCAATTGCCATTTTAATAAAAGTAGCAGCTATTTCTACGCCTTCTTTTAAGGAATAACCTGCTAAAATTGCTACTAATAAGCTACTTGCAAACATATCTCCTGTACCAAAAAATGAACGTCCTACTTTTTCATTTTCGATTACAAATACTTGATCATTAGCTGATACTCCTACCATCTTAATTTTTTCTTTCATTAGAATACCAGTAATTACTACCTCTTTTAATTTGAATCTTTCTTTTAATTCTAAAGCAAGCTTTTTAATTTCATTAATTGAAAAATCACGATAATTTTTCCCAAGTAATAGGCAAGCTTCAGTTAAATTAGGGGTTAAGATTGTTGCAGACTTAGCAAGTATACGCATTTTTGTCACATAGTCTGTGTCTAATCCGTGATATAGTTTACCTGAATCTGCCATAGCTGGATCAAGCAGTACGTTACTGTCTTTAAAATCAGAAATATGACTCAGCCAAAAATCAATAGCTTCTTTACCTAAATAGCCTAAGTATAAATTTTTAAAATCAATCTTTTGGTCCCGCCAATGAGCAATAATTTTACTCATTTCGCTATTTAAATTTAAGAAAGTATTATCGCCAAATCCACCAGTATGAGTAGACAAAATCGCTGTCGGCAATACATCTGGCTGATAGCCACATGCTCCTAAAATTGGTAAGGCAACACTAAGTGAAACCTGACCCAGGCAGGAGAGATCTTGACTAACTAAAATCTTTTCTTCCATTTTTTAATGTTCTTTCTAATTTTAATCGTTTCTTTTTAACTGCATATCTTATAGAATTCAGTTTAATTTGTAGCAATTTGTTATGCCAATAAATTAAGGCCATTTTGATCGCTAAACGATTATACCAACAATAGTCATGCCTCAAATAATTATATGAATCCTTAAGGTTGAGCAGATGCTCTGCTGTAATGAATTGATTACGGCTCCAGTGCCAATCAGCAGCACCATTTTTACGAATTCTAATTTTCTCAATTCGACCAACTGTTAGTCTTGCTCGCCCTTTAATGTACTTGCTTCTTGCAACAGTAATATAATTGCCAATCATGGTTTGTTTCCAAAATTGATTGTTTTTCTTTTCAATAAAAAGCGCCCGTCTTAGTACCTTACTTAAGCAATACCACTCTTTATTACCGTCTGGTAGCGCAATTAAACACCAAATATATTCTTGTCTTTTTCGCAAATTTTCCCCAACTTTTTATTAACTAAAACTATCGATTTTTGCTACTTATAAATCAATAAGTCAACTTCAACGTGAAATGTCTCATTTCCAGGCATTTTTCCTGATTCATGCTGCAGAAATTTAAAGCCTTTATGTAAATACAAACTTTTTGCAGGATTACCAGTTAACACTTCTAAATAAGTTGGACGTTTCATCTTAGTTAATGAAAATTCAATCAATTTACTGCCAATTCCTTGCTTTTGAAAACTAGGATCCACATAAAGCCAGGCGAGTTCATCATCGCTAAAGGCAACAAAAGCAACAATCTTTTCATCTATTGCTGCTACATAAATATTATATGAAAATAAGTCTTCTTCAATTGCTGCAATCTTCAACGGTTTGAAGGCTGCTTTTAATTCTTGCTTCCTTGCTTGATCGTGTATTACACATAAATCATCAAAGTCAGTTTCTTGAAATTTTCTAATTTAGATTTTATTCATAATGTTTAAAAGGCGCCTCCTCCGCTGCCACCACCAAAGCCGCCTGATGAACCACCGGAAAAACCACCCGATCCACCAGAAGCTGATGAGTTTAAGTTTGCCCCTGAATTAAAGCTTGAATTAAAATTACTTGCAAATCCATCCTGTCCTGAGCTATAAAATGGACCCCAGAACAAAATGTTTGCATCATCAATTTCATCTGCAAATTCTATTTTAAGTTGCTTCAATACCTTTTTAGATACACCTAAAGCAACTGCATATGGCATAATTTTTTCCCACAAAGGCAATTCTCCGACTTCACGCATCTTAAAATTACCAATCTCATCTAGCATTTTCTTAAAACCACGTACTTGATTAGTCGCCTCTGCTCCCTTATCAGTATATGGCGATAGCTTTTTATTACTATAAATAGTTGCTAGAATTGCGACTCCTATCAGAATTACAGCCGCTATAAATAAGCCTGCTGCTCCCTCACTAGAAAAGAAAGCAGCAATTATTCCAGCGCCACTTAATACTAACAAGATGATCATTAAAACTAAATTAGTATCTTTCTTACTCTCAATCTGTTTATCCAAAAATCCAGCACTAACTGCTTCTTGCTTTTTCTGTTTCTGCCAACTTGCGAAGATTTTACTTAACTTAGAAGATCGATGTTTTTTTAGTTCATAGGTTGTAAAACTTTTTCCATCGCCAACCTTATTAAATAGGTATCTTATTAAAGGAACTTCATCTTTCAAGTCCTTGTCGGTTAAAGAAATTTTATAGTATGTTTTTCTTCTTACCTTAACTGGATCAATTTCTATCCTCTTTTGTACAGCTAATTCCATTAAATAAGCAGTTAATGATCTAGAACTTGGCTTATTATCTATATCCAAAATTTCAGCCATTACTGGTGAGACTCTAGGAAGATCATAATTTCTGGGTAATTGCTTTTCTTTTTTAGGCTTTACTCCAGATTTCTTCAAAGTAAAACTTTTAATTATTATGAATAGAGAAAATAAGCCTGATAGTGCCAAAGCACCTAAGCCAAATATTCTACTCCTTTGACGACGTTCATTAGCTTCCCGAGCAAATTTTGCTTCTTGATTCAAGACATATTTTTTATGATTTTGATCTCTAATATTTTTATTTTGACTTGTTACCGCTGTAGGAAAAAGACTGTGAACCTCGATTCCTTCATTTCCACTTACATTTGCAGCTGTCATAATAATATTGCCTTTTTCAGGATTAACTGTAATTTGTCCCGACAAGTCACCATGAGCCCAAGCTTTCAGATCCTTAACTGGACCCGGGAAAAAGATTCCTACTCGAACATTATCAAGATCTGTATCCCAGCCATCACCAATAATTTTAAAATTTAGTTCGGCTGTATCTTTCCAGTTAATGATGGCATTCGTAATTTCATAAGTATAAATTACCGTAAATTTATCACCATCAGTTACGTTATGCCATACCTTAAAGCGATAGCCATGGTCGCTATGACTCAATTCATAAGTATTATTAGCGTGACTATCACTTTGCACGACAGGCTGTGAATTCTTGCCAGATATTATTCTAACCTGCTGATTTTTTAGTTCTTGATTATTAGTAAGATTTTGTTGATAAAAAACACCATGAGCATCATCGTCAAATTTATAAGTGATTCTTCTCTCCATCAACAATGATCCATTTATATTTACATGAGCAGTAACATCAACATTAGTAATATCATAATCTACATCAGCTGATGCAGGTTTTGTAAAGATAATGGTTAAAGTTACAAGCATTATCATTCCAATTATTAGGTGAAAAAATTTTTTCATAGGTCCCCCGTGAGAAAAAGTGAGTTTTGGCTTAATTATAACTTAATACGCAAAAAAAGCGCTAGATAATATTCTAACGCTTAATTAGTGAATATATTTAGTTTTAAGCAGTAGCGCTTTGCTTTTTGTGAACTCTTAGATAGTGAATAATCGCATATACTAAAAAGCAAGCAAAGAAAATAGCCGAAATCAATAATCCCATTTTAGCACTTGGCGTAACTGCATTGATAATCATTGGTGAAATTGCGCATCCTACATTAACTAGTACCAAAACAATGGTTGTTGCTAAATTAACTGAATTTGCTGGAGCTGACCAGTCCAGCCAATTGTACATATATGGCACACCTAAGCCAAAACCAATTCCTAAAATTAAGCAACCAATACTCAACATAATGAAATTACCTGCTAACGCAATTATAAAGAAACCGATTGCTACTAAAGCAAATCCTAGTGGAAAGATCTTATCGTGTAATTTCTTAAAGAAGAACCCAAATGATGCTCCTACTGGAATACCAACTAAGTTCAAAACTCCAGTTAAAGCTGAAACCTCACTAACTGTTCCTAACTTTTCTTGAACAACTAAAGCAGGAATCTTAAAACTCATTGGCATATAAAATAGAAAAATAAAGAACATTAAAACCGAGATTAAAATTACTTTACCATTAATAGTCTGTTTTTCTTTTGCCTTTTTTGCTTTGTCAGCCTTCTTTTGTCTTGAAGAAGGAAGTGGAACAAATAAAATAAACAAGATCAAAACTGGAATTACTAAGAAATAAATTGCAAATGCTGCATGCCATGAAATAGTTAAAAGCCAACTAATCAGAAATGATGCAAGCGCTGCTCCCAAACTACCCATTACATTTTGATAGCCCACCATTGTGGCTAATTTTTCTTCATTACTACTATAGAATTGCGGAATTAAACTAACAGCAAGTGAGTTGAATAAACCAATTCCTGCACCGATCAAAAATCTAGAAATTAAAATAGGTGTATAAGCAGTTGCATACATTGGAAAAGTACCAGCTAACAAAGTTATTACCAAACCAGTAATAGTAGTTGGCTTTTCTCCCATTAACTTAATTAAAAATGGACTAATTAATAAACCAATTACAATTCCGATATTAGGAATCGTTGATAGCATTTCAACCCCGGCCTTATCTATGCCTGGAAAGGCATGATACATTAGCGGTAAAGCAGGTGCAATAGCTGGTGCCATCATTAAAAAGATTGAAATCGATAATAATGATATTTTAAAGATCACATGATCTTGTGGATTCTTTTCGTTCATTTTATTTTCCTCCCACTTCATTTCTGTTAATCTTTGACAAGATGCTTTCTAAAGAATTCAGCTTCTTCGTCATTAGCTTCTTTTGCTAACTCATCTTTTTGATTAATCAAGAAAACATGTGGTTCAGGATGCTTTTCATCGCCCCAAGACTTTTGAATAACTTCAATTCCTTTAGCTCTTAAAAAACCATCTAATCTAACAGCGCAGTCATGAATAAAATCTTCATTAGCAGTCGAAATAAAGGTTGGCAGAAAATCTTCAGTAATATATTTTTCAACATCAATTAGATCTTGATTCTTCGCACTCTTCATCACTTCTGGGTCAAAATATGCTAAAGTACCATTTCCAATCATGCCTGGATCTTTAATAAAAGTTGCCGGTGAGTTTAAAGCAACCGCTCTAAATTTTAAATCTGTTAGTGTATAACCAAATTTCTCACGGTATTTTGGATTAGTCAAAATAGCTGTATATTGTTCAGCCATCTGACCACCAGCTGAATCTCCAATTAAGAAGACATTATTTTTATCAAGATTGTATTCATCAGCATGGTCGGCTACCCAATGGATATATTCATTTACTTGATCAAGTTCCTTAGGAAATTTAACTTCTGGACCTAATTTATAGTTTGGATTAACAAATGCAAATCCTCTCTTCGCCATCCCTAAACCATAAAATTGATAAGTTTCTTTTGTTCCATAAACCCAGCCACCACCATGAATATTAATAATAACTGGAATCTTGCCTTTAACATTCTTAGGCAAATATAAGTCTAATAAATTCCATTTAGGATCCTCACCATATTGAAGATCATCTACACGTGTTACTTCTGGGATATCGTGTGGCAACCCACTGTCTCTCTTATCATCATTTTCTTTCCAGCTAATCCGCATTTCTTTAACTGCATTTAGAATCTTTTGCTCTTTCATAATATTTCCCTCTCTCATTGAATTCGCTTTCATAATAACTAAAAATGGATCTAAAAAATAGGCCAATCTTAACCAATTATTGGCGCAAATTGACCTATTTTGTTAATTTCTTCTTCATTTCAGATGCACTTTTGCCATATAGTTTTTTAAAAGCTCGATTCATCGTTCTAATACTAGAAAAGCCACAGCTAATGGCAATTTGAGTTAAATTCTTTTTGGATTTCTTTAATTCGCCATAAGCATGTTCAGCTCGGACATTATTAATATATGTTTCAACCGTAAGTTCCATTTCTTTCTTAAAGAAGCGTGCTAAATATTCTTTTGAAATATTACACTTTTCGGCAAGAAAGGCTAAATTCAACTCTTCTTGATAATGGTTATTTACATATTGTGTAATGTATTGTAAACGATTAATAATATATACTTTACGCTCACTAACCTGTTCCTGATCCTTCTTATCTTCAGTAAAATTAGCTAATAACAGACATAAAATTTCATCAATTAAGCGTTGCTGTTCTAAGTGTTTAGTTGGAATTTTAAGAAAATACACTTTAATAAACTGACTAAGTAACCCCTGCAAGTGAAGATAGGCAAGTTTCTGCTTATTGGAAAACATAGTAGGGTCATTAATTTTAATGACTTGATGAGCAATATCAGGGTATAAATTAGCAATATAGTCATATGGAAAAATTATTGATAATGCAAGCGAATCAGTATTCCTAAAATCATGAATACTATGAATTTCTTGCGTATTTACTACCAAAATTGTTCCTGATTGAGAAGAATAGTGCTTTTTATTGATCAAAAAATCATCTATTCTCCCATTTTCAACATAGCTCAATTCAATTCCTCGATGCCAGTGCGGAGCAATATATTTTTCAGAATTATGATCATGAAAAACAAAATACCAAACAGGTAGCGGATCAGTAGGAATCACTATTTCATGCTGCTTGATTTTTTTGCCATATGTCATTATAGTTTTTCACCATTTACATGAATAAAGAGATTGTACAAAGCCCCGTAGAGGTTCGCACCATTCTTAAATTTAGCCTCAACTATCTTTGGACGAGTGAAAGTCTTTCTAATCAATTCATTATCAGCTAAAACTTGATCATAAGCTTGATTAATTCCTTGAATCACAATTGGCTGCGCAGAAATGCCACCACCAATTGCAATTGCATCTAAGTCCACTACGGCTTGAATATCGATAATAATAGCGGCAATTCGCTTACAATACTCATCAAAAATTTTCTTTGCCTTTTCATTTCCATTATTAATTGCTTCAAAAGCAGCTAAGCCGTCAGTCTCATCATCATTTTCGATGGCTTCGTTAACATTCTTGATCATTTGAACAGCAGAAGCATAACCACCGGCAAAACCATCAAATCCAGGTTCTTTCATATTAAGCTGCAAGAAACTTAATTCACCGGCTTGAAAATGTGCCCCATTTAACAGCTTTCCATTAACAATTATTCCTCCGCCAACACCAGTACCTAAAGTAATCGCAGCACAATTTCGCATATCTTTTAGACTACCAAGCCAGTTTTCAGCTAAAACGCTAGCTTTACCATCATTAATCACAGTAACTGGAATATCATATTTTTTATATCTTACTGCAAAATCGATGCCATCAAGAAAAGGTAGTGCTCCGCCAAAGTGAATTTTAGTATGCGCAATTTTTCCTGGTGCACAAAAAGCGATCCCTTTAATCCCTTTTTTTACATATTTCGCTACAATTCGATCAATATTTTTTAAAAATTGTTCTTTATCATGCGATGTTTTAATTTTGCCTTGTTCAATAATATTCCCCGCATTATTAAGTTCAGCATATTTTACGTTTGTTCCCCCAATATCAATGCTTAAATAATTCTTTTTCATCATTATCTCCTCTTCTAATGTTTAGCGCTTACAAAAGATATTTTATGGTGGATTGGCTTTCAAAACAAGTTACATATTGACATTCTTTAGTTTAAAAATTGATATTAAAAAAAGAGATCTTTCGATCTCTTTTATCTTTATAAGCCGATATGTTCCCAGGGTTTCAAATCAACAGCTGGTTCTTCCCAAAGCTTAACCAAATCTTCAGGTAAATATTTCTTATCAACAACTACATCATAAACATATTCTTCAAACCACTTCTGGCTCATTTCGTAGAAACCCTTGTGACCATATTTATCGCCCCAAGAATTTTCTACTTTCCATTTACGAATTTCACCATTGTCTTCATCAACGCCGACTAAAGTCATATCATGGGTTGCAGAACCTTCACCAGTAGCTAATCGATCAGCTTTACTCATTTGAGTATCAACACTAAACAAGTCATCAGTCTTGTATAGATCAGTATCAAGGAAGCCAGTTTTACGTTCCATTTGTTTTAAGACATCATTTCCAAAAATAACTGCTTTTCCATCTTTCAATTGAGCTGCAGCTGCTCGTGCCAAAACTTCAATCGGCACATTTAAGCCAGTAATTGGTTGGCCACCAGCAACATTGTCATATAAACCTTGGTGGTAGCGTTTGTTGTAATCATAATTAGGTGAGTTTAATAAGACAACATAATCGTCCCAATTAAAATCTTTCAAATACTTTTCTGCAAATTGACGTGGGGTTAAATCTTTTTCTAAATGATACTTTTTATCATCATCACGATACTCTAAATCAAACTTCTTTGGTGGTTCACCCAAAGCTACTGCAGCCATACGGTAAACTTCATTTAAGAATTCCTTTTTAGCCTTTTCAGCTTCTTCAAGCTTGCCTTCTTGAACTAATTTACGTAATACTAGGGCATCTTTTCTTTCCTTACGAGCTAAAGAATCAATTAAAGCTGTAGTGTTGTTTGACGTAGCATTTTCTGGCATTGCGTATGATGGAACTACTCCATATTTTTTTACCAAATTAATTGCCATTTGCCATAAGCCACCATCTTGACCTGCAAAATACAACCAAGTTTCAACTTCACGATCATCAACTGGCTTATCAGCTAAACGAATCATACTATCATAAAAAGCGTTAGCTCTTTCAATCTTATCCCAGAAGAAATTATAAGCTTGTGAAAAAGTAAAGTCCTTAACATGATATTTTTTGCCAAAATGATGACGCAAAACATTCAAAGTTGCAAATTCCCAGCAACGACCAGAATGCTTTTGGTCAGTTACTCCACCAATATCAAGTTCGGTAGAAAAAGTATGATTTAAACGTTTTGAAACTTCATCATTAAATGATGCTTCAAATAATCCATTTCGACGAGCAGCACGAGATGCTACTTTATTTTTATCATTTTTATTAAAATCTGCAGAAAAAGCTGCTAGTTCTTGTTCTGATAAAGCACCCATTTTCATTTCTCCTTTTAACTTTATTAGATTTGTTTAATTAGTTTTAATCTTACATTAATATAAAAAATAAGCAAGTTATCTAGCAAAAAAGACCAAGTATTTTTGCAATACTTAGTCTTTCTTAAACTATATTAAAATGCAGGCAGAATAAAATCTTTGGATCTATATAAATTATTCAAAAATTTCATCAATATCAAGTACTACAACAAATGCATTAGGAGTATCAGTACCAGATACAACTTTCTTTGCATATTCATCATCTTCATGAACATGTGCAGTTGCTAAAACTTGAACAGCAGTATGAGAAGGAACGTCTGCTGCAACTAATGCAACTTTAGAGCCACGCTTAATGTTTTCATAAGCTGCACCCTTAGTCTTTTCAAGATATTGCATATGACTTGGATCTAATACAGTCATTGAACCTTTAGGACCAACTTGTGGGTTACCATTTTCGTCAACAGTAGCAATGTAAACCAAGTTATTCTTAAAAAGATCTGCTTGTTTGTCAGTTAATTTGTTTGTATCTAATTTCTTCATAGTATACAATTCCTTTCTATCACTTATCAATTACAAGTATAGGCCTCTTAAGAGAAAAAATCTTCTTTTTTGCTCAAGTTTTTATAATATTTTTATTATATTAAATAACAAATCGACAGCTTTATTTCAGTCAATAAATATGTCAAGTATTAGCTTTACCCTCTCATTCATATTTTTAATCAATAACATTTGCTTTAAATCTGTAACTTTAAATTTACCTATGTATTAAATATTGTTTGCAATTTTTTGTATTAAATTCATACTGAAACACATCATATAATTATAAAAATAAATTTATAATAAAAATAAGAAAGCTATAATTTCATGTTGACATATTTTCAAATCAGTGTATTATTATGAGCACAAACATTATTATCAAACAGCTTTGATAAGGAAAAGTAATTAAGTGCTCGTCTCTCAGAGAATTTCTGGTTGGTGTGAAGAAATAGATAGAGTCTTAATGAAAATCACCTTTGAGCGTAAACTACGATTTAAAGTAGTTTAAGGGACAGCCCTTTATAGCGATCTCTTGTATTGAACCGTACGTTATTAAAGACTAGTTTTTCTAGTAAAAATAGGTGGTACAGCGACAAGACGCCCTATTAGATCATTGTGATCTGATAGGGCGTCTTTTTGTTTTCTTAATCATGCTGTTATTGGATTTTTGACGAAAGGAGAATTTTATATGAAGATGTCAAAGTCCAAACTGCTGTATGTAACACTAGCGAGCTCACTAGCGATTTTATCAACTGCTTGTGGTGCTAAGAAAACTGATTCGAGTAATCAACCCATCAAGTTTTCTCAGGCTGTTCCCCATAAACCCATTAAAAAGGGAGGAACCTTAACCTATGCTTTAGAAAATGAATCACCATTTACTGGAATTTTTTCAGCTGAAATTGCTGATACTAGTCCCGATTCTGAAGCAGCTGCTCCAGGAGATGAAGCGCTTTTTGATATTAATGATCATTATCAATTTACCAATAAGGGTGCTGCTAGTTTAAAGTTAAATCATAGTAACAATACTGCTGAAATCAAAGTAAAAAAGAAGGTTCGTTGGTCTGATGGAAAACCAGTAACAGCCAAGGATTTAGAGTATGCATACGAAATTTTAGCTAATCCTAAAGTTCAAACTACTCAATATACTTCTTCGCTTGAAAATATTAAGGGAATGGCTGAATACCATCGGGGAAAAGCCAACAATATTTCAGGTCTTGAAATGCCAGACGGACCAAATGGAAAAACATTAATTCTTCACTTTAAGGAATTAAAACCAGCAATGATGAACTCAGCTAATGGTTTTTTCTGGGAACATGCTGCTCCTTACCATTATTTGAAAAGCGTTCCCTTTGAAAAACTTGTTTCTAGTCCGCAAATAAGAAAGCACCCACTCTACTTTGGTCCATATAAAATGGACAAAACTGTACAAGGCCAATCTACTAGTTGGTCAAGAAATCCATATTACTGGCGCGGTAAACCTAATTTTGAACATATTTACATGTCAAATATTACTAATTCTAATGTTTCACAAGCAATTAAGAGCAAAAAATTCGACGTTGCAAATGTTCTTAGCTCGCAATGGGAACAGGTAAAAAATACTAAAGGCGTCAATTTTGTCGGCAAAAAAACACTTAGTTACGACTACTTAGCCTTTAAGGTCGGAAAATGGGATGCAAAACTTGGTAAAAACGTTGAAAATCCTCATGCTAAGATGAATAATCCTGCTTTACGAAAAGCAATGGCTTATGCAATGAATGTTGATGTCATTAATAAACGTTTCTACCATGGTTTAGAATTCAGGATTAATTCTTTGATTCCTTCACAATTTACTCCATATTATGATAAAAATATTCCTGTCTATTCTTATAATCTAGATAAAGCCAATAAACTACTAGATAAAGCGGGCTATAAAAAAGCTCCTGGTGCACTCTATCGAAGTCAGCCAAATGGTAAACCATTAGTTATCAATCTAGCAGTACGTGGTTCTGGTGAAAATAGCGAAGCTATCTGGCGTAACTACATTCAACAATGGAAAAAAGCCGGCTTAAACGTTAAGTTCCTAGGCGGGCGGCCAATGGAATTTAATCGCTGGGTAGCAGCTGTTAAAGCCAGTGATCCTAAGATTGATGTTCTTGAAGGAGCTTGGGGCGCAGCAGGTGATCCTTCTCCAAGCGTCTTTTATGGTGAAAAAATGCCTTATAATTTTGCCCGTTTTGTTTCTCCGACAAACACTAAATTATTGAATGAAATCGATTCTGCCAAATCTTTTGATAAAAAATATCGGGTGCAAAAATTTCATGAATGGCAAAAATGGATGTACAACAAAGCGTATGTAGTCCCAACTAGTGGTGCCTATTCAGTAACAGCTGTAAATAGTAAAGTCTCTGGTTGGTCATTAAAACCTTCTGCTAATGTTTGGTATGAAGCGGGCTTTACTAAATAATAAGTTTAATCAACATAAATTATAGAAAAAACAATATCGACTTGTCCTAAGAAGGAAGCATCACATTCCAGATGCTTCCTTCTTTATTTATCAATTTTTACATACCTACCATGCGCATCAAGGACACCTTTGAAGTGATACTTCTCACCATCTTCGGTACGGAAATCACCTAAATCTATTTCACCATATCCCTTCTCTGCATCAGTAATTTCAACATCGCTGAAAGTATGCTCAAAAAAGGTTCGAACAATTTTACTCTTTAGCTTGATATCTTTTGATCGTTCAAAAGCAGCAGCTAAAGTAAAACCATTATCAAGTTGCTCTTTAATAAAAACAATTAAATATAAAGTTGATAAATTGTATCTTCTAACACCGCTATTATCATCAGAAATGGGCTCAATATAGCCCTTTTTCTCCCAATAGCGTAATTGTCTTTGTGACACGCCAACTACTTTGCTGACTTCCCCAATTCCTACTTCAATATTTTGAAAAACATTATGAAGGATCTTTTTTGATTCCATTGTTTAATTCCTTACCTCGTAATCTTATTTATAGTTTAATAGCTTATGTAAGTTTTTACAACATATATGTTAGATTCTATTACTCTTGTGTAAGAAAATTTGACAATGCTTTGATTTAAGCATATAGTTCTTATAGTTTGTAAGATTTTTTAACAATAGAAAGGATAATTCAAATGGATCAACAACCAACCGATATTCACGGAAAAGCCTATAATCGAAACTTGCTTGTTTTAGTTTTAATTATTGGATCTTTCTGTACTGTTTTAAACGGGACCTTGCTTGCAACAGCTCTTCCTTCAATTATGCGTTCCTTTCATATCAGTACTGCCACTGCTGAATGGCTTTCAACTGCATTTTTGTTAGTTAATGGGGTTATGATTCCAGTCTCAGCTTGGTTAATTAATCGTTTTGGCTCAAGGAAAATGTATTTGACAGCAATGTCTGTTTTCTTTATCGGGACAGTGACAGCTGCACTTGCGCCAAATTTCGGCACTTTATTAACTGGAAGAATTATTCAAGGGTTGGGTGTTGGTGTTACTATGCCATTGCTTCAAACCATCATGCTTTCAATCTTTCCCGCTAATAAGCGCGGCGCTGCGATGGGAACAGTTGGGATTGTTATTGGCCTCGCACCAGCTATTGGTCCAACCTTATCTGGCTGGATTGTTGATAATCTTTCTTGGCGCTACTTATTCAGTATTATTGCTCCAATTGCTGGAATAGTTATTATTTTAGCTTTTTTCTTAATTAAAGACGTTCTTCCAACTAAGAAAGAAAAAATTGATGTTTGGTCAGTGACAACTTCAACTGTGGGTTTTGGTAGTTTACTTTATGGTTTTTCAGAAGCTGGTAATAAAGGATGGACTAACCCCGAAATTTTAGGATTTATTGGCGTAGGAATTGTATTTGTTATTCTTTTTGGTATTCGCCAATTAAAAATGGCAGATCCATTTTTGGATATCACTGTCTTCAAACATTTCGAATTTTCTTTAGCAGCTGCTTTAAGTGGTATTACCAATTTAGCAATGGTGGGTATTGAAATGGTATTACCATTATATATTCAAAACCTACGTGGTGTGTCGGCATTTCACTCAGGATTGATACTATTACCTGGTGCCTTAATGATCGGAATCATGTCACCAATTACGGGGCGTTTATTCGATAAATATGGTGCACGAAAAATGGCAATTACTGGAATGACTCTTTTAACGCTTGGTACTATTCCATTTGTATTCTTAACTGCAGAAAGCTCATATACTATGATTATTGTTTTATACGCAATTAGAATGGTTGGTGTCGCTTTAGTTATGATGAATGTTACCACTTCAGGAATGAACTCATTGCCTTTAAATAAAATCGCTCACGGAACAGCAGTAAATAATACGTTCAGACAGGTCTTAAGTTCTATTGGTACAGCTATCTTAGTTTCAATTTTAACCACTACAACTAACAATAATATGCCAAACAAAGATTTACTCCATACTTTGCCACTTCAATATAAAAATCAGGCAATTAATGCCACTCTAGACGGATTCCGTGCTTCATTTGCAATGAGTATTCTTTTTGCCTTAGTTGCTTTAGTTCTTGCTTTCTTCTTAAAAAAGGGCAACCGCGCACGTGAAAACCAAGAAGAGGTGAATGGATAATGATAATTGTAATTCTAATTTTGGCAGCAATTTTATTTATATATTTTAATGTCATCCCTGGTAAAGGCCATACTCTAGTTTCATGGATTTCTTTAATCATTACTTTACTTTGCGTGCTGGGTATCGTCGCACATGACTACAATCACTGGGGGATGAAGACTGAAACACAGACTAAGACACAACATTTAGTTTCAAGTGCTAGTCCTAACCTTCCACTTCTACTTTATCAACCTCTAGGTAATGGGACAGAAAAAGTATATTTATATAAGACTAATAACAATCAGAAGAAGCCTAGAGCAATTAAATTAGATAAGGTTTCAACTAAAATTAATCACGGCAAACAGCCAAGTCTCAAAATAAGAACCACTCGGTATGTTTACAAAGATAATTTTAGTCGTATGATGTTTAATATCTTTAATCATAATAATGAATTAAAACATAGAGAGTATACTTTTACTCTTCCCTCAAACTGGAAAATTATCTCAACTAAAGATATGCAAAAATTACAAAAACAAATGCAAGAAAAAATGCATGCCCAAAAGGCTGCATCTCTTCATTAATTATATTTTCTTCAGAAAAGACGTCCTCAGCGGCGTCTTTTTTAATCCTTTATTTTTAGCATTTCATCTAATGGCACACGCGGAGCGCGATATTCGTTAACTCTAGTTGCCATATCTGCATATCCTAAAGCTATTCCCATTGCAAGCCATTCAGAGTCAGGAATATTCATAATTTGTTTAACAGATTCTGGAAATTTCACAATTTCATAAGCTGGCATTGAATCAATTCCCATTCCTCTAGCTGCCAACATCAAAGTTTGACCAAAAGCACCTAAATCGTAATCTGACCATTGATTTGAATCTTTAGGAATAGTTAAGTAGCAAATTGCTGGTGCATCATAAAGACGTGTCTGTAGATCCTGACGTGTCATGTCAGACAACTCTGGATTTTCCCAAAAATGAGCGGTTGCTTCATTATGCTTTAGCATATTTTCTCTTGGAAACTTAGCCCAATCTTCTCTGTGAGTGGTTGGCCAGTCAGGATTTGCTTTAACACCGTTCTTAACATTTTCAGCATGACGTTTTTTAATTGCTGCTAGTGTGTTACCCGTTGCAATATATACCTTCCAAGGTTGTGAATCTACCCATGAAGGAGCGTGTTGAGCTAGTTCAACAATTTTTTCTAGACTCCCTTTTGAAATCTTATCGTCTGGATTAAATAAACGAACTGCATGCCGGGTTAAAATTGCTTCTTCTACGTTCATCATATATACCTTCTTTAAATTCTTTATTGTATTAATATCTTAATTTTAATCCTTTTATGACTATAAATAAAAAGCTGCAACCATTTCTGACTGCAGCTTAACATGATCTAATGAAGAAAAATAAATTGTTACACTTCTTAGGAGGAGAAGTTTCGATCAGTCATTTATATCCTAGTTCAAATTTTAATAATTGTTAAGCGCCTAATTACAGACAACTTGTCTTTTTTCAAAAAGATGAATATATTAAGAGTGAGTTTGTAGACCTTTTCTCTACTAATGAAGGAACTAATTTATGAAAAAATATCAATTTTTATCATTTAAAACAGCTGATATTGGCGACTACCTTAAAGTCTTTGCATGTACTGCCGTCATGTCGCAACCAATTATGTCCTTAGTTATGGACATCAGGCAACCAGCTCATACTCAAGATATTTTTGGTCTCCTATATAATCTAGTAAAATATACTGCCCCTGCTTTTATTTTTGGAATCTTATATACAACTACTAGAACCTATGATTTAGAAAATCACTTTTTATATAATAAATACCTTCGTAATAATTGGTCTAACTTATTCGTACCGACTATCTGGTGGACTTTAATTTATTTACTAGGAATGCCCTGGGAACAGCAAGTAAACAAATACTATAATTTTCCAACTTTTTGCTGGCAATTCATTAACGGAAATGCTGCTCCTCATCTTTGGTATAACACGATGATGCTACAATTTATCATCCTAATGCCACTCTTTTGGGCGATTAGTCGCTATGTGGGAACTAATATTAAACGTGGAATCATAATTGCAATCGTTACGTTTATCCTTTATTTCACCTGGCTTTGGTTTTACGACACCTATGTCTTTCATGGCATCCATCAAAACGATTGGTATTTACTGGATAGAGCTTTTATCTCTTTCTTTATCTATGGCGTCTATGGTGTTTTGGCCTGGCAATTACGCGATTATGTTAACGCATTTTTTACTAAATTTTGGTGGCTGCTTAGTATTATTTTTATCATTTGTTTCATTTGGACCAATCTTGAACTACAAAGTTTTGGCCACCCCATTAATTTTAATAATGCTCCGTATTATAAACCTTCCATGACACTATACTCTTTAGCAGTTATTGCTCTAATTGCTGCATTTTGCTTGCATCAAGTAAAGAAAAATTCTCAAACTAGTCTAAAAATTTTTCATTTTTTGGCTATTTATGCCTATCGTGCATATCTTTCTAATGTATTCTGGAACCAATTAGTTTGGCGCGGCCTAAATATGTCATTTCACGCTCACTATCATCCCTTTTTAACTTTCTTTGGGACATGGATTTTTACTTGGTGTTTATCTTTTGCTTCTGCTTATTTATTACATCTTTGCTGGACTTGGTTTAAAGAAAATAAATTGGTCAAAATTAGTTTTCTGTTCAATTAAAAAAGCATCCTAATGACGAAAAATTATCATTGGGATACTTTTTTTATCTAGCATTCATTTTCTTAGCTTTTGGCTTAATCTTAATTAACTTAGCAATTTGGTTAATATCTGCATTATTTTGAGCAATAATTAATTCTTTATTTGATCGCGGATAATCAATAACTTGTCCGTGATTCGCAGCAAAAGCTTGTAAAAACAACTTGCTACTCCTACCATTTCCTTCTCTAAAGGGATGAAGATAATTCAAACGATCAAGCAAAAAAGCATAATCAGTATTAGCAATTTCTTTTCGACTCGCTAATTGTCTCATTTTCTCATCTATTTCTTCGATCCCAAACTTAATCCGAGTATATTCTAGAAACTCAGTATCTCCCTTAATCAACTCATAATCTCGAATTTGTCCTGCCCAATCATAAAGCCAGCCAAACATAATCTTATGAATTTTCTTCAAATCTTCAACGCTAGTAATCTTTTTATTCTTCCTCAAAAAAGCTAATGCGCGCACAGCTGAACCTAAGTATTCTTTTTGCGCTAATTCTGCCGCATCCTTAATATTGAGTTTATTTTTAAGCGTTCCATTAGGATAAAGAAACTTTCTGCGATACCATTCTGTATCTTTTGGCTCCTCACTCATCTTTCTCACCCCAAATCCGACTTATTTCAGTTTGGAACTTAGGAGATGGATTAATTGCTTCATCAAGCAATCTTAAAATATCCTCTTCGTCAGGTTGCCAACCTTCTAAATGCTCACTTTCTACCACAAAGCGAATTTGTTCATAAACTTCAGGATCTTCAATATAGATTCCTTGAATCATTTGATGATGATCATTAATCTTCAAAGAATAAACTGGATCAAGTAATTCTAATAAGTCTCCAGGCCGCATGTTCAAAGATGACGACAAAGCTGATAAAACTGAGCTTGACCAATTATCAGGATTTTCATTAAGTTCTTTTTTTAAATCTTGTTCTGCCAAGTGCTGATTTTGAGAAATATCTTTTAATGTAAGTTGGTGATTTGTAAGTAAAATTGATATTTTTGATAGCATAATTATCCTCATTAATTATTAACTATCCTTATTTTAAATCAAATACTCATATTTTCGATCAAAAACATTTAATTAAAAATAGCGAATTAGTCACTTTTAAAATCACTAATTCGCTATTTTACTAGTTTGGTTTAATTTTTATTCAACTGTCACACTCTTAGCCAAGTTACGTGGCTTATCAACATCTAAGCCCTTATCTTTAGAAGCATAATAAGCAAGGAGTTGAGCTGGTACAACAGTTAGAAGTGCAGACATATAGTAGTTAATTTCTGGTAATACGATATCGTCGCCCTCTTTAGCAAAATCCTTACCAACAATTGTAATAATATTAGCTCCGCGAGAAACAACTTCTTGAATGTTACCACGAGTTAAGTCGGCAGTAGCTGGATCATTAATTAAAGCAATAACTGGAGTACCTTTTTCAATAAGAGAAATAGTTCCATGTTTTAATTCAGCTGCCGCAAAACCTTCAGTTTGAATGTATGAAACTTCTTTAAGCTTCAATGCTCCTTCTAAGGCAACGGCATAGTCAATTCCGCGTCCAATATAGAAGGCATTGCGTGACTTAATTAAGTACTTGTCGGCGATTTCTTTTAAGCTTTCCTTACTATCAACAAGTTGTTGCATCCCTTCAGCCGCAATAGCTAGGTCATGTTTTAAGTTCCAATCTTTTGCATCTTGATTATTAAGTGCTTCACCCAAAGCTTTAGCAAGTACTGCTTGAACGGCGATTTGAGCAGTATAAGCTTTAGTAGATGCGACAGCAATTTCAGGACCGGCTTCTAGTAGCATCGTGTAGTCTGCTTCTCTTGATAAAGTTGATCCTTCTACGTTAGTAATGGTTAAACTTGGTATATTACGCTTATTAACTTCTTTTAAAACAACGCGTGAATCAGCGGTTTCTCCAGATTGAGTTAGAAAAATAAAAAATGGCTTTTTACTCATCATTGGGAAGTGATAGCCAGCTTCTGAAGCTAAACCAACTTCTGTTGGAATACCTGTGTAGTGTTCTAAAAGTGTCTTTCCGACTAAGCCAGCATGGTAACTCGTACCTGCTGCATAAATATAAATTCGATCTGCTTTAGAAAGAGCATCAATGATTTGAGGCTCAACCTTAACGTCACCATTTTCATCAAAATAAGTTTGAGAAATTTTACGCATCACGCTTGGTTGCTCATCGATTTCTTTTAACATATAGAATTCATAAGTACCTTTGGAAGCTGCGTTTGGATCAATATCTAATACGTGAGGTTTACGTTCGACTTTTTTACCGTCAACAGTTTCAATTGTGTAAGAATCCTTGGTAATGTCACCTACATCACCATCTTGTAAATCAACAAAAGTCTTAGTTTGGTCTAAAACAGAAATTGCATCAGAAGCAATAATATTAAATCCATCTCCAAGACCGAGCATCATTGGTGACTTATTCTTTGCAATAAAAACATGGTCTGGTTCAGTATTATCAACCAAGAGAAAAGCGTATGAGCCTTTAACTAACTTCAAAGCTTCTTTAAATGCAGAAAAGCCGTCTAAATTCTTTTCACGAGCAATTTTACCAATTAATTGAACAACCACTTCAGTATCAGTATTTGAATGGAATTTAACACCTTGTAAGTATTTTTCCTTTAATTCTACATAATTTTCAATTACACCATTATGAACTAAGTAAAAACGCTTAGTTTCATCAAAATGAGGGTGAGCATTATCAACTGTTGGTTTACCGTGAGTCGCCCAGCGAGTATGACCAATTCCAACTAAGCCTTGTTCATCTGGAGTTAGCTTTTCTTTTAAGTTAGAAATTCTGCCAACTGCCTTAGTCAAATATTCATTACCATTAAGATCATTTAAGTACATACCTGCTGAATCATAGCCACGATATTCCAAGTTAGTTAGACCATTTAAAATAATATCTCTTGCAGGTTTTCCAACAACACCAACAATTCCACACATACATTTTTCTCCTTTGGTATAGTTCATTTAAAATAAATGGACTATCTTTTATTTGCTGTCATATGAGCAATAATAACCCTATATTAAAAATTGGTCAAGAAGTTTTATTTGTAATTGGTCTATATCAAAAAATGATTTTAAAGTTAAATTTGTTTTTAACAATCGTAAAAATATGCTTGGGGGGTCATTTGGGGGGTCAAATAAAAAATTGCAAAAAAAGACGCCCCATGCGGAGCGTCATATCAGTGATTTGGGTGAGATTCGAACTCACGACCCACGGTTTAGAAGACCGTTGCTCTATCCAGCTGAGCTACCAAACCAGTTCCTTAACAGAACATATTCTAGTATAGGGAAAAGGAAGTTGGATGTCAATTATTTTTTGAAGAAATTTATTTAAATATATATTTTTCAACTCCAAGCCTGCATGCAGCAGATTATCAGTGGTAAAAGATTAGATATACTATGACTCAAAATTGCCATTTTTATATCATCCGTCTTCTGGTAAACATATCCAAAAGCTACTCCGGATAAAAATCTATTCAAAAATGACCAATTCAGAGTTACATTATGAGCACCAGCAAAAATAATTGCCGTCAAAATAATCGCTATCCATGGATTTAACCTTTTGAAAATACCTTTTTGAATTCCAGCTTGAAATAATAATTCTTCTAAAGTGGGGCCGATTACAGCTAGGGATAAGATTAAAGGTACAGCTAATCCTGTTTTCAATGTTTCTGTAAATACATCCGGTTTGGCATTAACAAAGACAGAAAACATTGTTAATAACTGAAGAATAAAACAAAATACACCTGCTCCTAATGATAAAATCAGATTTTTTCGACTTAATTTTTTTGAAAAATCCAATTTATTATTTAGCCATTTACAAACATACCATTCCATAATAAATGTGATAATTGTAAAGATAATTATCATAAATATATTATGAAACATATTCACATGCTTAAAAGCTTCAATAAATTGTTGCTGACTATCGATTGAATATACAGGTGTACTTTCCAAAATTGGTACTTGCATAAAAGCAAAAATAAGAAATAGGCAAATGGCGATCCCTATCCATTTGAATACACACTTAATTATTTTCATCAAATTTCTCCCAAACTTAATCTTTGCTTTTATTATAGTGCTGTTTTAAATCAACTTATAGTGCTTGCAGGCATTATAGATTCCATCCTCATTAATATCACTGGTCACATAATCAGCAATCTGCTTCACTTGTTCTTCCCCGTTACCCATAGCAACACCCGTTTGAACAGCTTTAAGCATCTCTAAATCATTTTCACCATCGCCAAAAGCCATGGCATCTGCTAAAGTTTGACCCTGCAATTTAAGATACTTCTCAACACCCGCTAGTTTACCACCATCTTTTGAAATAATATCTACTGCATACTCATTCCACCAACTTAATTTACAGTTTGGAAGATCATCAACCAATTTTCTCAAGTCATCACGGTTTCCATATGTAATAAATTGATAGACATTTTCACCATGATATTTACCAACTGGCGCAACTTTACTAGAAACAGCCTTTTGAGCAGCAACTACTTGATCTGTTACAAAATTAATGTACGGTCCTTCTTTACCGATAGTAGTAATCGGGACAGTCTTCTCTTTAATTAGTTTAACCAATTTTTTAGTATCTTGTTCATTAATAGGATTACCAAAAAGTTCATTATCATTTTCATCTAGACAAAGTTGTCCATTCATCGTCAAATAACCATCAAATTTTATATCTTTAACCGGTAATTTCTTTAGTTGGCTCATATCACGCCCAGTAGCTAACACTAGTTTGATGCCATTTTTACGTAAAAGTTCAAGTGCCTCTCTAGTACTTTTAGGCACACTATCTGTTTTATGTGAAACTAATGTTCCGTCAACATCAAAAAAGATTGTTTTTATCAAATTAAGTCACCCCTATTTTATAAATTATATCAAAAATGCGCTTTCAAAACTGAAAGCGCATCTTTTTTAACTTACTTAATCTTTATTTTTAGTCAACTGCTTTGGCAATTGCTGCATTTACAGCAGCTTGCTCCTTCTTAACTAAGTTTACCTTAGTTTCGATTACTTTAGTATCCATCTTAATTTCACGGGTTAATCCTGGAGTATTAATCTTTGGTTCGAAGAAGTCTTTGAATTGGTTCAATCTTTCCTCAGTATGGAAAATATTCGCTGTTACCGTAATGAAAGTAGCAAATTCCATATCACCACCAACAGTTGCTTCAAGCCATGGCCATTCTAATCTAATCCAATTCCAAGCCTGTTCTTGACCAAATGGATTAGCTAATACGTTGCGGTACCATGCACGCAAATCTTGAGGTTTAACAACTTGTGCATTTTCAAAATCATCAACAATTGCGTCAATAATTTCAGGCATCTTAGTCGAAGTAATACCGGCACATAAGTCTTGCTTCAAGCTTGCATCAGAAGTTTCTTGGTACTTTTTAATTAACTTGTCAAACAAGGTCATATTACCAAAGTTCTTAACTTCGTTAGCTAAAACAGCACTTCTGATATCAGCTGAAATACCTTCTAAGTTATCAGAATTTTCTGAATAGATAGCGTGAAGACCATTAATCGTATCATCATTTTCAGCATATAGAGAAGCTGAAACTACATACGGTCTAGTTAAATTATCATCGTTAGATTCGCCAGCCTTAGGAATTAAGCCTAAACGTTTAACTTGTCTTTCAGAAAGCAAATCATAAAGTCTCTTCAATTGCTTTTCTTCATCTGAACCAGGTGTTACAAAATTACGCAAAGTAGCCATAATTCTGTACAATGCATTATTAACAATTGGTGAAGTTGAATCTGCAAATTTAGGAAGAAGTGGCACAATATCTGCGTAAGACATTTGACCGCCTTCTGCTAGTAATCTAAAGTCTTGAAGCAATTGTAATTTATCAACTGCATCTAATTCATCAACATGACTTAAAATATCATCAAGTAAAGTTTGATCATACTTAACAATAAAGTCAGAATTATTACCAACATTTAAGCGGAAAGGTGTGCCGTTATTAGCAAGTAAATCTTTGTAGTCACCAACAACTAGTTTTTCATCCTTCATGATCTTAGGTACAGCTGCATAATTAGCATTCAATGGAATTTGCCACTTACGACCAACATCTTTACCTTCACCAATGAAGAATTGTTTTTGAGTTAAGACTAATTTACCATCTTCAACTTTAGCATTAACTACTGGATAACCTGGTTGCTCTAACCAAGAATGCATAATTGCACCAATATCAAGGCCACTTGCTTCACCAAGTGCCTTCCATAAGTCGTCACCTGTGGCATTACTATATTGATGAGCTGCAAAGTAATTCTTTAATCCCTCACGAAGAGCCTTATCGCCAAGTAATGCACGTACCATTACTAGCATTCTTGAACCTTTTGCATAAACAATTGCAGAATCAAACAAGGCATCAATTTCTGCTGGATCATTAACCATTACGTGAACTGATTGCACACCATCAGTTGCATCTCTTTGAAGGGCAGCTGGAACTTCTGAAGTTTGGAACATCTCCCAAATCTTCCAATTTGGCTCTAAGGCATCAACTGCTACATATTCCATCATATTAGCAAAACTTTCGTTAAGCCATAAGTTGTCCCACCACTTCATGGTTACTAAATCACCGAACCATTGGTGAGCTAATTCATGAGCAATAACAGTTGCAACTAATTGCTTCATGTCTAATGAAGTATTGTCAGGATCAAGTAATAAGTAAGCTTCTCGGTAAGTTACACAACCCCAGTTTTCCATTGCACCTGCTGAAAAGTCAGGAAGTGCAACTTGATATGAATGCTCCAATGGATATGGTGTTTCATAGAAATCTTCATAAAATTCAATTGAGCGTTTAGCAATATCTAAAGCGAAGTCCAATTCTTTTGCTTTATGTGCTTTTGTTGCAAAAACGCCAATTTCAACGCCAGACTTGGTCTTAGTCAATTTCTTTTGCATATCGCCAAAGACAAAAGCAACCAAGTAGCTAGACATACGTAAAGTTGGCTTAAAGTAGTGAACACCATCTTTAAACTTCTCTTCTGGTTGATTGGAAATAATCGTTTCGCCAGGCTTCTCATCAAACTTAATTGCAAGTGCAAAAGTAGCTTTAGCTTCTGGTTCATCAACACATGGGAAGGCTTGACGAGCAAAAGTAGTTTCAAATTGAGTACCAACTAGTTGCTTCTTTTCGCCATCAACTTCATAGTAAGAAGGATAAATACCCATCATTGAATCAGTTAACTTACCTTCAAAGTCAACCTCAATTTTCATCTCACCAACTTTACCAGCCTTAATATTAACGACTTCTTCTTTATCGTTATAATCAAAATCAGCCTTCTTTTGATCGACTCTAACTGAGGTAATCTTTAAGTACTTTTGATTTAATTTAACTAATTCTTCTTGAGCATCCCCAACCACAATAGTTTTACCGTGGAAGCTCTTTTTTTCACGGCTAATATCTAAATAGATATCATAATGATCTGGGTGAAAAGTTTCATAAAAACGTTTAACTTCTGCCATATTTTGACCTCCAATATTTATAGCTTCTCAAGTATTTATTATAAGAAATAAAAATCTTACTTACCAGCTTTTGAATTAAAAATAATTTAGTTATATTCATCAAAATCTAAAAAATATCTTTAAATCTTAATTTGCTTTTTTTCTTCTTATTTAGTTAAAATATAAATAACGCATTTTATTTATTGGGCGATTTTATGAAAAAGAAAGTTAAAATAATTATTTTAGTTTGTCTTCTATTCTTAGGTATAAGCGTTACTACAACTAATCCTCATTTTTCTCAACCAGCTTTTGCTTCAATGGGATCAACCGGTGGCGGTCACAGTACTGGTGGTTCTTCAGGTGGCGGAGGAACTAGTTACACTTCATCTGATAGTAGTGATGGTAGCAATTCTTCTATTGGAGGGATATTAGGTGGCTGCGCTATCTTAGTATTTATCTTTTTCGGTTCTTATATTATTGCTGCTCTTTATGATTTCATATTTAAAATACGGCTACGTTTTGAATATCATTCTAATTATCTCATTAAAAATTCTGGCGATAATAATTATAAACTTTTCTATCCTAACCAAAGACTCGATAAATACCAAAAACTATTACATCGTCTCAATATCAAATTCATTAAACCTAATCCTAAAGATGACTTCACGGCTTATAAAGAAGTCTATATTCACGCATAGTTCCTATATAGCCAGTTGTTAAGGGAAAAGTATGTTAACTCTAAGTACCGAGTTAAAAGTCTAAAGCAGTATCTTGATCGAAACTACTACAAAGCCATGGTCAAAGAAATTGAACTTAAGAGAAACTCTGGAACAGTTGACGAAACAGTTATCGATTCTATGATTTTTGAAGAAGTAACTCATCTTGATAAAAGCTTACTCCTTGCTAAATTAACTGTATTAGGCAAAGATAAAGAAATCCAATTTAATCAAGATTTTGACACAAGTTTTAGCAGAAATAAATGGACGGATTATGTCCTCTTTGGTCTAGAAGATAATCGAAATCCAAAAATCATTAACTTAGTTTATGGCGAACATTTCCATCTTAATGGTGAAGATTTCAATGATTATCAATCTGGAAATGATTATACTGAAAACAAAATTAATTAATTGAAGGACACTTAAATCTATCAAAAAATGTCGCAAAATTTGCGGCATTTTTATTTCTTCTTTTATTGAAGTAAAACTAGTAAAATTATGAGTAAGAGATTATATAAAAGGGAGCGTATATTTAATGAAATACAATCAATATGGTTATCTTCAAACTGATTTTGACCAAATGGTTAAAGAATTAGAATCCATCAATTTCTTACCTGGTAATTGGAAAGAAAACAGCTTTTCTGATCTTTTAGCTACTTTAGTCGAAAATTCAATTGCGGAAGCAAAAACTTATGGTGCAAAAGAAGCTAAACTTGCAGAGTTTGCAGTTAGCGCAAATGAAAATCTAAAAGATTTTTTAGCTAAAAATCCAGCCTCAATTTCACGCAATAGTTTCTATAATATTGCCTTACAACTGCTTGGCTATCATGTAGGATATGACTATGATTTAAAAGATCCCCTAGTTCGCATGAAGGCAAATGCTCTTCCTTATACTGACCAAGAAAAGATTGACCGTGATGAATTAATTAAGGTCTTCTATCGTCTTCTTAATACTCGTACCAAAAATGGTCAAACTTTCATTGATAATATGGCGGGCAAGGGCTATTTCACACAATTCTACGGTAACAATAAATTTATGTACTTTAATGGTAAATCATTACCTGTTTTTGACATGAGTAAGGTTATTCGTGAAGTTGTTTACGTTGAAAGTGATCTTGATACTGATGAAGACGGTAAACCTGATTTATTGCAAGTAACAGTCTTTCGCCCATACCAATCAAATAACTTTAAGTTTCCTGCACTCTACACTGCTGATCCTTACTTTGGTGGGATCATTGCTAATGAAAAACGTAACCACAATGTAGATGTTAACTTAGAAGATGCTACTAAGAGTACTTACCCTAAATATGAAGCAATGCCGACCGCTAAGGCTAAAAAGCCAGCTAGCGAAGATCAAGCAGCAACTGAAGAAGCAGTTCATAAAGCTGCCTACTCTTTAAATGAATACTTGCTTGCACGTGGATTTGCAAATGTTTACGCAGGCGCAATCGGGACTCGTGGTTCAGATGGTTTAAGAATTACGGGAGCACCTGAAGAAACTGAATCTGCTAAAGAAATTATCGAATGGCTTCATGGCGACAGAATTGCTTATACTGACCGTACGAGAAAGCACGAAACAAAAGCTTCTTGGTGCAATGGCAATATTGGAATGACTGGTCGTTCATACTTAGGTACACTTCAAATTGCTATCGCCACTACTGGTGTAGCCGGTCTTAAAACTGTCGTTTCAGAAGCCGCCATTTCTTCTTGGTATGATTACTATCGTGAACATGGATTAGTTATTGCTCCAGAAGCTTGCCAAGGCGAAGATTTAGATATGCTTGCTGAAACTTGTCAGTCTAACCTTTGGGATGCAGGCGACTATCTCAAGATTAAGCCGAAGTTTGATGCTATGCAAAAACGTCTTTTAGAAAAATCAGATCGTGAAACTGGTCAATATTCTGATTTCTGGGAAGCTAGAAATTACCGCCACCACACCGACAATATTAAATGCTCTTGGATCTCAGTTCACGGTTTAAATGACTGGAACGTTAAGCCAAAGAATGTTTATAAAGTTTGGCAAAAGGTATCTAAATTACCAATTGCTCATAAATTATTCTTGCACCAGGGTCCGCACTACAACATGAATAACTTACTTTCAATTGACTTCTCAGACTTAATGAACTTATGGTTCTGTCATGAATTATTAGGCATCAAGAATAATGCCTACAAGCAATGGGAAGATGTTATGATCCAAGATAACTTACAACCAGATGTATGGCATGAAGAACCAACTTGGAACAATGAATTAGGTAGAAAAGAAATTTACTTCCCTGATAAAAAAGGTAATCTCTTAAAAGATGGTGGCGAAGATAATGATAAACTTTCGTTCACAGATCAAGGTGGTAAAGTCTTCAAAGAAGCTAAAATTTCCGAAAGCAAATGGCAATATGACTTTATCTCTGGTGAAGAAAAGTGGCTTGACCAACAATTACGCTTTGTAACTGATGAGTTCATTCATACTGTAACTTTAGTTGGCCGTCCTAAGATTAAAATTAGTGTTGCTAGCTCTCTTCCGAAGGGACAGATTTCAGTAGCCTTAGTTGATTTAGGATCAAGAAAACGTCTGACCCCTGTTCCTAAATCATTCAATGATCAAATCCAAGAATTAGGCTATCGCTTTGGTACAGAAGTAATGAAAGAATTTGTTCCTGATAAAGAAACAAAGGCTAAGTTGATCACTAAGGCTCATATGAATGTCCAAAACTATGCTGATATGAAACACGCAGAAAAGATTGAAGCAGGTAAATTCTATGACTTAGAATTCGAATTGCAACCTACCTTCTATCGCTTACCAGCTGGTGCAAGATTAGGCTTGATTATCTATTCAACCGATCAAGGGATGACTAAACGTCCACTTGAAGATGAGACTTATACAATTGACTTAGATAAGACTCAATTGACTTTTCATGAAATGTAAATAAAAAAACAGTATATGCAGAAAGCAGCTAGTCTTCAAAATTGAAAACTAACTGCTTTTATTTTGCTAATTTTAAAATTACCGTGAACACGATCATGTCATCTTTATGACTAACATGAATTTTACCATGGAAGGTTTGTACAATCTCTTGAGCCATGGCTAAACCAATACCAAAGCCAGACTTCTTTGAATTATGAGACTCATCTTCACGATAAAATCTTTCAAAGAAGTGAGAATAGTCCTTCCCTTTGCCTTCTTTATAAGTGTTAGCTACTCGTAAAATTGCATTAGTGCCAAGCTTTCCCTTAGTCAAACTTACCCTAACTTCACCATCTCGATCACAATATTTACGTGCATTATCTAATAAAATATTAGTCAATTCACTCAAAATATTCCTTTCGGCTTTTACATATAAATCTGGCATAATCATCGCATTATATTTCAAGTCATTCTTCTGCATTACAGACTTAAAACTAGTAACATTCTTTTTAACAATTTCAGAAAAGTTAACTTTATTTAAAACGACTTCTCCAGTTTCACCGGTTCTTGCCAAAGCAATTAATCTGTTAATCAACCTAGTTAAGCGATCAACTTGCTCTTTTGTACTCTTATTCCATTCTGAATTATTCCCTAGCATTTCTTCCATTTCAGTATTGGCTGAAATAATTGCTAAAGGTGTCTTTAATTCATGCCCCGCATTAGTAATAAATTCACGTTGTTTATGATAAGTAGTAATTATCGGACCAATTGCCTTTTTTGATACCAAGATTAAGATTAGGGCAAAAACAATTAAAGCAATTAATCCCAGTAAAATTGAAACTCTAAATAAAAGGGAAAATCGATGATAGATTAGGGATTCGTTCAAATAGACAATAAATTGATTACCTTTTGAATCCTTACCTACTCGATAAGCATACTGATTACTGCCGATATTGACTGAGCCACTAGTTACTTTATCCTTAAAAACCTGTTTGCTTGTACCAATAATTTGCTTTCGCGCTACATCATACACATTATCATCATTTATTATTTTTGGTGTATTATTCTTGGTACTTGCAACCGTAAAATAGCGATATTGAAAAATAGCTTCTGGATTATATTCACCAGCTAAAAAATTTTTATTAATTGGATCTTTTTGATTACCAAAAACTGGTTTAGCGTTACGTGGCGTTAATTGACCTTGATTATTGACTAAGGTTGTCAATACTCGGTCCACTTCATTATGGCTCTGAGTATAGCTAATCCCAAGTAATGTACCTAATGTAATCACTAAAACAATAAACAAAGCCGTAATCGACATTCCAATAAACTTCCAGCGAAATTTTTGAATCATTAATCTCACCTACCTAATTAATGAAAAACTACCGCCCTTTTCACCTACAATCTGGACTGAGCTTTGAATAGATTGGAGTTTTTGTCTTAAATAGGAAATATAAATCCAAACTACCTCTTCATTAGCATCGTCTTCATCTTTCCAAACATGCGCTAATAAGTCTGAAGTTGAAAACTCTTTACCTTCATTGAGCATCAGATAGTTTAAAAGTTGCGTTTCTTTACTTCCTAAGCGAATTGAATTATGACTTACTAGCTCTTGCTCAGATACATTCAAGGCCAGATCACCAACTTCAACTTCATTAGGAGTATATTGATCATCCCGTCTTTCCTTTGACCGTAAACGAGCGAGTAACTCTTTTAATGAAAAAGGCTTAGTTAAGTAATCATCTGCTCCACTATCTAAACCAGTTACACGATCATCAATTTCTGCTTTTGCAGTAAGCATTAATACATAAGTCTTATCGCCGCTTTTTCGAATTTGTTTCAAGGCGGTGATTCCATCCATAATCGGCATCATGATATCTAGGATAATAACATCATATGAATTCTTTTTAGCAAGTTCTACAGCATCCCGGCCATTAAAAACAGCGTCGACATCGTAATTAACGCTTTGCATCGCCGCTACCAAAACACGGGACAGTTGCTCTTCATCTTCTGCCAGTAAAATTTTCATTAAGTTAGTCTTCCTCTCTAATCAAATGACGCAAAGTCTGCATGCTTACATCGCAAGAAGCTAATTCATCTGCCACTCGCTTTAGCTCTTTACCAATCATTTCAGGATTCTTTATTTTATGCTTATACTTCATTTCATGCTCTAAACTTGCCCAAGTGTCCATTGCAATCGTTCTAAGTTGCACTTCAACATAGTAGTGACCAGGAATATTACCTTCAATATCTTTTTCAGGTCTTTCAACATCTAAAATCATATGATAAGAACGGTAACCATTAGGCTTAGCATTAGTAATGTAGTCTTTTTGTTTAACAATTGCTACATCATCCCAATTTTGAATCAAATTAATACAAGTATAAATATCATCAATGAAATTACAGACAACCCGAATTCCAACGCTGTCTCGAATTTTTTTCATTGCTGATTCTGGAGTTACTGGTAATTCTTTTCGCTGACATTTTTCAATCATGCTTTCTGGTCTCTTAACTCGACCAATTAAATGTTCATAAAGACTGTCACCGGTTTGTTCTTGGTGAATTTTATTTTCTTTTCTAAAATATTCCAGCATCTGATTAAGTAATTTATTTAGAACTGGGGTATAGCCACCATAAATGTCCATATTAAACCTTCTTTATTGATTTACTAATATTATAGCAGTCAACAATTTTTTAATAATCATACTTACACTAATTTAAAGAATTCTTGCTTTTCATTAGAAAAATTAAGAAAAATGCCAAGTTCCAAATTAACAAGCAGATTGCAATACCTAATTCAGATCTTATTACAAACCATAAATAAACTATTCCCAACGAAAAGGTAATTATTAATACCAGAAAATCACGAATAGCAAATTTGCACTTATTTTTGTTATATATTTGATTAATACTTAAAGAAAAGTAGTACAAACCTAGTGAGCCAATGATTAAGAAAAATAAGAATGATCTATTTACATTTTTTATTTGTAAATAAAGGAAAGATACTGTCATTAACAAAATAGAAACTACAATGGCAATATGACTGTACATTAATACAAAGCCCTTACTAATTTGATGATGATTAATTAACTTATCTGACAAAATAGCGTTACGATCATCACTGCCATTGCGATATTAAAATAATGAAATGTAATTCGCCATTCAGTATTGATATTATTAGCTAAATACACTGCAACAAACATATTTAAAACTAGGCCGCTAAGATCCCAGAAACTATTTTTACTATAGCGATTAAAATAAATAACTTGGTAAAGCTAAATTTGCATTACTACAATGACAACTAATAAGAACTGCAAAAATGTAATTAAAGGAATGCTACCATTGACAGGATGATGAATCATTGCTGTAATGCTAGAAATTGCATAGACAAAAACTAGATCATAGAATAATTCAAACATTCCAACTAGTTTAGCAATTATTTTTTTCAACTTAAATCCCCCTAAAACTTAATTAATCTATATCTTGCCCTATCTTTCCTAAAAAAAGCAAAAATACTCTTAGTCCGAGTAACTAAGAGTATTTTATAAATTAATCTTCCAATTCTACATAAGTTTTAACACTTTGAGATACTGTTTGATAAACAGTTGAAACATGCAGGGTATGTGCTAAAAAGTCCTGCTTTTCTTCTTGAGACATGGAGCTGTCAAAAGAAACTGTAATTAACATTTCACTGACAACTGACTTCCCATGTCCTAACTTAGTAGTAATTGCTTGTGTTGTAACTTTGAAGTTTTTTACATCTAAATGATGAACGTTAGCAATCATTCCTGCAGAAATCGAAATACAAGAATTTACTGCACCAGCTAAATACTCTACTGGATTAGGAGCAACATTTTTGCCGCTTGCTGATTCATCAGCCATAAATTTATGCTTCTTGGTTCTATTTTCAATTTGCCAAGGAGTATCAGTTAGCTTGCTTTTTACTGTATACTTTGTCATTTCTATCTCTTTTCTAAATTAATCCATGTTTTACCAAATAATCATGAGCCACTTTAGCTGGCTTTTCGTGCTTAACATTAACCTGATAATTCATTTCCTGCATTTCTTGAGTTGTAATTTTACCAGCTAGTTTGTTTAATGCTTTTACAATTTGAGGATTTCTCTCTGCAAATTTTGCCTTCATCAACGGAGCACCTTGATAAGGTGGGAAGAATTTTTTATCATCATCAAGCATTACTAAGTTATACTTTTTAATCTCGGCATCAGTAGTGTAGCCATCAACAATATTAGCTTGATTATTCGCAATAGCATGATAACGAATACTTGATTCAGTACTTTTAATTGATGCAAAATCCAACTTATAAATTTTCTTTAATCCAGGATACCCATCTTTTAAAGAAGTAAAGTCTGGATCAAAAGCTGCGTGAACTTTTTTATTAACGCGGTTTAAATCACTCATTTTAGTCAAATGGTTGTCTTTTGCAAATTTCTGCGTTGTTGCCAAAGCATAACCGTTTTGATAAGCCATTGGCTTTAAGTATTCCATATCAAATTGTTTCTTTAAATCGCTTCTAGCTTCAACATAAACTTGATTTGGATCATTGCCAGTCTTTTTACCTGTTTTAACTAAGGTTTGCAAGACTGTTCCAGTGAATTCAGGATAAATATCAACTTTATCTGTCTGAAGAGCCTTAAATAAAAATGTTGTTCCACCAAAATTAGGCTTTAAGACTACCTTGGTATTTGGATCATTCTTTTCAATCAGGTCTTTATACATATTAATTAAAATAGCTGGCTCAGAGCCCATTTTCCCGGCAATTGTAATTGTTTGTTTTGGTTCAGCAATATTATTCTTTGAAGTGCTAGTGAAGTGAGTATATAAACTGCTTCCGCCCCAAATGAGCAAAATTACAGCGATAATAATACTTCCCCACTTGAGTCGCTTATTATTTTTAGCAATAAATTTTAAAACGCCACTAAATACTAAGGCAAGCAGTGCGGATAAAATCGCACCCATTAAAACTTCAGTATTGTTATTTGAATTAATGCCGACATAAATGTAAGTACCTAGTCCACCACCACCAATTAAGGCTGCAAGTGTTGCTGTACCAATAATCATTACTAAAGCAATTCGAACTCCAGCAAAAATCATCGGCATGGCCATTGGGATTTCTAATCGCTGTAATTTCTTCCATTTTGTCAGACCAAAGGCAGTTGCTGCTTCTTCTAAATTATCAGGAATATCTGTTAAACCTGAATAAGTATTCTGAAAAATAGGCATTATTGCATATAAAACTAAGGCAATAATCGCAGGTGTAGTCCCAATTCCGACAAAAGGTAATAACAAACCTAGAATTGCTAAGCTTGGAATAGTTTGAATAATACCAGCAATTTGCAGTGTGAATTCAGCTACTTTTTTATGTCCCTTTAAAATAAAAGCTAGCGGAATTGCAATTACCATTGCGATAAGGAGAGCAATTAGTGAAATTTTAATATGAACAAGCGTCGTAGCCCAAATTTGATCGTGTTCTGTTAAAAGCATTTGCCATAAAGATTTAATCATTTCCAGCCACCCACTTTAAGAAGAAATTCCAAACTCGTTTTGGTTCAATTAGAAATTCACCAAACTCTGTTTCTGCAATAAATAGACTATCAGGATAATTAGAACAATCCTTGATTAAATCTTGCACGCTGTAAACATGATAGCGAACTAAAGTATCTACCTTTGGATAAAATCTAGGATCTACTCCTAACTCACTTTTGAGCAGTGTTTCCAGGTCCAATTTTTGATTAATTCGATTTCCGGCAAAAAATTCTCGAACAAACTTAGTTGCAGGATGACGTAAAATTTCTCTGGGTTTACCAACTTGCTCTAAAATACCTTCATGCAAGACACCAATTGTGTTTCCTAATCGAATTGCTTCTTGCATGTCGTGCGTTACAAATATCACCGTTTTATTAAGCTCATCATGAAGATTAAGTAGTAAGTCTTGTAATTGTTTTCTCACTACTGGATCAAGAGCGGAAAAAGGCTCATCCATTAGAACTACCTCAGGATTTGCAGCTAGGGCACGAATAATTCCTACTCTTTGTTGCTCGCCACCTGAAAGTTCATTTGGCATCCGATCACAATATAATTTGGGATCTAGGTCAACTGACTTTAATAATTCTTTCTGCCTCTTACGACGTTCTGTTCGACTAACGCCTTCTTGCTCTAGAACAATTGTGATATTTTCACCAACAGTCAAATTTGGAAACAAACTGGCAGTCTGCAAAACGTAACCAGTTTTTTCTCTTAATTTACGTAGATCATATTCCTTTATTGATTTATCATCTAACAATATCTCGCCTTTGGTCGGTTCAATCAGTCTATTGAACATTTTTAACAGCGTAGTCTTGCCACTGCCACTAGGTCCAACTAAAACGAAGATATCTCCTTTTTTCACTGTAAAAGAAACATCCTTTAGAATCGTTTGATCCTGATATTTCTTCGAAATATTTTTGTATTCAATCATCATTTAATCCTTATAAAAAAGTGTCACTTATATTTTCTCACTACTTACAAGAAGTTGGCAAAAAGATTACACTTTTTGACTAAAAAAATAAGAATTATGTTTTTTTACATAATCCTTATTTCAATTTTATTTATTCTTTTTAATAAATTCTTGCAACTCTTCTTTCGAAAAATCATCGCCATAATTAGCAATTAATTGCTTCAAGATAAAGTCATCGCTTGCTTTTAATTGTCGGGTAATTTTTATTAACTTCTGAATTGCATTAATCTCTTCTTGTTCTCGACCTAGTTCCTTACCAAATTCTCTTTCATCATCTAATCTCATCTGATAATCCATAAGTTCTTTTCTCCTTCCCGGATCAGTACCGAACTTTTTAACTTCTCGATTCAATTTTTCAATAAACTCATCTTTTGTACTTATTTTATCATGAATCAAGTCAAAAAAGCCTTGTAGACGCGGTGTAACCTCACCGATACTCCCACTCGCATTTAAGATAATTGCGTGTTGCTTAGTATCAAGCACCAATGGATTTTTTCGTTTCAACTGCTGAAAAGCAAATTCATAGTATTTTTCATCTTGATCATATGGATCATTTGGCAAAATAAAAATCACATAAGTCTCTGGTAAATCTCGATACTTACCACCACTCATCAACAAATTCTGATCAATCATTGAAAAATAATATCGAATTCGTTGAGCAAGAAACTTATTCTGTAATACCTGTAGTTCAATATCATAGACTCGTCCTTTTTGATCATAAGCTAAAATATCTAGAATCGTTCCCCGTTTTTCTGGATGAAACTTTAATCTCTTTTGCGTTTCAAATTCGACTCGAGTAATATTCAGCTCTGGTAAAATTGCTTGCAATAATTTGCAACAATTATCATCTTGTTCCATCACCCAGCTGAATACAGGATCATCAATGATTTTAGCTACTAACTCGTTTTCATTTTTGCGCATAAGCGTTTCCCTTTTTATGAAAAGTTTCTAATTACTATTACGCAAAAACGAAAAATATTTTTTATCAAAAAAAGAAACTATCGATCGATAGTTTCTTTCTAAAATGCTAATAAAAATTATTATTTTTTCTTATTAGTCTTTTTATCTTCATTTTGTAATTTTTGCCCCATTGCAATGATGTACTTACGTAAATCATCTTTAATTTGTGGGTGAGATAAACCATATTCAATTGAGGTTTCAAGGTAACCTTCCTTGTTACCAACATCGTGACGTTCACCGTTAAATACATGAGCAAATACTCGTTGAGTCTTGTTCATAGTATCAATAGCGTCAGTTAATTGAATTTCGCCACCACGACCAGGTTTTTGATGTGCTAAAATATCAAAAATTTCTGGAGTTAATAAGTAACGACCAATGATTGCGTAATCACTAGGAGCTTTATCAACATCTGGCTTTTCAACAAAGGCTTTAACGTTAATCAAGCCTGGTTCAATTTCGTTATCTGGATCGATAACACCGTACTTAGAAACTTCTTCATGTGGTACAGGCATAACAGCAATAGTTGATGCATGTGTCTTATCGTAGCGATCAATTAATTGCTTAGTTAGTGGAACCTTGTCGTCCATTAAGTCGTCACCAAGCATAACAGCAAATGGTTCATCCCCAACGAAGCTGCGAGCTCTTAAAATCGCATCTCCTAAACCAGCTGGATGTGGTTGACGAGTGTAGTAAAGGTTAACACCTAAATTAGTAATTGATTGGGTCAAGTGTAAAAGTTCAGTCTTACCCTTTTCTTCCAAATCTTGTTCTAGTTCTGGGTTAGCGTCAAAGTGATCTTCAATTGAGCGCTTGTTCTTACCAGTAACAATCAAGATATCTTCAATTCCTGATTTTTTAGCTTCTTCTACGATAAATTGAATTGTTGGTTTATCAACAATTGGTACCATTTCCTTAGGCATAGCCTTAGTTGCAGGTAAAAATCTAGTACCTAATCCAGCTGCTGGAATAACTGCTTTTCTTACTTTCATTTTATTCTCCTCACAAAAATAAGCTTTCCATAATGTATTTTACCAAACTTAAGATAACTTATTTAGGTAATTTCTTATTTTTTCTAAAAATTCTCAAAATCGGGCTACGACTGTATTCAATTTTTCTATCTTTTAGTTCATCCCCTGTAGCATTAATACAAATACCTAACAAAAGTAAGAATGAACCTATATTAAGCCATAACATAAAAATTATAAATGAACCGACAATTCCATAATTTTGCCAGCGCGTTCCAAACTGTCTTAAATACAAACCAAAGAAATAAGACAAGGCACCCCAGCTAGCTACAGTGAAACAAACCCCGGGCCATACTACCCGCTTTTGAACGCTGATATTTGGAATAACATAGTTAATATACAAGTTGATAATAACTGTCATTAAAATGATAATTGGCCAGCGATAATTTTCCAATTTATATACCCACCATAACGATAGATTAAAAATTGGAGCTAGAAATTCCATAATCTGTCTACCAAAGGTAAATACAAAGATTATGATGGAAAAGCCAGCCACTAAAATTACAGAAAGTGCAAAGGTGAAGGTCCTAGCAAGTAAATAGTTCCACCATGACTTTCCTTTTTCTTTTTTATCAACGCCATAAATTTTATTTGCAGCTAAACGAACTGAGTTCACTAAACAACTTAAAGACCAAATTGCAATCACAATACCCAAAGAAATAAAGCCACTTGAATGCTTTTTCAATAAAGCATTAATAATGGGCATAATCAAACTTGAAACTTGTGATGGAAAAATTAATTCAAGGTAGCGAGCAATCGGTTTTGTATCAATACTAAATAAGGGCAAGACATTTCCAATAATAATGATAATTGGGAAAATACTAAGCAGTACATAATAAGCGATAATAATCGAAGTCTGATTTATCTCGCCTTGGCTAATATATTTAGATAATAATTGAAAAAATTCTGTTATACGGTTTTTAGTCTGATTGAGAAAAGATTTCATAAACTTTACTACTTATTAATCTTCATCTAAAAAGTGAGGAAGATACTTTTCATAACCATCATATGGCTTTTGTAAAGTTAAGATCTTTGGACCATCTGGAGTGATAGCAAAAGTATGCTCAAATTGTGCTGCTTTTGATCCATCTGGAGTTGCGTAGTATACCCAGTCATCGTTTGGATCTGAAACAGTCTTTTGTTCAATTCTCCAGTCCCCACCTGCTTCAACCATTGGTTCAACTGTAATAGTCATTCCTTCACGCAAACGTAAACCGTGACCTGCCTTACCCCAGTGAGGAACTTCTGGATCTTCGTGAATAGATGGTTGAATTCCGTGGCCTACAAGTTCTCGTACATCACCATAACCATTTTCATTCTCAACGTAATTTTGAATAACGCTACCAATGTCACCAATACGATTACCCACAACAGCTTGGTCAATTCCCATGTACATTGCTTTTTTAGTAACATCCATTAATTTTTGATCTTCAGCAGAAATTTCGCCAACACCATAAGTAGTGCATGAGTCAGTTTCATAGCCATCGACGTTACAAGTTACGTCAACACTAACTAAGTCGCCTTCTTTTAAGATCTTATCTTTTCGAGGAATTGCATGCGCAATTTCGTCATTGACACTAATACAAGTACCATACTTATATCCTTCAAAGCCTTGTTCTGAAAGACGACCACCATGTTTTTTCATAAAATCCTGTGCAAATTCTTCAATTTCCCAAGTAGAAATTCCAGGTTTAATCACGTCACGTAAACCTTCAAACATTGCTGCTAAAACGCGACCAGATTTTTGCATTCCTTGCAATTCGCGTTTTGACTTAATTGTTATCATTAAAAAATCTCCTTTTTAATTTATATACTCCTAGCATACCTTAAATAAGTATAATTTAGTAGTTATTGAGAAAATTCCAGATATTCATTATAAAGCTTTTCTTAAATAATTTCTCTTAAGATTTACAAACTTCTATACTTCTTTAGTATAATAAAAGAAAACGTTATAGAAAGAAGTTTTTTGCATGAAAGCACAGATTGTCTTTGCCAGTATGACTGGTAATGATGAAGATATGGCGGAGATTTTAGAAGAGAATTTACAAGATGCAGGTTTTGACGTTAAAAATATCGACGTCAGCTTTGCAGATGCTACTTCTTATCTTGATGCTGACCTTTGCGTAATGGTTACTTATACATACGGCGAAGGCGTTATGACTGATGAATTAAAAGACTTTTATGATCAACTAATTACGCTTGACCTTTCTGGCAAAAAATTTGCTGTTATGGGTTCAGGAGACAAAACATATAAAGATCACTATTGCGAAAATGTAGATGATTTCGAAAAAGCATTTATTAAATGCGGTGCAGTTGAAGTAGCTAAACCAGTTAAAATTGAAAATGCTGTTGACGATGAGGATATCGACTTAATCGATCAAGCTACTGAAGAAATAGTTGAGGCATTTAATGACTAAAAGGCATCATAAAAGAAAGGGGCAAAAAATTACCCAAGAGCAATTAAGAGAGCTTGGAGGTAGACTTGTTGCCAGACACCGAAACTTTTATGTTTATGTTATCTTTTGTTTTCTTGCAGCAGTCATTAATATTGTCTGCTTTCTTTTATTTCATAATGTTTGGAAAATTCCAGTAATTTATGCTAACACGATCGCCTTCATTATTTCTAATTTAGCCTCTTTTTCTTTTAATAAACATAGCGTATTTATCCAAAATGTTGATAAGCAGCACGGCGTTGTCTACCAACTATGTTTATTCTTTATTTACCGAATTATCAGTTTGATTCCTGATAACTTGATTATGTTAGTTGGTATTTCCTGGCTTCACTGGAATGCTCTTTTTGTAAAAATTGTCGATCAAATTTTAGTAGGTATTTTTAACTACTTAACTACTAAATCAATTTTTCTTAATACTAGTAGTAAGTTTGCTAAAAGGTTTAAAGATCATTTTAATAAGAAATACTGAAAAAAGCTCCAGATTAACTTCTGGAGCTTTTTTTTATCTAAAATCTGCTGGCTTTTGATTATGTTCTTTATCAAAATAATAAGCAATTGCATTCATAATTCGATCTGAAGCCTTACCATCTCCGTAAGGATTTTTAGCATTGGCCATTTCATCATAGGCTTTCTTATCTTCAAGTAAACGAATCATTTCATCATGAACCTTATCTACCTCAGTACCTACAAGCTTCAGGGTTCCTGCTTCAACACCCTCTGGGCGTTCAGTCGTATCACGTAAAACTAATACCGGTTTGCCAAGAGAAGGGGCTTCTTCTTGCACACCACCTGAATCAGTCATAATAAAGTAACTTCTTTTAGCTAAATTATGAAAATCAACTACATCAAGTGGCTTAATCAAATGAATTCTAGGGTCGCCGCCTAATACTTCTTTTGCGACTGCTTGTACCCTTGGTGAAAGATGAACTGGGTAAATGATTTCTACATCATCATAACTATCAACTACCTGCTTCATCACCTTAAAGACGCGCCGCATTGGCTCGCCTTGATTTTCCCTGCGGTGCATAGTAACTAAAATAGCTCTATTGCCAGGTTTAATCTCATCAAGAACGTCATGGTGATAATCTTTTTTAACTGTTTGCTCTAATGCATCAATTGCCGTATTTCCAGTAACATAAATATTATCGCTTGGATGATTTTCTTTAATTAAATTCTTTTTACTTAATTCAGTTGGTGCAAAATACAAATCTGCTAAATCATCTGTCATTTGCCGATTCATTTCTTCAGGAAATGGTGAGTATTTATTCCAGGTTCTCAGACCTGCTTCAACATGACCTAAAGTAGTTTGTTCATAAAAAGTTGCAAGACCAGCCGCAAAGCTAGTGGTTGTATCACCATGAACCAAAACAATATCTGGATGTTCAGTTTTAATTACTTTTGCCATATCCATCAATACTTTTGAAGTAATATCTTCCAAAGTTTGGTTTTTATGCATGATATTAAAATCATAATCCGGTTTGATCTTAAAAATATCTAACACCTGATCAAGCATTTCACGGTGTTGCGCACTTACTACTGTTATCTCTTCAAAACGCTCATCTTGTTTTAACTTTAACACCAAGGGAGCCATCTTAATAGCCTCTGGCCTAGTTCCAAACACGGTCATTACTTTTATTTTCTTCATAAATATTTCCTTACCTTTTAGCTTGTCTCTTATACTATAGCCTAATTCAATTTTCTTTGGTACTATCAGCCAAACTAATTTATACTTATATATTATAAGGAAAGTGAAATACATTATGTTTAGTTTTTTATCTTTAGCTGCAATTTTAATTACCATTATAGTTTTTTGTCTGGTTTTTCTTTTAGGAAATTCCTATCCGCGAAAAACAAGGTATTTTTTAATCGGAATTATTGCAGTCTTATTAATTATTTTTCTCTGGATTGTTTTAAAAATTTTTATCAATCCATTAAAATATGTCTGATATTAAAAAGGGCATGTACTTCTTGTAATTGAAGCACATACCTTTTTTGTTATGACCCCGGTGAGATTCGAACTCACCTCTACGGTTTAGGAGACCAAATCGTTTGATTTTATATGATTTTCTATGCTTTTAAGTGCCTGAGATATGGTACTTTTTCTTTTATTTGAATTTATTCTATTTTAAGTTTGGGGGTCACAGCGGGGGTCAGTTGATAATTACTTATAGTTTCATTTTCTACATATACTATACATCTAATTTTGTTATAATTATTTCAGCGACTATTGCCTCCCCTTGAAAGGAGGTGAGTTCGTTGAAGGATTTTCTAACTTTAGTTGTAGCTCCAATTCTTGTGGGAATGGTGAAATCACTATTCGATCACTGGCTGGATGATCGGCGTAACAACAAAAAACATAAATAGTCGCATTTCCACCCTCAACGTTTGATAGGTTGCGTCAAGCGATAAAAAAAGCATTACCTTTTGTAGCGATCAGGTAATGCTTTTTGAGTTCATTGAATTTTAGAATTCCTAACTTGTTGCAAGTTAAGTATAACATATTGTAAGTAAAATTGTAACAAGAAAACATAGTTAAAATAATAGAAAATTTGTTGTATGCAAAAAGCCGCTCCAGAGAAACATCTCCAGAGCGGCTTTTGAATTATATTAAATTATTTGAAAGTTCCCCACGGCTCACTGCCGACACGACCAACTAAATAGCCATTCTTACCATTTTCTCTCGGTTGCTGTAACCATACACGCCCAGCACTATCTCTAGCCCAAGCATTGTATTTAACTTCTGAACCTGCTGGTAAGGTGGTAATCAGTGTGCTTTGCGTATTAGCGCCCCAGCGAAGATTAATCGCTCCACCAGTGATGAAAGTACCATGTTCTTCATGCCAAGTCATACCTTGTACATCAGTCCATGTTTTTTCTGATGCTGATTGTGCAACAGATGGCTGAGCTACTGGTTTGCTATCATTTTTTAGATCAATCAAGCTGATGTTTCCGTCAACATTTAACCCACGCCAGTTATCGGTAAATTGCCAAATTGCTACTCCGTTCATTGATGGAAAGTAGCCAAAGTTTGGTTCACTTACCGCAGTACCATTACCTGATGGATATGCTGCTACCCACAAACAATTAGGATACTTGGCTAAAATTCTAGAAGTATTAATTTTGTCTCTCATAAGATAAGCGCCTGAGTATAGTAAAGGCTTATAACCAGCACCCACAATAGTATCTAAGAAAGATAAGATAGCAGTCGTATTAGTTTCACGATCTCCTCTAGTTTCGTTTCCACTTCCTTGTTCATAGTCACAAGCTAAGTAAGTACCTGCCTCAAGACCAACAGCTTTTGCAGAAGTAACTGCATAGTTACCTTCTTGAATTGCTACGTTACTATTGCCACTAAACCTCGCATAGTGATAAGCCATTGGCAACATACTATTAGCTCTTGCAGTAGATACTTGAGATTGTGCTTTAGGATTACGATAATCTAAGCCCTCTGACACTTTAACAACGGCAAATTTCGATCCGGAATAATTGCCGTTGTTATGACTTGATACATCTACACCGTAACTTCTTTTAGCTACTTCAACCATAGTTACCTCCTACTTCTTTACTTCTTTCAATTCGCCAACAATGGTCTTACTTTTCAATTGTTTGGCTGCATCGTCTTCCTTAGTCAGTGTTTGCATACTATCAACAAAGTTTTTCGTTTGCTTCATCGTAGTAACCGACTTCTCAATCTCGCCTTTGATATAAGCTGTTGAGGGATGCGGTAAGTGCGCCAAATCTAAAATAGCGATTAAGTAATTAAAAGCTGCTAACAGCTTATCCTTACCTGAACCGCCCTCTTTTTCAGTTTGATATACGATTGCATTTGCTGAATTAGCAATCATTTTTTCAGCTTTAGCTAGTGCATCGCCTTGCATAGCTTTTTTATCAATAGCAATCTTATTTTTTGAATAAACATAAAAGATGATTGCTATAACTACTGATACAGCAACAACTAACATATCGCCAATTTGTTCAAAGCTCATTTTCTGTCCTCGTTTTCTTTAAAATCATCTATCTTGTTTTCTAACCGTTTAACCTTCTTGCGCAACTTGTCATTTTCTGCATCAATTTCATCAAAAGCTTTCTCACTTTCAAGCCACCGATTTCTATATAAGTCACGGTCAGCCCTCAGTTCTTCTTTATCATCTTTTGAAACTTCATGGCTTGTTTTGCGTAAAGCGTTCCAAGCAGTAAGCCCTGCAACAAAACCAGAAAAAAGAAGTGCTATTTCACGGATTAAATTAGCCCAGTCTTGCACTTCTTATTACCTACTTTCGTCGTCTTACAGTCTTAGAAAATACTGCTAAATACTGAATTACTAGTAGCCACCCGATTAGTGCAATAATTGAAAGCAATCTGCTATAGTCGTGCATGACCAAAACATGCCCCAGTTGCAATACTGTTAACATCATCAAAAAGAATGCTGAACAAGCTAGTAACACGGCATTAGCAAGTTGACTTCTTCCACCAGCAAAAACAAATGCAATTAAGCCAATACCAACTATGATTGCAAAGGCATCGACTAAGTCATTATTGAAGAGCCATTGCCATTCTGGTGGCCAATAAAAAAAGGAATCGTTCACTAAAAGAACAATTCCAAAAGCTGTAAGCAAACTTCCCAAAATCAAATGAAGTAAATTAAGTTTAGCCGTTTGCCACAGTATTTTGATCTCCTGCAACATAATCATCACCCGTAATTCTCTTATATCCATCTGCATCAAATGTTCCTTGCTGAACAAATCCCGCAATTGTGTTGTCTGTGAAATACCCATTGTCTAGAGATGATTTACATAAACTTTCAAGGTTTGAATAGATAGAACTGAAATCAAAATCAAACATTATTCAGCACCTTCTTTTTTCTTAGTTTCATCAGCTGCATTTGGTTTGTCTGGTGTGTTTACTGACTTGGAAAGTTGTTGAACCATTGGCACAAGTTGAGCAAGAACTGCTGTAGTTTGTGCTTGTCCCTTTTGTACGCCACTTAAAGCTTGAACGATTTTATCATTATTTTGAGCATCTTTAATCTTAGCTGCTTCGTAGTTTTCCATTTTCTTTTGCATAGCTGCATTACTTGCTTGCAACTTAGCAATTAAAGCTGGCTGAGATTTATCACTGTTTTCAATCCAACTATGAGAGTCATCGTCCCAAACTGCATCAATTAAATCCTCACTAGGCTTTTCTGCATGCCAGCGGTAAGGCAAGTCTACAGGACTAAGCTCTCCTGGATAAGGAATTTCCAAGTGATGAAGAGCTGTAATTGGACTAGTTGGATCAGAGAAGTAATAAAAGCTGATTTTCCCATCAGCAACGACTTGTTTTAATAAATCTAAAAAGTTTTCTGCTTCCATAATTTTCCTCCATAAAAAAATCCTTAGTTTAACTAAGGATTAAACAGTTTTATTCAAATATTGATGCCATTGATCCCAATTTGTCGGGCTAGAAGACTTTCGTCCATACATATTGTCGCCTTCGTAAAGCGTTTGATACACAGTATTAGCATCAAATACTGTCACTTTAACGTAAACCCAGTGCGCATTATCGGTTGGATATGGTCCACTTTGAACATGACAATTTGAAAGACGATACATTCCTGTGCTTCTTAAGTTATTAAGATTTACAGTGGTATTATTGAACTCTCCTTGAGGAGTATTGTAATCAGTTCTCTTCTTCAAGTTCATTAACTCAGTTCGCATAGTTGTTAAATTGGTATTCAGGTTATTGATTGCCTCTGCTATCGGCTTCAAAGCTCCAGCATCAACTAATAAATTAGCAAAGTGTCCTGATGGATCAAATTTTCCAACTTGGGTGTTATGCCAGCCTTCGGAAGCTACATCATAATCAGTAATTGATGTAATACTCTGATTAGTTAAGTCGCCAGCATTAGCTATTCTTTGCCAATCTGTAAATCTAGTTGAATTCCACGTTCTCACATATAATTGACCACTATTTGTATCATACAGAGTTTGTTGGCCGTTCCATTGATTGGCATTTACGGACATACTAAACCAAGCTGACACAGGAGAATTTTTTAATCCGGAAGGACCTGCCGCATTATAGAACCCCGTATTCTTAACGTTATTCAAATCAGTATTATTTTGAATGCTGTAAGACTTGGTATTATTTAACAGCCATGAAACCTTATTAGCAGTCCAGTCGCTATCAAAAATGTTAATCTTATATGTTCCGTCTGCCTCTTGAGTTACAAACTTAGTATCTTGGAAAATATTACCGTTTTGATCTAATGATTGCTTTACAAATTTTAACTTTTTAAGATGTTCATTTGTGATTACTGAACGCCAACCAGTCCAAATATCGTCATTCTTAGTATTCAACCAATAACTACCGTCTTGATCTACAACAGTAACTGAACCCCAACCCAGATAGAATAGTTTGACTGCAAAGAACCATTTCTTATTGTTCATTGGTGGCAAGTTCTTAACCCCGTCACCATTACCATTCCAGTAAACAATTTTATTACCAGCATAATCTAACAAGTCTCCATTAGGATCTCCTGCTTCAATGGGTAACTTTGCATTAATTGCATCAGCAAGTTGTCCGATAACGCCTTGATCTACAGTCCATCTTGAAAAAAGCCCATTTGCGTCAAAATGAGCGTTGTTATCAAAAGTAGCAGCCTTATTCTTTACATCATAGCCAGTAAGCACATTAGCTGTTAAAGTTGGTAAGGTTACTGCACCACTGGCATTAGCAGTGTGCCCATTTACCGACTTAACCTGACCAGCGATTTTATTATCAACTTCTGTCTTGGTGTAAGTAGTAGCTTTATCGGCTTTCTTGTTTAATTCGCTGTCTACATAGCCTTTGTCTGCCTTAGGAGCTACTTTACTATTCACTTCATCTTTGGTGTAAGTATTTGATTTATCAGCCTTTGTTCCAAGTTGCTGTTCTACAGTAGTTTTATCAGCTTTAGTACCCAGCCTATCAGTTACGCTTTTCTCAAAGTTTGTGTGATAAGTAGAGTTCTCCAATTTATAATCGCTTAAGCTCTTAACGATTTCAGCGTTTTTTTTATCAAGTTTTGCTACAGCTGTATCAACCTCGGACTTGCTATACACTTCCTTTTTACGATAAACATCATCCGGACTAACTTCAACAGTTACCTTATCAGTTCTACCAATTACTAGATACATCAAAAAATCAAACTTAAATAAAGTTTGCTCACTAAAATCTGGGATATATTCAGGTGTCTTAGCTGTAGCTATACCGTAAAGAATTTCATTTTTATCTGGTTCTTTTGCATAAATACCAACAGTATGCACATTATAACCAGTCTTCAAATTCTGGTTATCAAAGGTCATTCTAACACCTAAAACAGTATCTGAATTATCAGACGTATCTCCTACATCACTCAACTTCACTGATTGCTGGATACTTGGTAACTGGGTTAAGTTTTGAAGCTCTTCAACTGTTTTTTCCGATAAGTTATCAGTTGATGAAACACCTCTCGTCAAAGAAAAAGTTGCCGTACCCTTGTTAGCTCTACGGGCCAAATCAATACCCTCATTAGTTATAATTGTCTTATTATATTCTGACATCTCATCACCTCACTAGTTAAATACTTGGTTGGGACTCGCTTTTGCCATGCTCGCTGCTTTTACCACGTTACCAATGCCCAAGTTCAAATCATCAAAAACCTTTGCAGCGTTTAGCAAAATCTTTACTTGATACAAGAGATTAGCTGGCAAATAAACATTCAACAGATACTTCAAATAGTTAATTTGATTACTTGTCATTTCAGCTGATTTAGCAGTTACTACAACAGCTCTTGCACCGTAATTAACATCAATTTTCACTGGCAGGTTAACGTTGTTCAGCATATCTCTGAAAAATCTAATTGTTATCGGTCTTGGTGGTAATACATACATCAAGACCTTATTTCTACGCATTTCCAAAGTATCGTTTTCATCTGGAACTATGCCTAGCTGGCTTTCAAAAAGCGAAATACCTTTAGCATCAGCTGTTGAAACAAATTCATTTAGTAACGTCCGCAAATGGCTACTTTCCAAGTCTTTTAGCGTTACGCTTTCAGACTTAAGAAGTTCCTTCATTTCATACACGCCCTCATAATAATCAGGCATGTAATTTAGAAGTTCATATTTATTGCTCATTAATTGTCACCGTCCCGACTACTGGCAATTGCGACTTGGAATTATTAAAAACTAAGTCAATGTCTGCGTCCCGCCCGTTCAAAGATGGAAGTTTAGCATTGACCACACCTTCCGTCAGCATAACTTGAGACAGGATCTTAGAACGATATATGGTTTCTTCATAACCCCTACCAAGTTTTTGATTGATATCTGCCCAGTCCTTTCTCAATGATTGGAAGTAGCCCTCAACTGCTTTAGTAATGCTGTCTTTCACATACCGTGTTACTTTTGTATCATCAAGTTTTACTGAAATATCAACATTTACAATTAATTCTTCAGGAGCAGTCACAGTTACAGCATGGTCAATTGGAGCTAATCCATAACCCTCTGCTTGTTTATCTTCTGGGTCAAGTATATTTTTAACTTTCTGTACTAAACTAGCACTAGCAGGCATTAGGTCGTTATTCAAGATAACTACCTTGACAGTTCCCCCGCCGTTCCATGTTGGATAAATCTGCGCAGCTCCAACTTCATCAATCTTGCTAGTCATATCTAAGTAATCAGCCACATTACCACCGTAAGCAATCCAACTTTGAGAACTCAGCAATCTTGCTCTTAAGTGGTCGTCACTTTCTACATCCCTTGCAGGAGCTGTAATTTCTGTAATTTCAGCCCATGAAAGCAAGTCGTTGGGAGTAACAGGTAAAATCTGCCCGATATAACTATTAGCGCTTGAACCTTTAACTTCTGCTGTTAATTCAACAGTCAAGTCATCATTGACTTTTGTCACAGCATAAAAAATGGGTGAGTCGCCAATGCTGGCAAACTTATCGCCTATTTGAACATTATCTAACGGTTCTTTCTTGTCATTTAAAACTTTAGCCTTAGCTTCTGTTTGAGTAGCAGGATATCGACTTGTCCCATGTTCAATTGCTCGATAGTCTAGGAACTCTCCAGAGGCTGTTTTGATATAAGTTTCTTTGATTACATTAGCCATATCTAAGGATTGCTGCCCCATAACTAACGCAGCAGGAGCTAAAGCGTCATAGATTATTGAACCCTCACGCTTGTCAATATTATCAGGCACAGCATCAAGCATTTTTCTTAAAAAGTAGTCATAATCTTTATTCTGAAATTCAGTAATTAGTTCATTTGGACTCACTTAATGCTTACCTCACTTTCTATTGGTATATTTCCGTAACTAGTCTGACATTCTCCAGTAAGAGTTAAAGTATTGGGGCTTGTTTCATTAATACTAGTAATATCGACTTTGATTACACGCTCATCAGCTAGTAATGCTTCTTTGACCATTCGCTCAGCTTCAACTTTGGAATAGCCTAAGTCTTTACCAAGCAAGTCATTTAAATCATTGCCATATTGATCGGTATAAATTGGAAAAACAAAACGTTCTGTTTTTAAGATCTTATCTACAGCTTGAACCATAGCACCTAAGCCATCGAACTTATTACGTATTCTGCCATTAGCAATCTGAAAGGTTAGTGTCGGATTTTGATTTTCTTCATTATCCAAATTAACCACCCTCTCTCTCAAATAAGTAGAATTGTTGACCACCATCAGCACGGATCATAGTTACCCTATCGCCAACTTTTAAAGAGTTATCAAAAGTAAAAGTAGCAGGCTTGGTGGTCTTTTCTGTCTTAGGCTTTTCTCCGTCCTTGCCTTTCTTTTCCTCTGTAGTCGTCAAACTACCACTCATTGAAAAGCTTCCAATGTGCTTTCCCAATACAATGAAATTATCGTCAATAATCATTGAATTAGAAATTTGTACCTTTAACGGAGAAATACTGATAACACGTCCATAGATAACATCGGAATACTCAGAGTCACTACCGCCCCGTTCCGTCAACATTTTTATAAGCTGTTCTCCTGCCATTTTGTACCTACTTTCATTTCTAAGCTGCAAGTGTAATCTGTCCCGAAGTTATGAGTTGCTTTCAAAATAGGGCAATTAGTCCAAGTCTTGCCAAAATCTTTAATTTTGACGTTAGCACCAGCACCTGCAATTAGAGAAGTATCGCCCATACAATCAAGCGTTAATTTCCTTTCTGAAACGTTGCGCTTTTTCAACTCGTCATTAGCTTGTTGAACCATCTGTGCCCAGTTTGCTTTGTTCTTGGCATTGACCACTTTAACAATCTGTCCCCAAGTTCTAATCGTATTACCCCTAGCAGAGGCAATCGTAAAACTTGTAGTAGCTGGATCATCTCCAGTTTCGGAAGTAGCAGTGGCTGTTTTTGTCTGTGAATTATCGGTGTTCTTTTGAACAACTTGAACCACGTTAGCAGCATTATCAATACTCTCAGAGTAAGTGTAATCACTCATCGTGTTTTGAGTATCAATAACTAAGAGGGTTCTTGTAGGAATAGGCGCTCTTCTAAGTTCGATATACATATGATTAGCAACAATGCAGTACATTTCGCCAGTAGCAGAGTATGTCTTATCTATTGCGCTCTTAATCATGTCAAATCCTGTCTTACCATCACAAACTTCCGCAGGCACTCTGTAAGTTGGCTGTTCCTTGATATGAAATGGTACACCGAAACGGCGGCAAACATTACTGTATCTATCTCCAAGCGTCCCTGATTGAAAGACGACTGAACCTTCACTCTTTAGATATCTTTCAAAGTCGTAAGCTTTAACGCTCACTGTAGTGTCTGACGTGCATTCAGCACTGAAAACGAAACCCCAGAAAATATCTTTATTATCCCAAGCAAAGTCTACAATTGCCCCCATCGCTGGAATTATTGGATCTTTGCCATTCACAATATCAAATGTTAGCTCTCCAGCAGAGTAATTTAAGTCAGTTACCCACTTAAGATTTTTAACCATGTCCTTGATTTCGACACCAATTCTAGCGCCACCATTATCGTGTTTTAGAATTTGAAGTTTGGTAATCATGCTAATCTCACTTCACTCTGTCTAACCCAACCTCTAGGTCCTCCATTCACTAAAGCAACATGAATTGGAAAAGGATGCCCAGGCGCTAAATAAGTAATTCGTCTTCTTACATTATTTTCATATACACCCGGCGCACTTCCATAACTGTCTAAGCGCAGCCGGCCATTTACAATTACAATTGAACCAATGCCTAACTTCTTAGGAGGAGCTGGTCTTGGTTTAGGTTTTGGAGGGGCTGGGACGTTAACTTTATGGTACTTAACTTCTCTATACTGCTTTAAGCCCAAAGTATAAGCATATTCATCTGCAAAGCCGCTCTTAAAGCCATATTCAAAACTAGAAATCGTCATAGTTACACTAATTTGAGTAGAGCTGACAACTAATTGAACATGATGTTTATTAGCTTGAATGTTTTTAAGCCAATTAATGTATTCATCAGGTTTTAACAGCTTATCTGAACTAATCCAAGAACTATGTTTCTTTGGAAAGACACTATCAATCGTAAGAGATACCAATTTCATGTTACCTACTCGATTAATCTCTCCCAAGTTCACAATAGTTTCTGATTTATCATCAGTTTCATATTTCAAAGTTAATTCTGACGGGTTCACAGGCAATTCAACCGTTCTATTAGTTGAATAATCAGTGATATAAACACCAAAGCCGTTGACCGGCATATTAACCACCTCCTAGAGCTTTATTACGTCTATCAATAATCTTTTGATCGATCTTATCTAAAATCTTGTCTACGTCTGCATCTGGATTGCCAGAAGCATTGATGACAATAGCACCTTTATCAATTTGAACTTGAGTACTATTGTCTGTTTGGCTACTACTGTTGTTATTAGTCAATACTGAATTTGGAGCGATTGAACCAGATGTTACTGTATCGCTACCCACTGCTGAAGAAACAGCACCTTGTCCGAAAATGCCAATATTAGCTCTTGAACCATCAAGCCCAGTAATTGCACCAGCAACATTGCTGATTGCGTCCAGTGCTCTATCAAATCCAGCTGCAAGTAAATCTCCTGGATTTATGCCACTTAATCCAATAGGGTCTAAGGTTGGCGACATACCACTAGCAGCATCTACAACACCTTGCGCCATACTTGCAGAAGCATCAGCAGCTGCACCAGCATCTCTGTTTAATCCTATGATTAAACCTTGATCGACCCAGCGACCATACTGTCTAAACAATCTTGAAGGAGACCCAATATGAAGCACGCTCTTAGCGGCACTTACAACTTTACTTGCTACTCCTTGCACTGCACTAACGGCAGCGCCAATCATTGACTTAATACCATTGACTAAACCTTGAATTAACTGTCTACCCACAGAAACTAAGGCACTTCCAAAACTTCTAGCAGCATTTACAGCGCTGGAAATACCACTTCTAACAGCACTTACTACTCCACTCATTGCGCTAGTAATTGCTGAAACCATCATTGATCCAGCGGCAACAAATAGTGACGCCATAACCATGACAGAAGCACCAACTGCAACTAGAGCAGCGGCTACAGCCATTGCGGCGGCAGCTACTACCATTAAGCCAGCGCCAAGCATAATTGCAGCGGCTGCCAAGAGCATCAGACCTACTGCAGCAATCATTGCCATAGGACCAACCATCATTAAAGCAACTGCCAGTAACATCAAACCTACTGCTGATACCATAGCTGTAACCATAATCATCATTAAAGCTACAGACATCATCATTAATCCAACAGCAGCAACCATAGCCATTGCAGCTACTAAGACTAGTCCAACTCCGAGGAGCAAGATACCTACAGCAGCTACTAATCCCATAGCCATGACTAGAGTTAATGCAACACCTAAAAGAAGTAGTCCGACAGCCGCTATTAAGGACATTGGACCAATTAGTAGTAACGCAACTGATAAGAGAATTAAACCAACAGCAGCAACCATTGCACTAACCACAATCAGCATTAAAGCAACGCCCATTAATAGTAAGCCAACCGCCGCAACAATTCCCATTGCAGCAACTAAGACAAGTGTCACACCGAGTAGAAGCATTCCAACAGCTGCAATAATTACCATTACAGCAACTAGAGCAATTGCTACTCCTAAAAGTAAGACACCAACAGCTGCAATTAGAGCAGTAATTCCAACTAAGGCTAAACCTACAGCAAAAATTAATGCTCCAACACCTGCTGCAACTAAACCTACAGCAAGAACTGCTAAAGCAACGCCTAAAAGAAGTACTCCAACAGCTCCAACTATTGCAGCTAAACCAAATACAGCAATTGCTCCAGCTAAAGCAAGCAAGCCAACTGCTGCGCTAGTTCCATATTCTGAAATAGTAGGTAGTTGAGTAGCTAAAAGTGCGATACCCGCACTTGCTACTAAAACGGCAGCGCCGATTAATAGCAGTGCGGCAGCAAAGATAGCAAAGCCAACCGCTCCACCAATCAAATCTGGTCCTAAAAATCTTACTAAGACCACTAAGGCAGCGATAGCGGCAATCATCCCAAAGAATGTTGCTATAGCACCGCCACCTGCACTAGATATCTGAGTAGCTGCATCAGCTAACAATTTAAATCCTGCACCGAGCGCTAAAGCCCCAGCACCAACTAGGGCAAATGCTGCACCTAGTTTCATATATGCTCCAGCATTACTTAAAATCTTACCCGGCTTAGTCATTTTTGGCGAATCAATTTCAGGAGCTTTGATCTTCTTAGCATTCTTGAAGCCTTTAAAGAACTTAGAAACTTCTTTCATATAGCCAGCAATTTTTCCCATAGCCTTCAACATTGTAAAAGCTATTGCTAATGCGGTAAGAGCTTGCGCAATATTATTAATTGTGCCAGGATCTAGTTTATTCAGTTCTTTTAGCCCCCAAATAACAGCTTCAAACACTAAGCCTTTTAGCCCACCTTTTAAGATGATAAAAGCTTGGGCTAACATCTGAAGTGTGCCTGGATCTAGTTCACCAAGCGCTTCTGCAATTCCAGAAATAGATTTAGCAGCACCACCCAATGCTCCACCAGCTAGCTTTCCTAGTTGCTTAAATAAGCTGTCTCCTCCGTTAGTTTGGTCCATCGTATTGACTAACTTACCGACAGAGTCAGTAATACTATCAAATGTATCTTTTAGAGAATTAAAAGCGCCAGAATCAGCAAAGCCTTTTTTAAAATCATCAAAACCAGTCTTTAAATCGTCAAAAATTGGTTCCATATCAGCAACAGCTTTAAATAATCCGTCAACGAAACCATCAAAATTAACATTTGATAGCTGATCCGTTAAATCAGAAACAAATTTAATGCCAACTTTACCCACTCTATCAAATGCACCTTGCAATTTGTTAGCCATTGTTTCTTTTAAACCGTCAATAGCTTGCCCAACTGTTTTAAATTGAGTAGCCATCTTGGTAAAGTTGGCGTTTGTTCCTGTTTTAGCTATTGCGTTCAAGAAGTCCTCAGTTTTAACCTTTCCATCTTGAACGTTCTTAATTAATTGTTGGGTACTTACACCCATTGTCTTAGCAACGGCAGAAATACCTGCTGGCGTTTGTTCTAGCATAAGTTTAAAGTCTTGCCATTGCACCATTGGCTTGGCAGCCATTTGAGTTGCCTGCTCTGACAAAGTCTTCATAGCTTGTTGCGGATTAGAAGAAGCAGCAGCTAAACCACCAAAACCTCTAACTAATTGATCCACGTTTTTCGTGCCAACAGCAGCCAATTGTGAGTAAGTACTTGCCATATCAGAAGCACCGTAAATAGTTTGCTGGGCGAACTGTTGCATTGACTTTTTAGCAGTAGCAATTTCAGCCGGACTTTTGCCCAATTGGTGCATGTTCCCATCGAAAGTCTGCCATGCTTTACTTGCTTCATCTAATTCGCCATACATGGAACGAATTCCAGTACTAGCAAGTTCCATACCTTTGTTGATTGCTCCGCCAACAACAGTACCGCCAACCATTGACTTGAACATACTACCGCCACTAGAACCGCCAGAAATAGCTTCTTTCAATTTGCTCATACCACTTTGCGCTTTTTGCAAACCACTAGACAGGCGATCTAATGGGTTACTAAAAGCGTCATTAATCTTAACAGTGGTGCTAATTGTACTCATTTACTACCTCCTTTCTTTGCTGAATGCAAAAAAAGAGGCTAAGCCTTAAATATGCTTAGACCTAGCCTTTCTTTTTGCTTTTCTCTCTTCTTCTTTTTCGTATTTTTGTCGTACTTCAATCGAAGCGACGACTAAAGCCTGCTCACGCCTTGACATCTCCGCCCATTGTTTAGGCGTCCAGTGATATTCATTAAGAACATAGTGATAAATGTTAAAGTCGCCAACAGACTCATTTATTAGTTTTTTGCTTCTTCAACCAAGTCTTCTGAACTGTCATCATCGTTAAGACCTGATAAGTCCATAATTGCCTGTGATAGCTCAGTGTATTCACCAACTTTAAGCATTTTCTTTAAAACTTCTTCCGGCTTAGCAATACAGCCCCATGAAGTTTGCAACTTTTCATTGTTTAAGTTAGGAGAAACAACAGCTTCTGCTACAACTAAACCTTGGAACTGATTTTCATCAGTTTCTTGTTCGTATCTATGTGTCTTACGGTTGAGAACTCTCTTAGTTGCTTGCTTTCGAATATGTGACACTTCATCAGCAGTTAAAGACTTAATCTTAAAAGGAGACTTAAATCTTTCAAGCTTAACTTCTTTTTCTTCTACTGGACTACCAACATTTTCAAACAAAAAATCTTCAACACTTTCAGCCATTTATTTTCTCCTTAATTAATTCCATTAAATGCTTGGACTAAGTTGACGCCTTCAAAAGTAAAATCACTTTCCCATTCCATTACGCCGTCATCAGCTTCAAAATCGGCAATTGGAATATCGTCCAAGTTGACATCTGTTAATTGCACCACTTGCTTACCAGCTCTTGAAGTTGGATCATGGATAGTCAAAGTTGCATCAAAATACAAATCCCCACCATCTTGAGTATAAGGAATGCCGTACTTAATCCAGTTTGAGTTAACCAAGTAACCACCTAAAGTTCCCGTACCTTCAACAGAAGTAGTTTTCTTTCTCTTCCAGTGAGAACCTAAGGTTTGGACGTCTTCCTTGTTCTTTTCAAGCTTAGCTGTGAACTTATCACATTCAATCATCTTAATAATGTTGCCATTAATTTTGATTGATAAAGTAGCATCTTTGGTTGAAATAGTATCTCGACCATTTAAAAACTCATCAATTGCTGCCATTTACGTTCCTCCTATCTAACTACCATTGTCATGTAAAGTTTTTCCATTGCATCAACTGGAGTAACTGCCAAGTTAACAACGATAGAGTCAGTATCATTCCCTGCTTCTATTGTGACATCAGTGTTCTTGAAGCTTTGAATGATATTTCTATTTTGTAAACCCATTAAGTAAGCGATTCTGTCTGCCTTAAAGAGATCACGACCAGCTGCATTGTTACCGGCTTTGCCTAAATAAGTTCTTTCAAAAGTATTTTCAGTGTCAGTAGCAATCTCGTCTAAAGTTCTCATTACTCTATTTTTAGAGAATGATTGTGGCTTTTCAGCTGTAAACTTGTGTAATGAATTGATATCTTGTTCAATTACTACTCTTTGGCCAGGACGTGTAGTGAACACAATTTGCCCAGCATCAAGAGCCTTAATTGTCTTTTCATTATCAAGTTTTGGATATGCTGAAACAGCATCTTCAACTTCAAAATAAGTTAAAGAAGTTGCTACATCAGCAGAAGCGGAAATACCAGCGAAGTAACCAGTTGCATCTTTAACATCTACATTAGTACCATCGCTTAAAGTGTAACCATTCACAACGGTTGAAATACCCTCATAGTTATAAGTAGTATCTGCATCAGTAGGAATTACACCTCTAACCTTGCGACCTTCATTTTCACGGAGACGCTTAACTGCTTCCACAACCAACTTGTTCATGTTGCTTGATGGTTCAAAGCCAGCAGTAGTAACAACTGCGTACTCTTCATTTTCTAAAGCGTCATTCAATAAGCTTTCAACTTTATTAGACTCAGTAGTAGTACCGCCAGTCAAAGCGCCTGAAACATTAGTAAATGCTACAGGCTTTGAACTACCCTCTTCGACTACTTTTGCAGTGATGTAATCATTGCCCTTGAACTTATCTAATTCATTGAACTTGATTGATTGTTCATCAACCAACTTAGTACCAAAGATAGTTGATACAGTAGCCGCATTCTGATCAGCTGGACTAACTTCAACACTCACTGTAATTTGATTACCCTTTTCACCTGGATAATTTGCAGTAACAGTCCAAGGCAGTCCTTCTTTAGTCAAAGTCGCTGCTGTACCCTCATTGGGGTTAAGAACAAGCACTTTAGAAGCACCTTTTAGTGTTTCCTTTAAAGCTGTAAGAGATGGATCATCTAAAGTAGTACCTAATTTCTTAGTGAAATCACTGTTAGCTTCTACTTCAATGACACCATTCTTGCCCCAGCCTAAGCCTTTATCACGAATTAACAACACTCTACCTAGAGAAGAAGCTGCTTCTCTTTGACCATTACCTACGACATTGATATAAGCGCCTGGTCTGCGCTTATCTTGAGCTTTCCAAGTTCCTCCTGCCATTAAAATCCCTCCTTAAATTTGTCAATCGCCTTTTTAACTTCGGCAATTGTGTATTCTTTGTCATCATCTAAAGCTAATTTCAAAATATCCCGTTCAATAACTGAGAACTTAGGACTTGAAATCAAAGCTTGTTTTGTGAATTTAACGTCTTCAACTTGAATAGGCGCTTTAATTTCGCCCATCGGAGTCTCGGTTTCCGTTTTATTGGATTCCTCCATTAAACTCAATCCTTTCTAGCTTTCCACCGTCTTGAACCGGATACATCTCTAACCTCAAATCAAAACTCATTACTAAAGTTTCATCATCTTGGTTGATAGTCGCTTCTCGGTTTCTAACAGTTGCATAATCATCTAATCTTGTAAAATTATTCAGTAATTTTTGCTCTACTTCTTCCATATCAGCATTAGGACGATCTGGATTAGCAAAATATGTTATTGAGTAAGACAAGCTTCTATCTTGAATATCAAAAAAGCGACTCTTAGTGACTGTCATTATCTTACTGATATAAAATGACGGCACTTGAAAACCGCTTTTCTGTTTTTCTGAATAAATTGTCACATCAGGAAATATCTCTGATATTCGCTTAGCTATTCTTTCAACTATTGTCATTCAAACAAGTCCTTTAACCCCCACAGACCCTCTGTTACCAACTGTGGCAACTGTCTTTGAATTTGTGGAATAGATTTCTTCATGTAAAACTGACCAGGCACCCAATCTCTAACCAGGCGCTTTTTCAGTAATGGTACATATCTTCCAGGTGTCTGCCTGTGACCACTTTCAACGTAAGAAGCATATTCAGCATTGTTAATTAATTTGATCGTCCAACCACCGCAACCATAGGTCGGTCCTTCTGCCGTCCATGATCTGCGAAGGTTGCCTTGCTTTACAGGAGTGTTTGTTTCCAAAATTCGTAGTGATTGAGTGCCTATACGTCTAGAACTCTTTCCAAGCTCCTGTTTTACATAGCCACTATCAATCTTCTGCCTTACTCTACTAGCGAATTGCTGAAATTGAGCATCGTCAACATGTCCTAAACTCATGCTTTCTCACTCCTAACCATTGCTACTTCCTGATGGCTGAAATAGCCACTATAGCCCTTGCTGGCACGCTTATATTTAGTCACTTGACCATTTACATCAGTCACATAAATATCTGCACCAGCAGGGATTTTAATGCCATTTCGAATAATCAATTTCGCATCATATTCGTCAGTACCAAAGAAAGACTGTTCACTAGCTGATTGTCCTTTTAAAACCACCTTAGCTGGCTCATCTTCAACAATAGTCACATCTTCATTATTAGTAATGTAGCCATGTTTAGTTGGAAGAGTACCCACAATCTTAACTCGATCATTCCATAGCTTAGGAAGTGCATTTTTTAAGCCATTAAAGTAACTCATTGGGCTAACCTTCTAAAATTATTTAAAAGCATCACATAGTTATCAGTGATTGTGTTAGTAGCTTGCAATGCTGAATAAATATCGCTTGGAGATCTAAAAGAAACTGATGTATCACCCTCTGATAATGACTGAACATTACCAACTTGCTGATCTTTGGGTACTAGCCATTGATGAGTGTCAATAGTTTGTACTGCTAAACCTAAGATAGTTGGTTCAAGCTCTTCTGGTAGCTCTAAAATTGGAATATTTGTGTAAATTGAAACATCAGAAATAACTTTTTCTAGTGTAAATTCCAATACGCTGTCATAGTTAGGTGCATTATCAGTATTAGGCAGAAAATCAGCTAAATGTTTTTTGACCTCTTCAAATCGTGGGTATTTATCCATCTAACCACCTACTTCACTAAAGTTAATAATTCGTCTTTCTTGGTCTTACCAGTGTAATCAATGTGATTCTTATCTAAGTAGGCCTTGATTTCATCTACAGTGTTGTTTTCGTTAGGTTTAGCATCTTCTTCAGTTGTTTTCTTACGTCCAGCAGGATTAGAGTCACCATCTGCGTCCTTTTCAGCCACGAAGAACTCAATCCCCTTAAATTTAGGCTTAAGTAAAAGAACATCATCATAACTTTGTTCGTAGTATAGCCAGTTTCCGGAATTTGCAGCAGCTGGAGCATCTAATCCAACGAAATCATACTTTTCAGGAGAAATTTGAACACCATTGAAGATAAGCATCATCTTAATTTGCTTAGCATCATCAACGGTCTTAGAGCCGTTAGTGAAATCAAACTTAGTTTGGAACAAATCTTCTGGCACAGGAACAATAGTAACTTCATCAAGTGAACGTACAGAACGATTAATATTTTGTGCATCACTTACGATAATTGTTCTATTAATTGCTTCTGCGTCCTTAAGCATGTAATAAGTACCAGTGTCAACGTATAAGATACGTCCTTGGGCTGGAATTCTTGCACGGTCAAAGTTACGCATCATTTGATCGTAAGCTTTTAAAACGTTTTTTGCGTCTAAGCTTTCTGAGTGGATACCAGCATTTTGATCTAATCCTTCGGAAGTATTAACTGCCTGACGTTGACTAAACAACTTAGAAAACATTTCTCTATCCTTTTCAGGCATTTTACTATCTAAGTTGTATTGTCTAGTGATATTAGCAATTGATAATAATTGATTACTTTCATCAATATCTGATGGGTCGACTAATGTACTCCAGTAACGTTCATTAGTTAATTCATAAACATCATAATCCAATGAGTAATTGGCTGCTGGTTGCGTAATAGTACGTCTTTCACGGTCTTGACGTCCAGATAAAATTGATAACCGTGGAACTTTAATATGTTTTGCATCTAAGAAGTTAATTGTATTGTTAGATGGTGATTGCCATAAAGCGCTTGAATATAAAACGTCTGGATAAAAACCATCAATAACTGCTTTTTGATATTTATCAGCGTAATTAATTGCCATTATTTATGTTCTCCTTTAAATATATCAACCATTGCCTGGACCGGATCAGCGTTAGCAGGTTTTCCATTATTTGGTTGGTAATCTTGCTTACTACCTTCATCAAATAAATAACCATCAGATTTCTGTAAAGATTTAATTTGATCGTCTAAACCTGTCAAATTGCCATCATCATCAAGCTTAATTTCGTCCATGTTCAAAAGACCTCTAATAGCCTTGTTATTGCGAACATTAGCTTTGCTTAATGATTGGTCAATTGCGCTGTTCAAACGATTGGTAGCAAGTTTTTGAGTAAGGTCAGCTGTATCCTTGTCATACTTGCTCTTTAGATCATTAAATTGCTTAGTTAAGTCTTCATTATCCTTAACTTGAGCACGCAACTTCTTTAAATCCTTATCTCTTTCACTCATCTGGGACTTAAGGGCTTTATTCTCTTCTAAAATTTCAGCATTGCTAGCACTTGCTTTATCCTTAGCGTTTTGAATATCCTCGCCGTTTAAATCCATGATCTTTTTAATCTGCTCTTCTTGTAATCCAAGCTCTTCTAATTGTTTTCTTTTCATTGTTCTATCCTTTCACACGTTTTATACGAGTTCGCCTCTCATAAGGGCATACAAAAAGAGCAGTTTAACGACTTACTCAGGTCAAAATAAAAGCCGTTGATTATATCAACGACTTGTTTAATCATCTAACTTTACTCCATTTTCCTTTAAATATTTTTCTTCTTTAGAGTAATCACTGCCTGATTTCTTTTTTGCTTCATAAACTTTTTTAAAATACTCAATATGAGATTTATTGTTAAATTGGGATTTAGGAATTGATTTGATGTAATTTAAAAATTCTTCATTGCTGAGATTATATTTAGTCATTTTCTTCATGTTCAACCACCTCAATATATGGTTTACCATCTATGATATTTAATCTCAATACATCAAATCTTGTATTTCGCTTAAATAATACTTCACCTTCAACATCATTAAATTTTCTAATATCATGTCCACTATGACTTTTTAAAATTACAACTCGTAAATCATCTTCTGGATTATATACCATACCAGCACTTGAAGACGTATAACTTGGCTCTTGAATGTATCCTTGAGTCAAAGCTTTATTAACATAATCGACCATTATATCATCCCTGCTTTCAAAATATAAAGAGCGACTAAGTGGTTCGTCTTCTGAATAGTATGGAATTTTATCCAGAGCAGTATCTAAATCATGTTTTAACTTTTCTTCGGCTGGTGACAATGTATTGCCTGCTCTTAAGTCCGCATTTAAACCGTAAGACTCAAAAGAATTATATTTATGAATTGCAGCTTCTTCGTCCCATGTCAATTTTGGTGTAGGTAGTGATAAGTTGAGTATCTTAACATTGGAAAGCTTTTTCCACTCACTATAATCTAAAGCATTTCGATATACATAGCGTCCTTTACCTGTTTTCGGATCTCTACTCCAACGAGTTTCAACGTCTGGCAAGTCTTTATCGTAAGGAACAGTCGTGCATCTGCAATATGGGTGAATTAAAGGATAGTTAATACCCTCTTTTTTATCTTTGACATTAAAAATGCGCTCATCTAAGTGGGTGCATTGGTCACAAGTGTGGCTTTCTAATGTGGCTAAGTATTGGTATTGCTCAATATCGCTATCTTTATAGAACTGTGCTGTTGCTTCTTCGGCAGCGTGTCCCATTTCAGTAGTAACCAGCCTATGCAAATCTCGATCAGAAACCTTCTTAAAACGATCTCTCATCATTGAAACAACCTTGCTTGGAGAATATCCAAATAAAGTTGCTCTTAGCATTGTGTCAGTTAACTCATCAGGAAGAATTTCAGTGTATTCTTTCCAAATTCGCTTGCTAAAATCGCTACCTTTCCAAGGGCTGTAAACAATATTTTCTAATTGCTGTTCGTTGAAATGATTTAGCTTGATATCCAGTTGACCAGTAGCTCGGTACTTATCATAAGCATGTAAGTAATAGCTATTCTGATACTGTTTGGCTAAACCTTTTTGCATTTTTAGTTGTTCAGCCATGCCATACTTTTTAGAAAACTCAACCATCTGGTCATGCAACTGTTGAAGTCTGTAAATACGGCTCTTGTAATATTCGGCGTTTAGCTCTTTATCATAACCACCAGCCTTAGCTTTACGTTCAAACTCTTCTAAGGTCATCGACCATTTAGTTGTGTTAATACTTCCTAAGACGCTAGCAGCTTGTTTTAAGCCGACATTATTCTCATTAGCATATCGCTGTAAGTAAACTAATGCTTCTTTTTCGAATTCATGCTCTAACCGTCTTAGTCTAACTTGCATAGCCGCTTCATAATCTGCTGACGCTTCAAGTTGCTTTTTCTTTTCAGCAATAGCACGTTGACGCCAGTAGTCACTACTCTTCATCGTCTACGCCTTTACCGTTTAACTCGTCAGCTTGTTTAGAATATGGATCATTTTCTTCTCTATCCTTGGCTAAGTCTTTCAGTTCTTGCTGCCAATCATCAACAATAGGATTAGCTTTAGCAACTGCTTCTTTTGAACTGTAATTGGCTACTGTAGAAACAATTTGAGCCTTAGTTAAGCTATCTTCTACCTTAGTTCTCGTCCAATGTTGCGATATATGGCGCTTGTCCGCATCTGAAAAGTTAAGGTAACGCATAATTGCACGAACCAACTCATTAATAGCATGTTCAAAGTAAGTTTGTGTTTTAGCAGCCTTTAATTCTAAGTGAGAATATAGCATTTTGATTGCTACACCAGAAGCATTTGAACTCTCAAAGTTAGCTGGATCAATTCCTTGACCAAACAAGAAAATGTTATCACGGGTTATCTTAAGTGCATCGTCACGGGCTTCAACAGGGATATCAATTTGGAGCTTATCAACGCCACTCTTATCGCCATTACCTGCGTTATTGATCTTAATAGACTTATATTCTCTTAGATCGTTCATGAACTGCTCTAAGCTAGCACCACCATAGTTGGTTAAGACGAGAATTACAGTTTGGACATCGTCTAAGTCATTAATAAATCCATTGTAGATGTCATCGTAAGCATCAATTAACCCCTTATACTTGTTAAGTTCAGGCAAGCGATATTTATTTTTAGGAAATTCAATAAAAGGAACTCGTCCAAAGTTGTGTTTTAAGGTGTTTGACTGTCCTGTTTCATAGCCAGCGCTTAGATCGTAAGAAGTAATGATATTGTAAGGCTCAATCACTGTGCTATCGGTTGCGCTTGTCCTGAAGAATTGTGCTTCTTTATCCGTCCAGTATTCGTGAACTGTAAAGTACTTACCACTATCAGGATCTAACTGTTTATAGCTTCTCAGAATACCCAGCAGCTTATTATCTAGCGTTGTCGCATAAATTGGTGTGATCTGGTCAGGTTGAATAATGCCATATCTGAAATTGTTATCTTCATCAATCCAGTAGTGCAACCAAGCTCGACCAGCATTCGAACTGTCTACTAATAAGCCGTTAAGCGTCAACGCACGATCATCGCCTAAGACATCAATAATTTTCTTATTATCGGCATCTTTTCCAACGTCAATGTCAGGAAAAACAGAAGCAACGTAACCTGCTTCTTGGTCTACTAACAACTGATAAAAGTTTGATGGAATGCGATTATCAGCACTTCTTAAAGGATCTTTTTTACCTTCCTTATTAAGCTTAGCTTTACCGTTGTTTCTGGTAGTGATATCAGTCTTATTTTCATAATAATTCACTGCTTGTTTGTAATTATTAATTAGATCATTTCTACTTGTTGAAGTATTTTGAATTAACTTTTTTAAAGCATCTAATTCCAAGGCACGAACCCCCCTCCTTCATAATGTTCTGAATAAATTCCATATCTTAAGCAGTCCTCACTATCATCATCTTCTTTTAGAGGAGCTTCTTTCTTATCGTCCCAAACATAATTGAAAATAGTGTTTAATAAATTATCAGCTTCATCTTTATTAATGATTAACTTTCCTTGTTTGAAATAACTATCTACAAATTCCAAACCACTCAATACATTTTTATTGGCATTAATACAATTGATACCATTAGCTTGCATTTGATTCACATAATCAACACGAGCTGAATCAGCCCAAAAGACGATATTCCCATATTTTTGTTTAATTTCTTTGGCAACATCTATCCAATAATCAATGAATCTATGCTCATGTGCCCATTCTTTGATCAAATAACTTGTTCCATTTTCATCATCACCAAAAAGTTGAATAACTCCTTTATGACCTTTACCAAAACCCCAGTCAATCGAGGCATAGTATTTAACCATTTCTGGTAGTTGATCAGTTGTAATAGTCATAGTTTCAATATTGAAATCACTAAATATTTGCCCCTCGGCACTAACCCACTTACCATAGATCGTTCGATCTGTGTACATTCCAGAAGGTGTAGCAGCCACTAAAGCATCCACGTAATCTTTAGATAAAAAAGTATTATCAAAGATTGTAAAATTAAACACTTTGATTCTCGCTTTTGGGTCATGATTATCAATATATTCAGTCTTAATAAAATTTGTTGGTGCATCAGGGTTTGAAGTAACCACAATTCTTGCACCTTCAATAGAACAACGATTAATTATTTCTTGAAAAACGCCCTGATCTGCAAGCGTTCCTTCATCAATCAAAGCACCATACGCAGTAGCTCCACGAATAGAACCAATACCACGTATTGAACCTGTATAAGCCGGAACAATTTCTACATCAAACAAATGATAATGACCATGTCTATCAACTGGTATATTTATACCAAACTCGTTCTCAATTGACGCAATAATATTTGTATTAATTGAATTGCTAGAATACCCAGCTAATATATAAATCGGTCTTTTAACATTATTTGTCTTTGCTAACTTTGCAACTCGTTTTAACTCAAGTAAAAACATCCAATTTGAAATATATGTTTTACCCGAACGAACCGCACCAATTAAAAAAAGATACTTCCAATCATCATTCAAATAAGATTGAAGTACCTTTTGTTGTTTTTTTGTAAATAAATCGTTTAATGACATTATTATTTCATTAAATTCCAAATATAACCTTTATATGGTTTTTTATTTTTTATATGATATGAAATACTGCTACGATCGAATCCTTTTCTTGAAGCTTCTCTTATTGATGGCCAAACCTTTATCAAATTGCCATCAATATCATATTGACCAATGTTTTCACTTAAATCTGAACGATTAGTAAAACTTGTTTTTTGATATGGCTCAATCTTTTTAATTACATGATTGTTACTGACTGATCGCCACATATAATTATTATGAGTTTGTGCTTGTCCTAAGCAACACTCTCTTATGTGGCTAGCATTGTAGCCTTCTTTAGAAGCTTCATGCGCAGAATTCCACACTTTAACTAATTTGCCTTTTAAATTATATTGAGCAACACATATACCGTTCTTTATTCCAGCTCTTTTAACTTTGCCACGATATAGATTGTTATAAATGTTTGTACACCATTCTAAATTGCTAATACAATTGTTTTCTTTATTTTCATCAATATGATTTACTTGAGGTAACTTATTAGGATTAGGGATAAAAGCTTGTGCTACTAATCTATGAACTAAAAAATGCTTATATTTTTTGTCTTTAAAAAACATTACATACTGATACCCACGGTTATTTAATCTAGGCATAAGAATCTTAGTATTTTTATACAAACTTTTTACTCTTCCAAGATTTGACACCTGATAAAGCCCCTCATAGCCTTGAACGTCTTTCCAAATTTCTATATTATTATTCATGTGATCATACCTTTCTATGATTACCTAGCTCTAGGGTGTCACCAGCACCGCTAGGGCTTTTTTTATTTTCATAATAATTATACCATCTTCATTCTTGGGACTTTTCACTTGCTTTTATCAACTTATCCATAAGTTCATCAAGCTTGTCATCACTTTCATTGCCTAATCGTTCAGCAACTGTAGCCTTTGCTTCCGATATACGAGTATCTGCAATAAGTTTTTGAAGTTTTTGTTTCTCAATAGGATCGACTAATGGATAGCGCTTCATAATTTCTTTTGAAGCTGTAATTTTGTCCTTGAAAGAAGGCTTCTTTTTGATTACAACCACATCATCAGCAGTAGACATTGGAACTTCTTCAACAACTTCATCTCGGAGTACTTTAGTATAAAATTCCAACACTTCTTTAGCATCAGCGATCTTATGTGACTCAATTTCAGCCATTTTAGCGTCAATATAAGCTTTCAGGTCAGGTTTAGTCAGGTTTTCCTGACCAATTGATTTAGCAGTTTTTGGAGAATATCCCGCTTTAATGGCTGCCTCTTTAGCATTCCCAGACTTTATATACTCATCACAAAATATTTTTTGTTTAGTTGTTAACTTCCGTTCCAAAACATCTCACCACCACCTTAATTTAGACAAAATAAAAGTCAGCTTATGCTGACTTAAAAATCATAAATTTTCCAGACAAAACTTATATTGTTTATCGTAATCTTCAAATTCATCAATTATATTAATGCTAGATAATATCTCTCCATCTTTAGCTACTAAATTAATTAAAATATTTTGACCACCAATCCCAACCCTTTCTTTAGTTTTTTTGTCGTCAATATTTTTTTCGATTTTCATTAGTTCTTTGAATATATGAATTTTATTATTTGAATCGCTATTAAGCAAATAATCTATCGCTTCTTCACACTGAGGCTTTAATATCCAATTAGGATTTGAATAACTTGCGATCTCCTGAATACCAAATTTATTAGTGCTCCTAAGAGCATAAGCATGTGTATTCATATCTTCATCAAAGCCGAAGATATAAATTGTTGTGTCTGTATTTACTTTTTCAATATTATTTTTTAAAACATCTCGAATTATTAGACTAAATGTTTTAACTTCTTTCGATAAAATTGATCTAGATCTATCAAAAGCTAGTCTAATAATTGAAAAATCTCCAGTTCCACACAATATGCTTTGAGTAAAAGGATAATATTCAAATTTTTGAGTAAAGTAAGATGGAATAGTTTTTCCGTTGTTGTTTTTTCTCGATGCTAAAGTATCCATAGATAAAATAATACTATTAGGACTAATTTCAGCATTTAAAGCAGTCATAAAATCACCTCAATAACAATTATAAAAAAATCAATTTCGAAATAATAGGATTTATTCTTTGAGATGAATATAAATTTAAGCTAACTAAGTCCAACAATGGTAAATATTTTAGAACTACTGCTAAAAATTTCATAAAAGCCTTCATAAAAAAAGAGCTGGCCTTTCGACTAGTCATTATAAAATTAATTATTTTTCCCATCATTCGAATCATTTATCTCCGAAGGATATTCATAATTCATTTTTAATATCATTTCGCAAAACTTTATAATCTTTTGTGCATCTTCTTTAGTATTAACTTGTATTTCATGAGTTGCTTCGTTGCCGTATTTTCGAATTTGATCAACCCAATCATGACTTTTAACACTTACAAAATGATTCTCATTTAAATAATTTACATATTCAACAAATTTAAGATTATCTTTAGCCCCTAAATCTACAGCAACATGCATTAATAACTTTCTGCACAATAGAACTACTCCAGTAAAAGCATTTGCACCGTAACAACTTCTAGCTTCTTCATAAACATCGTTTACATCTTTAGGAACTCCACTAACTGCTACCCCATATCTATTTCCTGGTACTTGAATATCATCATAAATAAAAGTAGGCATATAACAATTAGTACATATATACACACCAATACTTTCTGTCGGATTTACTCTACCTTGATCTACAAGAGGCATTCCTTTATCACTAGAAACATACGCTCCACAGTAACCGCATGTAAAATTTTTGCTAATCATATTGTTTTTATTCCATCTTATATAACCATCAATAATATTATTTGTAAAAACATTCATTTTATTTAGCCTCCATTCGTTTCAAAAATAATTATAAAAAAGTCAAGCCTAATTAAAAGACTTGACTTTTTGAAACGAATGGAATTATTTAGTCCTAAAAAGGACTACAGCAACTGATGGAATCGAACCACCTTCTCAAGCACATTGTTTAACTGTACACGCTTTGTTCTCCCATTGAACTAAGTTGCTATAAAGATTAGCCTTAGTGGCTTAAAACTAAGCATTTCAAAACTAAAGCTAATCATAATTATGCTCTTAAAGGACATTCTTAAAGAATGCATGTATGCGCAGCTAACACAGAGCAATAGCCTAAATGTTAAATACATAAATATAGAGAGGAATTCTATTAATGCGGTGAATTAATTTTCATTAACTCACAATATATATTTAACCATACCTAAAGACTATTGAAGTACCATAATTATACCTTCAAAGTACCCTTACTTATATTTATGAAGATCAACAATAGGTTCACAGTTATTAAACCTTTGCCAGTAATCGAAGCTATCTGCAACCACAATTGGAACTTCTTTATAGCCCAATTTCTTAGCAGCCTTGTACCGTGTATGACCAGCTATGATTACCCCCCCATTATCGACAACTATGGGCTGTTGCCAGCCAAATTCCTTAATAGAATTAGCTACAGCGTCAACTGCATCATCATTATTTCTAGGGTTGTTCTCATAAGGTTTAATCTTATTAATTGAAACTGTCTCAACTTTCATACTTAACTCCTATTCCTTGAAATAAACACTATAAAACAAAAAACGAGCTAATCTATAGGACTAGCTGGGCTCGAACCAACAATACACAGGATCAAAACCTGATGCCTTACCAATTTGGCTATAGTCCTAGAATGCTCTGTTAGGTACAGAGCTAAACCAGATGCAATTCTGTAAATTAAAATCAGACAAACAAAATATATTCGTGATCTAAATAATATTATTTTTACGCCTGCTTTCCGACAGGCAATGGGCAGGCGAGGAATTGAACCCCGCTACATAGTTGTGAAAGAAAATTCCTCTTTTCTTTCTAAATTCCAAATTGTGCCACTCTACCCACGGCAGTTGCTGCTGCGGGCCAGCCAACAACGCCCCAGCTCTTCCCACGCTCTCCTCGAAACCGTTGAGGGTCATGGCATAGGCGTCATTTACCTAGGCAACTATTATATACAATAGCCAATAATGGACTACCGCCTAGGCTATCAAGCAATCAGGATTCGAACCTGAGTGCCTGAGTCAAATAAATAAGAAAAAGTAAAAAATAAAAGAATTGTAAGCTAAAAACTAAAAATAAAAGTCATTTAGAGGAATGTTTATCGCCTGAGTTTAGTCAGGCTATAACCGCCAGTCGAATTGAACGACTGCTAACGTCTACCAAGAACGGTTACTTTTAATCTGTTACTTACCGAACAAATTAAGATCTTGTATTAATTTCGAAAGGAGATATTCTTTCAAACGTACCGCACGTATCAAGGTGAAGTCGAAAGATCGTAACCACCACGTCTAATCTTTCGACAATAACAATTTATCATGAAATGAACGCAAGCAGCGCGCAAGGTTTACGCAAGCTTTACGCACGACTAATTTTTCCGGATCTTAATTTTATCCGGCCATACTGTTTTGACCTTTTGACTGAAAACTCTTAAGTCGGGTAAATCATTAACACCAAAGTATTTTTTCCAGTAAAGCCATCTATCAGCGAACTCACACTGAGCATTAATCTTCTTAGTATCAATTGACCTAGTCGACAAATTAACTGTAGCTGCTACATCAACGATACGTAACTGGTCAATGTAAGTTCCAATTAAGATACGTCTGTAAGGCTTTAATGATGTATCAGTGCAATTATCCATCGTCCGATAAATCGCTGCACAGACCTTCCTAGCAGGATCAGCAATATCAATATCGTCTTGTGCTTCGTCAATAAAGTTCTTTTCAACGCCATTTTTGTTTGTCGATCCAGGTGCAAAAGATAATTGAGGGCTTGTAAGCTGATTACGATGTAAGCCAGCTAAATTAAGATAGCTCTGAAAATTAATAGTCAGGAACTTATCCACCCTTTTAGCTGTAGCCCTTAAATTTGGCTGTAATCCTAAGTCAATCTGATACACACTTACACTCCCTCTCGTCTTCTAGTTGTTTAATTACTTGCTTTATTCGCTGCGAACATATCAGTAAATATTCGATCCGTGATCTCATAAGGATCTTCATCTTCGGGACAATGATGCTTAGCATACTTTAAGATGTTCAAGTACATCATGACTGCTGTTTCATTGCCTACTTCTAAATCGTTCCTAGTTTCGTCCATCATTCGACCTCACTTTAATTTCATGCTCAATCAAAGGCAGCAGCTCCTCAGCTTTATCTTCGTCAATCATTTCTTCGATTGTTGGCTCTATAATATTTTCAAAATTCTTGATGTTTGATTTAAGCATTGATCTAAAATTCTTAAGTTGTTCTGTCTTAAAATCCTTATACGTATAAGGATTTACTTCATGCCCGTATAGTTGCATTGCTAGAACTCCTTGTCAGGTTCTGATAATGCTCTCTTCAACTCTTCATCAGTTATTTTTGTTTCTTCAGCTACTCTTAAGTCCCAGACACCATCGCCCATGTATGTCAAAATGTCATCATAACTGAAAGAACACATATAGCCGTATTTAGTATGAACTCCCCACACACAGTTAACTGTAAACTTTCTTGGATCAAATTTAAACAGACCGTTATCTTCTAAGAAACTTCTAGTATATGTGTCTTCAAAATCTTCTCTCGTTCCTCTAGCCCCAATCTTTAACTCAATTGCCATAGTTATCTCTCCATTTCTTGTAATACTCTTCAACTTCTTTGTCATAATCTACTGGCTTAAGTGAACCGTCTTCTTGTACGTGATACCACTTGCCTTTTTGATACTTCAAATTATTGCTCATAGACAAAACACCACAAATCCGACAGCACCTAAGCAAATTAGCATCCCTGCTATACTGATTAATTCTGCACTATGCTTCATACTTTCTCAGCTCCCGAACCATAGATTGAGTAGTCACTCTTTCATCACTTTTCAACCAATTTGCGCTCCAGTCTAAAGTGTCAAGTTCAAAACTCAAAGAACAGTTATGCTGTTCAGCAATCTTTTTTGCTAACTTCAAAGCCAATCTCTTATCGTTAGCGATGCTTGCATCTACAAATTTACTTACCAGACTCAAATCAATTTTTTGCATCTAATCACCCATATCTCTCTTAATCCTCACGTCAACTCTTGCACGCTCGGCATACCTCTTTTTGACTAACAAGGTTGTTACTTGCTTGTCGTCATGATAAACACCTCTCATAACTTCAACCATTTTGTGAAGTCGTTTATCACGCCTCATCTTTGGGTTCATGCCGTCCATGATGATTTTGCCCACGTTATCAGCATCAGGCTTCTTAGTTGGCAGTTCTTGGTTAGCTAAACATAAAGCCTTACGTTTCTTGCTTAAACTCTTCGGTACTTCAAAATATGCCATGATCTTAACGTCTAAAGGTTCATCTTTATCAAATATTCCTTTGAAACTATTAATCGCTGTATACCTGACTAAATCCTCATATCGTGCAGTCTTAGCTGGCGTGTAAGTTACCGTCCTAGTAACTCTCGGTCTTGCCTTACCAATCGGCGGTCCTTCAATCGTAAAGTTAACTCTCATATACTTAATTTCCTAAATTGTAATAATCCCATCAACTTCGTTTGTGCCTTCATCGTCTTCAAACGAAATTGTCAAGTTTAATCCGATTTTTTTCTGTAATTTCCGTAGATCATCAAGACTCATAAGTTCTATTCGGTACTCAAGTTCACGTGTTTTTTTATTAATTTCAATTACTTTGAAATTATTCCTTTCCAAGATATTTAACCAGTATTCATTTAAATTTCCCTGTATATCAAAAGGTAAATCTTCTTCCAATTTAAAAATCATATTTACATCGCTCCTACTACCAAAATTACTATAGCTAGCAGAATTAAGAATGCTGCTGCAAAAACCCAATCAGGCATAAATGAACCCCACCATAACTGCAACTTGTCTAATATCGTGAAGAATTGGATCTTGCAACCATTCTCGATACTTATCGCTAACTGGCATATAGTCACTTGCAGCTCCAAGTTCCCAGTCCTCTTTCAGGGCCTTTTCATCATCAATATCCAACAAAATTCTGAAAGCACCTTGAAAAGTTAAGCCGCCACGTTTCACTTCATCAGATAGCCAATCAATTCTTGCTTGAACAAAATCTGGTAAAGGGAAGTTCCTTGCAGGTGGAGAACACTTCCCATCTACCACTCGCCAGCCATAAGCCCAACGATAACTCTCTTCTACACTATCTTTTTCTACTTTAATTTTTTTCATAGTTTCCTCCCGCATTTAGGACAGTATTCAATATAAGCCATGGTTCTATATTCGTTCTTATTGGTAATTACTATTGACCATAATTCATCACCATTTTGAATTTGCAAAATATGTCTGAAAGTATAATGAACTAGATCATCTCTAATTCTTTTTACGCCCTGACAATATGGACATTTTTCTCTAGTTGCTACTGTCATTCGATCACCAGCTTTGCGTTTACTTTGTGCCAATTGGGACCCATTTTGCAATAAAGTTCTGCTAAATTTTCACAACTATCGCCATAGTAACAACCTTCCATGGTGCTGTAGTTTCCAGATTCGTCAGGAGTAATATCTATTAAGCAATATTTTCCATTGTTATCTTTTACAATTAAGCCTGTTAATTGAGCGCTCCCAGATACAAGTACATCACCCAAGCGCCACTCTTCTTTCTTTGTGCGATTATCAATAATTTCCATTGTTAATCCTCCATTTTGTACAGTGTTAATCTTTGACTATTTTTCGATGCGTTTCTGTGATATGCAGGTTTCGACAAGTACAACAGAGATTGTTTCTTTTTGTGATACTTTTCAGCTAAATAATCTGCTGTACCAAGATCAATGAATGTGTCACCTCTATACATTGCATACCACTTTGGTTTTAGCTGGGTTTTACTCATTTTGACTTACCTGCCTTACTACTCCATGGAGCTTCTTAGCAACTTTTGCTGCCTCTTTCTTGTCGATAAATATCGACTTGGCATATCCAGCTGAGCGACCTGTTGTGTCTAAGATCTCAACCACGTACATATCAGGAACTGAGTACCAGCGATATTGTTTAGCATCTTCGATGATTTTCTCTAAATCGTGATTTTCTTCAAGCATTCTGTTCTCCTAGTTATTAACATCCATACCTAATAATTCAGCAATTTGTAAAAGAACATCATAATTTGCTTCTTTCAAATCTTTCACATTCATAGAATGCGACTTGCCATCTTTGGTTACCGTTACATTGTTCTTCAAATCGTTAATATCTAAAAGATAAGTCAAACCGGCTTTAATATTTTCAATTTCGTTCATCGTGCTAGTCCTTTCTAAACGTTCAAGGTTGATACCATAACTTTTTGATAAATATCATCAAATTTTCCTCTTAGCGCTTTGTTAATAATGTATTTCTGACCTTTAGGTGTTACCCATGTTTGAGAATATCCTCTGCCATCTCTGGTCAAATTATGTGTAATTCTAAACAGACCTCTTTTAACCATCTGTGTCATTGGCACGTTCCAGCTATGATTAAAACTTGAAAGATATTTTTCTTCTCTAAGTAATTGGAATAGTTGATTTCTTCCAATCACAAAACCGTTTTGAGTTAAAATTTCAGCTAATTCGCCAACAGGGATTGCATGATGGCTATATCTAATAGCCTTGGCAAAAACCACATCGTCAGCATCTTTAGCAATCTTAGCTGCTTGTCTAGCATTTGTTTCTTTTAGTTCTCTCTTTTCAGTTTCCAGCAACTTCACCCGATTGTTAGCGATAGTTAAGGCGCGTTGCATAATCATGTCCGGATTATTCCACTTCTTTTCAACTTCGATTAAGTATTCTCGATATTCCTTGCCCTTTGAGGTACGGCTCAAAAGACACAGCTGCTTAGCCATATCAATTGTGAGTGCATAGTCCTGAAGCTCAATGCTACCGCGGTTTTCTCTAGGTGTACTTATAAGTACACGTTGGAAATCACTATTTTCTTTAAAGTCATTGCTGTTCTGTTCCCACCAAGCGGAAAATCTTCGCTTGATACCTAATCCCTTATATAAATCTCTAGCACTAACTAGTTGCTGGTCATTCTTGACCGTTACTTTGATTAATTCGTTATTCATCTTCATCGTCCTCATCTTCGCATAGCATATCCGTAATACGCTCGTAAGCATCTTCTTTGGCTGGGTTCAAGTCGTTAACAGTTAATGTCTTGCTATCGTCGTTTAATCCCATTAGGTACTCAATTGGAACTTCTAAAAAGTTAGCCAACTTTTGCCAAATTGCTAAAGAGTTATGTATTCCATTTTCCAATCCTTTTTCGAAATTTTCTAAAATTCTAAAATCAATGTTGGTTTTAGCTTGTATATCGGCAAGAGTTAATCTCTTTTCCAATCTCAATTTCTTTAGCCTATTTTGCATGGTGGTTACCTCCCGTACTCTCTGAAAATTGCGTTACGTTCTTCTCGCGTCATTTGTAGTGTTGTTTGCGATTGTTGTTGCTGAACCTTATCCCAGTTTGTAGCCCTTCGAACTGGCTTATTTCTAAAATTGTTTCGTGGAATAGGTCCTGTATCTGGCTGATTTAGATATGCTTCAAACTTAGTTCCAAAAAGAGTTTCTGGTCTTAAGTACTGAACCATGTTGCCATCTTGTAGCCATTCAGCACACTTCTTGTCTATAACAGACTTAAAGTCAATATCAGTAAAGCCCTCGTTGTATCTAGCTTTAATTAGTCGCCTAGTAGCTTTAGAAGTTGGACGATAATGTGAATTAGTCTTTCTGTTTAAGTAATCGATAATTTTTTCGTAAGGTATTTTTTGAGATTTTTGTTCTGGATCGGTGTCGATGTTCTCTGAACTCGACAATTTATATATATTATTATCTTTACTTAACTTATCTTTACTTAACTTATCTTCGGTATACACTTTGTTATCATCTTGTATACAAGATGTATCCATGTTGTCTACAACTTGTTTACTTTTTGTATCCTGAACAATCGGCTTTCTTGTAACAAGGCGGTATTGCTTGGTTTCGGACAGCTCAAGTTGTTTTTTATCTTCTTTATAAACTGTTTCATGATAGCGATCTTTAGGAATGTAGTTATGAACGAACCAGTCTGTTATAGCAATTACTCCATCTTCAAATACAATTACGTATCCCTTTTCAACTAGAATTTTTAAATCGTCTTGTTGTGCACCAATTGATCTAACTATAGTTTTAGGATTTCCTAAAAATCCATCATCATCTGCGTGCATACATAAGTGCCAATATAGATTTTGACTAGATACGGGCATATCTAAGAATTTATCAGTTTCAACAATCTTATCGCTGTACATTCTTCTACCCATTTTGACCTCCTATTTGATGTATTCCCCGTCAGCAGGTAATGTTCCGAATAAATTGGATACATCTTCTTGTTTTGGCTTCTCTTCACTTCGCTGTGCTTCTCTTAATTTTTCTTCTTTTTTAGCTTCCTCTTCGGCTTTCTTTAAAGCCTCTTGCTTATCTTTTTCACGCCGTTTGTAACTTTGATTTAACTGATAAATGGCTTGGGCGTCCTGCGGAGTATGTGATCCTCTAATCCAATCTTGAGCATCAGCAATTCCATCTACAGCTTCTTGATATAATTCAGCTAGATTAGCTTTAATTCCGTTATAGTAAACCGTGTAATTATCTAACTCTTGTTTAGATAAGACTTTAGGCTCTTCAATATTTTTTACGTCCTGCGCATCATCGTCATCTTCACTAGCAATTCCAAAAGCTGCACTTAAGGAATAACGCTTAGCATAACTGATTAAGCTAGCTGTTTTCTGTGCGTCTCCCACATTAAAGTTTTTAAACCAAACTTTATTTGTGACAGCATAAAAGCCAGATACATCTACTAGAATGGTTTGTACATCTACACCTTGATCCGTGTTGTTAACATCAAAAAAGTAAGTAAACTGTACATTGCCTTTATCATCAACAACTTTTTTAGTGGCTTCCATAACTGATTTATCAACGTCTGCTAAGTCTGCATACTTGTATTCATACGTATAAGGCTTACCAGTTTTAGTTTTTCCTGATACTTGAACCTTATGACTTCTTTGTGGTTGTTTGATATTAGCTTTAACTTGTGCGAAGTGTAATGCCCAACTTGCACGATCTTTTACTTCTCCGACAAACTCCATCTTTATTACCTCTCAATTGGTTCTACTTTTAATCCTTGACTTTTTATAAATTCGACTAACTTTTTCATCTGTTCATCTGATCCAGTAATTTTTAGATAAGCAACTTTTGTTTCGCCAACTACTTCTCCAGTAGTCGTATCAATTACTGAATTGCCTTTAACTTGTTGCTTGATAGGCTCATCTTTTTTTAAACTTAGTTCTCTTTGACGTTTTCCATCATTCTTAATTCGAGCTAATATTTCAGAAATAGTTAGATCATCAATCAAATTGATATAACTATCTGGTAAAATTTGCTCTTTTTCAGCAGCTTCTGTAATTAAAGTGATTTTTTCATTTTTGAAATCACGTTCTTGTGCTGCCTTTTCTAAAAGTTGATTGATGTTTTCTTCAATCTTCTTCCAGTTATTAGACTTGTTATCCCATTTAGCGTCATAGGCTATATCTTCATGAGTAAGACCAAACTTTTCAGCCATTTTGTCGATGTGCTTAATATTAGCTTCGTGTCTTAACTTAATACCTTGCTCTCTATAGTCCTTCAATCCTTGATGAATTTGACCAGAAACATCTGTAATCTCATCAATTAAGGCGTCCATCTGCTCATTGAACTCATCTAAGGGTTTTAATGCTTGCTTTCTAACAGTACTTTTAGCAGCCTTTAAAGCCTTAGCTTTTTTATTTAAATCAGCAGCAATTGCTCTATCCCCTTTTAGATTTTCAGGAACAACAACATAGCCGTTATATCTCTTATATATTTCATCTGTCTCTTCTTTAAGCTTTCCATAATCGTCAAACTCAATTGAGGCTGGAGTAAATTTAACTTTATAATCAGGACTAGTTTCATCTAATTTTGTTGAAATTTCTTTCATCAGTAGTTCCCCTCAAATCCGTCAAAATAATCTAGTACATCCTCTTTCCAAAGATCATCATTGGGATCTTCTACACTGGCAAGCTCTTCAATTAATTCTCTTTTGTCGTCCCAACCTGTAAGACCCATATAAGTATCGATACCCAATCTAAAAATTTGAGCTGTAACGAAATGTTTAAAACTTAAATAATCCTGATTTGCATCACCAATGGTTACAAGGCTTTTGCCTTCCATTGCTGAACTAATACCTTGTTTTGCTAAATTTCTTTGTTCTTTTTTCAATCGCTGCTCTCTATAAGTGGCAGCTTGTACGGGTGTCATAATTTCGACCATTGTGGTAAAATACTCCTTAGTAATTTAATTTATAAAACCTTTGATTAGTCGTTACTGATTTGCAGTCGGTAACGGCTTTTTTTGTTGCATTAAAGCAATTTCGAATTGTTTCTGGTACTCATCAACATCTAGTGGTGACTTATCTTGTCTAGCAAAAAATGCGTTGCTATTGCTGATTAATCTTGCTTCTAATGTCATCTATCCCACCTCCTTTAAAGGAATATTCTCCAGAAGTAATAGCCCAACATAGTGATACATATAACCCCTGCTGCAATTACTTCTGAACACACAATTGCAACCAGCCAATCTGTCTTCTTACGCTTCATTCCAGCGATCTCCAATCGTTACTAAATCTGTAAGTGCTGCGTTAATTTGCTCTTGCTGTTCCTTAGTACCTACCTTTTTAAACATATCGGCTAACTGAATAACACTTTCTAAGGTGTTACCTAGATAGGCAATTTCAGCCGATCCATCTTTGTTAACAACAATCTGTTCATCTTTGATGCCAATCTGATATTCAGCATCTTTCTTCCACTCGAATACGCCTCTTGATACCAATTGTCTAATTACATCGCCCGTTGTAACCTTTATCATTTTTCTACCTCCCAAAATCTTTCTTAATACTTGCATTCCAATCAATGCGGTGATAGTTTTCTTCAATCCACTTTTTAGCGTCTTTTCTAAAAATGATTGTTTTCTTGCCGTTGTGTGGGTTAACTACAAAACCACCATTTTCGAAATCAATTTCCTTTTTAAACTTATCGAAAACATACAACCTTACCCACTCTTGACCTTTACCTCCGCAATACTTTTTTCGGAACTCATCAATGTTAATTGTTGCGCCCTCTGCTTCTTCCTTTTCCTTATCAAATAAAGCTTTGATAATCGGCTTAAAGATAACTATGAGAGCATCTTTATTAATTAGCTCAGGCATTTAATCACCTACTTTATTATCACTATTTGTTTCTATTTTGTAGCAACTTTATAAGCTTTAGTAGTAATTAAATTTAAAAAAATATCCTGCCCCTTGATATTAAATAATTTTGCCATGGCTTTAATATACTTGGGCTTTGGAATTGCTTCTCCTCTCTCCCACCTTGAAACTGTAACATTAGTAACGCCTAATCGCTTTGCTAATTCAGTTTGCGTAAGCCCAGCTCCAACTCGTAAGCTTTTAAGTTCCCGCTTCATTTTATCAACTCCTTTATCAACTTACATATATATTATATACATCATAGTTTATAATGTAAACACTTTTTACTACTTTTTTTACTTTTTAAGTTAAAAATATGTATAAAGTATTATAATTTAAGTACAATAGTTGATAAACGGAGGTTGAAGAGCATGATTGGCGATAGAATACGTGAGTTGAGGACATCTCATAGACTCTCACAAACAGAACTAAGCAAATTATTACATGTATCTCAACAAACTATTACTAAATGGGAAAATGGGAAAGCTGAGCCTTCAAGCGGTGCTTTAGCTAAACTAGCTGAATACTTTGATGTGTCAGCTGATTATTTATTAGGTTCAGATAAAACTAGTGAGCCTAAATCCGTTGACCTAGAAAAAGATCCTGTCGTTCTTAGTTACGGTGGACGCCCTGTTTCAGAAGAAGATATGGACGTTATCAAAGCAATTCTTGAAAGACATAAGAATGATGGAGACGTTCACTACGAGTAATGCCATGTACAATAATGATTTGCTAATCTATATTTGTAATTTAATTGAAGATCATCATCTTTCTTACATACTATCCCGCTTAGAAGACAGACATTTCCGTTCTAGGTATCTTCCTAAACAAAAAACTATCATTATTAATACAAACTGGTGGAATCCACCAGAAATTCCATTCATGGCTGCTCACGAATTAGGGCATTATATAAATGGCGATAAAGGTGTTATGTACTATGACCATACTTATAAATGGCAAGAACATCGTGCTTTTAATCGCAATGATGATGCTTTTAAGGAAGATCAAGCTGATCTATATGGATTAGATCTCATCTGGAATTATGCTTCTTCCCAAGGATATACCTGTGAAGACCCTGGAGAATTTATGCTACAGTTTGGAATTCCTGAGAGATTGAAAAAAGTGGTTGCCCAAAAATTTGAAAGCAATAATGACTTACTATTTTAACCTTTATAGTCCAAGACTGATGACTTAAAAAGCTGATGTTAAGGTTAGCTCATAGGAGGATTTTATGAAAAAGAAATATTTAGTTGCTGCTACCGGACTTGCCCTACTTGGCTTGTCTATGTCAGCTTGTTCATCTAATAGCGGTAGTAAAAGCGATTCTGCTAAAACTTCCCAAAAAAAGAAAAAGAATGAAACTATCTCTCAAAATAAAGAGTTGAGAGAAAAGTTCGATCAAATTAAAGTTGGTGAATTAAGCAATCATGGTGAAGGCGGTTCCACTATTCAAGATGTAGAAAAGTTACTGGGAAAAGCTAATACAACTGATACCACTACCGTAGATAGTTATAAGACAAAATCTTATATCTGGAATAAAGGCGCTGTTACTGTTACCGTTCAATTTGAGCCAGATAAGGCTGTTACTAAGGACATCACTGGCTTTAAGTGGGGAAAACGTGATGAAAAATTAGATCTTGCGGCTTTTAATAGTATTCAAGACGGCGCCACATATGATGATATCGTTAAAAAATATGGGGAACCTGACAGCTTGAACGAGTCTCTTCTTCTTGGTACTAAGACGGTTACGGGATTATGGTACACCGGTATTAAAGGAAAAGCTGACGGTGCATTTGCTTCTCTTACATTTGAGAATGGTGCATTAACCTCTAAGACTCAAACCGATTTGAAATAGTTTTAAAACCAGTTAACGCTGGTTTTATTTTTACGATCAGATAGAACTAGTGTTCTGAAAGGAGGTGACAAAAATGTTAACCAATCGAGAGAAACTTAGAAGATTAGGAATTTTCGCATGCGATCCTTATGGAGAAAAGAAAGATATTTGTGATGAAGATTATCAAACATTGTTGAAGCTTTTTAAAATTTCTAATGAAAAAAAGGATTAAAAATGTCTGTTTATAAGGATAATAAATCAAAAACATGGTATATCAAGCGTTCTTGGTACGATGTAAATGGCAAACGTCACTATATTACCCGCCGAGGATTTAAAAATAAACGTGAAGCTGAAAAAAAAGATAATAAATTAGCAGTCCAAGTAAGCGATGGTGTTAACGTGACAGAAAACCCGATTTTCGCCGATTATTACGATAATTGGGTAAAGACATACAAAGGTACTCCAAACGGTCAAAGTAATTCTGTAGCACCTAATACATTAACTGAATATATATTGCAAGGTAAACGGATTAGAAACTACTTTGGAGCTACCAAAATCAAATCAATAAAAAGAACCACCTATCAGCAGTTTATAAATGATTTTGGAAAAGACCATGCTAAGACGACCATGCGTAAACTTCATAATATTATCAAAGCTTGTATCCGTTCTGCGATTAATGACGGCATAATAACAAGAAACTTTACTGACGATATTTCACTAGCTTATAACCAAGATAAAGCCTATAAGGTTACTTATTTACAAGACAAAGATATTCCTAGACTATATAAATATCTTTACGACCATAGGAAACCTCAGTATTCTTCCTCATATATGCTAATGTTAATGCTCCTAACGGGCTTAAGAGAAAGCGAAGTTGCAGGATTAACATGGGATAATATTAACTTAAAAAGCAATCTCATTACTGTAGAAAAAAGTTGGGTATATACTCAAAAAGATTATGGACCAACAAAAAACGGGTCATCTCAACGAATTGTGAGTGTCCCGTCTAAAATGATGGATTGTATTCAAGAATTAAAAAATAATCATAAAACCAAAGTTTTCTGGTCAAAGACGCATAGATGCCTACCCGGATCTAAGGGCTTAACAGAATGTCTTAGAACTGCACTAAAAAATTTAGGTATTTCAGCCGATGATTTCCACCCTCATTCTTTACGACATTCTCAAGTTGCTCTTTTGCTTCAAGCTGATATTTCTACTTATGACATTGCACAACGCCTAGGACATGCTACAACTAAAACTACAGAAGAAACATACGCCTATGAATTTGAAAAGCACAGAGAATTAGTTAATAAAAAAATCAACGATGTATTATCCAAAAAAATTGAAGATTAACTTGCTTAGGGGTCATTTGGGGGTCAAATTTAATTTTTGTTTATTTATAAAGTCCCACAAATAGCTCTACATCAATATGACCCCGGTGAGATTCGAACTCACCTCTACAGTTTAGGAGACCAAATCGTTTGATTTTATATGATTTTCTATGCTTTTAAGTGCCTGAGATATGGTACTTTTTCTTTTATTTGAATTTATTCTATTTTAAGTTTGGGGGTCACAGCGGGGGTCAGTTGATAATTACTTATAGTTTCATTTTCTACATATACTATACATCTAATTTTGTTATAATTATTTCAGCGACTATTGCCTCCCCTTGAAAGGAGGTGAGTTCGTTGAAGGATTTTCTAACTTTAGTTGTAGCTCCAATTCTTGTGGGAATGGTGAAATCACTATTCGATCACTGGCTGGATGATCGGCGTAACAACAAAAAACATAAATAGTCGCATTTCCACCCTCAACGTTTGATAGGTTGCGTCAAGCGATAAAAAAAGCATTACCTTTTGTAGCGATCAGGTAATGCTTTTTGAGTTCATTGAATTTTAGAATTCCTAACTTGTTGCAAGTTAAGTATAACATATTGTAAGTAAAATTGTAACAAGAAAACATAGTTAAAATAATAGAAAATTTGTTGTATGCAAAAAGCCGCTCCAGAGAAACATCTCCAGAGCGGCTTTTGAATTATATTAAATTATTTGAAAGTTCCCCACGGCTCACTGCCGACACGACCAACTAAATAGCCATTCTTACCATTTTCTCTCGGTTGCTGTAACCATACACGCCCAGCACTATCTCTAGCCCAAGCATTGTATTTAACTTCTGAACCTGCTGGTAAGGTGGTAATCAGTGTGCTTTGCGTATTAGCGCCCCAGCGAAGATTAATCGCTCCACCAGTGATGAAAGTACCATGTTCTTCATGCCAAGTCATACCTTGTACATCAGTCCATGTTTTTTCTGATGCTGATTGTGCAACAGATGGCTGAGCTACTGGTTTGCTATCATTTTTTAGATCAATCAAGCTGATGTTTCCGTCAACATTTAACCCACGCCAGTTATCGGTAAATTGCCAAATTGCTACTCCGTTCATTGATGGAAAGTAGCCAAAGTTTGGTTCACTTACCGCAGTACCATTACCTGATGGATATGCTGCTACCCACAAACAATTAGGATACTTGGCTAAAATTCTAGAAGTATTAATTTTGTCTCTCATAAGATAAGCGCCTGAGTATAGTAAAGGCTTATAACCAGCACCCACAATAGTATCTAAGAAAGATAAGATAGCAGTCGTATTAGTTTCACGATCTCCTCTAGTTTCGTTTCCACTTCCTTGTTCATAGTCACAAGCTAAGTAAGTACCTGCCTCAAGACCAACAGCTTTTGCAGAAGTAACTGCATAGTTACCTTCTTGAATTGCTACGTTACTATTGCCACTAAACCTCGCATAGTGATAAGCCATTGGCAACATACTATTAGCTCTTGCAGTAGATACTTGAGATTGTGCTTTAGGATTACGATAATCTAAGCCCTCTGACACTTTAACAACGGCAAATTTCGATCCGGAATAATTGCCGTTGTTATGACTTGATACATCTACACCGTAACTTCTTTTAGCTACTTCAACCATAGTTACCTCCTACTTCTTTACTTCTTTCAATTCGCCAACAATGGTCTTACTTTTCAATTGTTTGGCTGCATCGTCTTCCTTAGTCAGTGTTTGCATACTATCAACAAAGTTTTTCGTTTGCTTCATCGTAGTAACCGACTTCTCAATCTCGCCTTTGATATAAGCTGTTGAGGGATGCGGTAAGTGCGCCAAATCTAAAATAGCGATTAAGTAATTAAAAGCTGCTAACAGCTTATCCTTACCTGAACCGCCCTCTTTTTCAGTTTGATATACGATTGCATTTGCTGAATTAGCAATCATTTTTTCAGCTTTAGCTAGTGCATCGCCTTGCATAGCTTTTTTATCAATAGCAATCTTATTTTTTGAATAAACATAAAAGATGATTGCTATAACTACTGATACAGCAACAACTAACATATCGCCAATTTGTTCAAAGCTCATTTTCTGTCCTCGTTTTCTTTAAAATCATCTATCTTGTTTTCTAACCGTTTAACCTTCTTGCGCAACTTGTCATTTTCTGCATCAATTTCATCAAAAGCTTTCTCACTTTCAAGCCACCGATTTCTATATAAGTCACGGTCAGCCCTCAGTTCTTCTTTATCATCTTTTGAAACTTCATGGCTTGTTTTGCGTAAAGCGTTCCAAGCAGTAAGCCCTGCAACAAAACCAGAAAAAAGAAGTGCTATTTCACGGATTAAATTAGCCCAGTCTTGCACTTCTTATTACCTACTTTCGTCGTCTTACAGTCTTAGAAAATACTGCTAAATACTGAATTACTAGTAGCCACCCGATTAGTGCAATAATTGAAAGCAATCTGCTATAGTCGTGCATGACCAAAACATGCCCCAGTTGCAATACTGTTAACATCATCAAAAAGAATGCTGAACAAGCTAGTAACACGGCATTAGCAAGTTGACTTCTTCCACCAGCAAAAACAAATGCAATTAAGCCAATACCAACTATGATTGCAAAGGCATCGACTAAGTCATTATTGAAGAGCCATTGCCATTCTGGTGGCCAATAAAAAAAGGAATCGTTCACTAAAAGAACAATTCCAAAAGCTGTAAGCAAACTTCCCAAAATCAAATGAAGTAAATTAAGTTTAGCCGTTTGCCACAGTATTTTGATCTCCTGCAACATAATCATCACCCGTAATTCTCTTATATCCATCTGCATCAAATGTTCCTTGCTGAACAAATCCCGCAATTGTGTTGTCTGTGAAATACCCATTGTCTAGAGATGATTTACATAAACTTTCAAGGTTTGAATAGATAGAACTGAAATCAAAATCAAACATTATTCAGCACCTTCTTTTTTCTTAGTTTCATCAGCTGCATTTGGTTTGTCTGGTGTGTTTACTGACTTGGAAAGTTGTTGAACCATTGGCACAAGTTGAGCAAGAACTGCTGTAGTTTGTGCTTGTCCCTTTTGTACGCCACTTAAAGCTTGAACGATTTTATCATTATTTTGAGCATCTTTAATCTTAGCTGCTTCGTAGTTTTCCATTTTCTTTTGCATAGCTGCATTACTTGCTTGCAACTTAGCAATTAAAGCTGGCTGAGATTTATCACTGTTTTCAATCCAACTATGAGAGTCATCGTCCCAAACTGCATCAATTAAATCCTCACTAGGCTTTTCTGCATGCCAGCGGTAAGGCAAGTCTACAGGACTAAGCTCTCCTGGATAAGGAATTTCCAAGTGATGAAGAGCTGTAATTGGACTAGTTGGATCAGAGAAGTAATAAAAGCTGATTTTCCCATCAGCAACGACTTGTTTTAATAAATCTAAAAAGTTTTCTGCTTCCATAATTTTCCTCCATAAAAAAATCCTTAGTTTAACTAAGGATTAAACAGTTTTATTCAAATATTGATGCCATTGATCCCAATTTGTCGGGCTAGAAGACTTTCGTCCATACATATTGTCGCCTTCGTAAAGCGTTTGATACACAGTATTAGCATCAAATACTGTCACTTTAACGTAAACCCAGTGCGCATTATCGGTTGGATATGGTCCACTTTGAACATGACAATTTGAAAGACGATACATTCCTGTGCTTCTTAAGTTATTAAGATTTACAGTGGTATTATTGAACTCTCCTTGAGGAGTATTGTAATCAGTTCTCTTCTTCAAGTTCATTAACTCAGTTCGCATAGTTGTTAAATTGGTATTCAGGTTATTGATTGCCTCTGCTATCGGCTTCAAAGCTCCAGCATCAACTAATAAATTAGCAAAGTGTCCTGATGGATCAAATTTTCCAACTTGGGTGTTATGCCAGCCTTCGGAAGCTACATCATAATCAGTAATTGATGTAATACTCTGATTAGTTAAGTCGCCAGCATTAGCTATTCTTTGCCAATCTGTAAATCTAGTTGAATTCCACGTTCTCACATATAATTGACCACTATTTGTATCATACAGAGTTTGTTGGCCGTTCCATTGATTGGCATTTACGGACATACTAAACCAAGCTGACACAGGAGAATTTTTTAATCCGGAAGGACCTGCCGCATTATAGAACCCCGTATTCTTAACGTTATTCAAATCAGTATTATTTTGAATGCTGTAAGACTTGGTATTATTTAACAGCCATGAAACCTTATTAGCAGTCCAGTCGCTATCAAAAATGTTAATCTTATATGTTCCGTCTGCCTCTTGAGTTACAAACTTAGTATCTTGGAAAATATTACCGTTTTGATCTAATGATTGCTTTACAAATTTTAACTTTTTAAGATGTTCATTTGTGATTACTGAACGCCAACCAGTCCAAATATCGTCATTCTTAGTATTCAACCAATAACTACCGTCTTGATCTACAACAGTAACTGAACCCCAACCCAGATAGAATAGTTTGACTGCAAAGAACCATTTCTTATTGTTCATTGGTGGCAAGTTCTTAACCCCGTCACCATTACCATTCCAGTAAACAATTTTATTACCAGCATAATCTAACAAGTCTCCATTAGGATCTCCTGCTTCAATGGGTAACTTTGCATTAATTGCATCAGCAAGTTGTCCGATAACGCCTTGATCTACAGTCCATCTTGAAAAAAGCCCATTTGCGTCAAAATGAGCGTTGTTATCAAAAGTAGCAGCCTTATTCTTTACATCATAGCCAGTAAGCACATTAGCTGTTAAAGTTGGTAAGGTTACTGCACCACTGGCATTAGCAGTGTGCCCATTTACCGACTTAACCTGACCAGCGATTTTATTATCAACTTCTGTCTTGGTGTAAGTAGTAGCTTTATCGGCTTTCTTGTTTAATTCGCTGTCTACATAGCCTTTGTCTGCCTTAGGAGCTACTTTACTATTCACTTCATCTTTGGTGTAAGTATTTGATTTATCAGCCTTTGTTCCAAGTTGCTGTTCTACAGTAGTTTTATCAGCTTTAGTACCCAGCCTATCAGTTACGCTTTTCTCAAAGTTTGTGTGATAAGTAGAGTTCTCCAATTTATAATCGCTTAAGCTCTTAACGATTTCAGCGTTTTTTTTATCAAGTTTTGCTACAGCTGTATCAACCTCGGACTTGCTATACACTTCCTTTTTACGATAAACATCATCCGGACTAACTTCAACAGTTACCTTATCAGTTCTACCAATTACTAGATACATCAAAAAATCAAACTTAAATAAAGTTTGCTCACTAAAATCTGGGATATATTCAGGTGTCTTAGCTGTAGCTATACCGTAAAGAATTTCATTTTTATCTGGTTCTTTTGCATAAATACCAACAGTATGCACATTATAACCAGTCTTCAAATTCTGGTTATCAAAGGTCATTCTAACACCTAAAACAGTATCTGAATTATCAGACGTATCTCCTACATCACTCAACTTCACTGATTGCTGGATACTTGGTAACTGGGTTAAGTTTTGAAGCTCTTCAACTGTTTTTTCCGATAAGTTATCAGTTGATGAAACACCTCTCGTCAAAGAAAAAGTTGCCGTACCCTTGTTAGCTCTACGGGCCAAATCAATACCCTCATTAGTTATAATTGTCTTATTATATTCTGACATCTCATCACCTCACTAGTTAAATACTTGGTTGGGACTCGCTTTTGCCATGCTCGCTGCTTTTACCACGTTACCAATGCCCAAGTTCAAATCATCAAAAACCTTTGCAGCGTTTAGCAAAATCTTTACTTGATACAAGAGATTAGCTGGCAAATAAACATTCAACAGATACTTCAAATAGTTAATTTGATTACTTGTCATTTCAGCTGATTTAGCAGTTACTACAACAGCTCTTGCACCGTAATTAACATCAATTTTCACTGGCAGGTTAACGTTGTTCAGCATATCTCTGAAAAATCTAATTGTTATCGGTCTTGGTGGTAATACATACATCAAGACCTTATTTCTACGCATTTCCAAAGTATCGTTTTCATCTGGAACTATGCCTAGCTGGCTTTCAAAAAGCGAAATACCTTTAGCATCAGCTGTTGAAACAAATTCATTTAGTAACGTCCGCAAATGGCTACTTTCCAAGTCTTTTAGCGTTACGCTTTCAGACTTAAGAAGTTCCTTCATTTCATACACGCCCTCATAATAATCAGGCATGTAATTTAGAAGTTCATATTTATTGCTCATTAATTGTCACCGTCCCGACTACTGGCAATTGCGACTTGGAATTATTAAAAACTAAGTCAATGTCTGCGTCCCGCCCGTTCAAAGATGGAAGTTTAGCATTGACCACACCTTCCGTCAGCATAACTTGAGACAGGATCTTAGAACGATATATGGTTTCTTCATAACCCCTACCAAGTTTTTGATTGATATCTGCCCAGTCCTTTCTCAATGATTGGAAGTAGCCCTCAACTGCTTTAGTAATGCTGTCTTTCACATACCGTGTTACTTTTGTATCATCAAGTTTTACTGAAATATCAACATTTACAATTAATTCTTCAGGAGCAGTCACAGTTACAGCATGGTCAATTGGAGCTAATCCATAACCCTCTGCTTGTTTATCTTCTGGGTCAAGTATATTTTTAACTTTCTGTACTAAACTAGCACTAGCAGGCATTAGGTCGTTATTCAAGATAACTACCTTGACAGTTCCCCCGCCGTTCCATGTTGGATAAATCTGCGCAGCTCCAACTTCATCAATCTTGCTAGTCATATCTAAGTAATCAGCCACATTACCACCGTAAGCAATCCAACTTTGAGAACTCAGCAATCTTGCTCTTAAGTGGTCGTCACTTTCTACATCCCTTGCAGGAGCTGTAATTTCTGTAATTTCAGCCCATGAAAGCAAGTCGTTGGGAGTAACAGGTAAAATCTGCCCGATATAACTATTAGCGCTTGAACCTTTAACTTCTGCTGTTAATTCAACAGTCAAGTCATCATTGACTTTTGTCACAGCATAAAAAATGGGTGAGTCGCCAATGCTGGCAAACTTATCGCCTATTTGAACATTATCTAACGGTTCTTTCTTGTCATTTAAAACTTTAGCCTTAGCTTCTGTTTGAGTAGCAGGATATCGACTTGTCCCATGTTCAATTGCTCGATAGTCTAGGAACTCTCCAGAGGCTGTTTTGATATAAGTTTCTTTGATTACATTAGCCATATCTAAGGATTGCTGCCCCATAACTAACGCAGCAGGAGCTAAAGCGTCATAGATTATTGAACCCTCACGCTTGTCAATATTATCAGGCACAGCATCAAGCATTTTTCTTAAAAAGTAGTCATAATCTTTATTCTGAAATTCAGTAATTAGTTCATTTGGACTCACTTAATGCTTACCTCACTTTCTATTGGTATATTTCCGTAACTAGTCTGACATTCTCCAGTAAGAGTTAAAGTATTGGGGCTTGTTTCATTAATACTAGTAATATCGACTTTGATTACACGCTCATCAGCTAGTAATGCTTCTTTGACCATTCGCTCAGCTTCAACTTTGGAATAGCCTAAGTCTTTACCAAGCAAGTCATTTAAATCATTGCCATATTGATCGGTATAAATTGGAAAAACAAAACGTTCTGTTTTTAAGATCTTATCTACAGCTTGAACCATAGCACCTAAGCCATCGAACTTATTACGTATTCTGCCATTAGCAATCTGAAAGGTTAGTGTCGGATTTTGATTTTCTTCATTATCCAAATTAACCACCCTCTCTCTCAAATAAGTAGAATTGTTGACCACCATCAGCACGGATCATAGTTACCCTATCGCCAACTTTTAAAGAGTTATCAAAAGTAAAAGTAGCAGGCTTGGTGGTCTTTTCTGTCTTAGGCTTTTCTCCGTCCTTGCCTTTCTTTTCCTCTGTAGTCGTCAAACTACCACTCATTGAAAAGCTTCCAATGTGCTTTCCCAATACAATGAAATTATCGTCAATAATCATTGAATTAGAAATTTGTACCTTTAACGGAGAAATACTGATAACACGTCCATAGATAACATCGGAATACTCAGAGTCACTACCGCCCCGTTCCGTCAACATTTTTATAAGCTGTTCTCCTGCCATTTTGTACCTACTTTCATTTCTAAGCTGCAAGTGTAATCTGTCCCGAAGTTATGAGTTGCTTTCAAAATAGGGCAATTAGTCCAAGTCTTGCCAAAATCTTTAATTTTGACGTTAGCACCAGCACCTGCAATTAGAGAAGTATCGCCCATACAATCAAGCGTTAATTTCCTTTCTGAAACGTTGCGCTTTTTCAACTCGTCATTAGCTTGTTGAACCATCTGTGCCCAGTTTGCTTTGTTCTTGGCATTGACCACTTTAACAATCTGTCCCCAAGTTCTAATCGTATTACCCCTAGCAGAGGCAATCGTAAAACTTGTAGTAGCTGGATCATCTCCAGTTTCGGAAGTAGCAGTGGCTGTTTTTGTCTGTGAATTATCGGTGTTCTTTTGAACAACTTGAACCACGTTAGCAGCATTATCAATACTCTCAGAGTAAGTGTAATCACTCATCGTGTTTTGAGTATCAATAACTAAGAGGGTTCTTGTAGGAATAGGCGCTCTTCTAAGTTCGATATACATATGATTAGCAACAATGCAGTACATTTCGCCAGTAGCAGAGTATGTCTTATCTATTGCGCTCTTAATCATGTCAAATCCTGTCTTACCATCACAAACTTCCGCAGGCACTCTGTAAGTTGGCTGTTCCTTGATATGAAATGGTACACCGAAACGGCGGCAAACATTACTGTATCTATCTCCAAGCGTCCCTGATTGAAAGACGACTGAACCTTCACTCTTTAGATATCTTTCAAAGTCGTAAGCTTTAACGCTCACTGTAGTGTCTGACGTGCATTCAGCACTGAAAACGAAACCCCAGAAAATATCTTTATTATCCCAAGCAAAGTCTACAATTGCCCCCATCGCTGGAATTATTGGATCTTTGCCATTCACAATATCAAATGTTAGCTCTCCAGCAGAGTAATTTAAGTCAGTTACCCACTTAAGATTTTTAACCATGTCCTTGATTTCGACACCAATTCTAGCGCCACCATTATCGTGTTTTAGAATTTGAAGTTTGGTAATCATGCTAATCTCACTTCACTCTGTCTAACCCAACCTCTAGGTCCTCCATTCACTAAAGCAACATGAATTGGAAAAGGATGCCCAGGCGCTAAATAAGTAATTCGTCTTCTTACATTATTTTCATATACACCCGGCGCACTTCCATAACTGTCTAAGCGCAGCCGGCCATTTACAATTACAATTGAACCAATGCCTAACTTCTTAGGAGGAGCTGGTCTTGGTTTAGGTTTTGGAGGGGCTGGGACGTTAACTTTATGGTACTTAACTTCTCTATACTGCTTTAAGCCCA